>JAEKKO010000132.1 GCA_019510335.1 Novosphingobium sp. | reverse complement strand
GGGATCGGGCTCGAGCACCACCGCTCGAGCGAAAACTCGATGGAGCCCAAGGCTTTCGTTGACTGGGACGACTACGAGTGGGACCGCAACGTCCTGCCCCACGAGTTCAGCCACAGCTGGAACGGCAAATTCCGCCGTCCGGCCGGGCTATGGACGCCCGATTACCGGACGCCGATGCAGGACAACCTGCTGTGGGTCTACGAGGGCCAGACCCAGTTCTGGGGCCTGGTCCTCGCCGCCCGCTCGGGCGTGCAGAAGAAGGACACGGTGCTCGGGATGCTGGCCAATTACGCCGGCGGCTTCGCCTACACGCCGGGCCGCGCCTGGCGCTCGGTCGACGACACCACCGCCGATCCGATCTTCTCGGCGCGGCGGCCCAAGCCGTACGCGTCGATCGCCCGCAACGAGGATTACTACACCGAAGGGGCGCTGGTCTGGCTCGAAGCCGACCAGATCATCCGTTCGGGGACCGGCGGACGCAAAGGCCTCGACGATTTCGCACGCGCGTTCTTCGGCGTCCGCGACGGCGACTGGGGCGAGGTCACGTACGACTTCGACGACGTCGTGCGCACGCTGAACGCCGTCTATCCGTACGACTGGGCCGCTTTCCTCAACGCCCGGATCAACACCCCGGGCCAGCCGGTGCCGCTCGCCGGGATCGAGAAGGCCGGCTATCGGCTGGTCTGGCGCGAGACCCCAAACCCGTACGACGCCGGCCGCTACAAGCAGGCCAAGATGACCTCGCTGGCCTATTCGCTTGGCTTCAGCCTCGACAAGGACGGCAAGGTCACGGGGACGCTGTGGGACAGCCCGGCGTTCAACGCTGGCATCGTGACCGGAGCGAAGATCGTCGCGGTCAACGGCACCGCGTACGATCCGGACACGATCAAGGCCGCGGTCACCGCCGCGAAGACCAGCACTCGCCCGATCGAGCTGCTGGTCCAGCGCGGCGACCGCTTCCAGGCCATCCCGATCCGCTACAGCGGCGGGTTGCGGTACCCGTGGCTTGAGCGTGCCATCCCCGGAACCGCGCCGGCGCCGCTCGACCGGCTGCTGGCGCCGCGGCGGACCGCCGCCCGGCGATGAACTTCGCAGCGGACCGCGCGGCCGGGATGCGCCTCGGCAAACGGATCGCCCCGCCGCGCTTCCTGCTGTTCCTCGCGCTGCTGCCGCTCGCGTTCTGGGCGCACCGGACGTTGCTGAATTCGTCCGGCTGGGCGGATTCGATCGCAATGGGCTTCGACTTTGCCGCCGCGGTTTTCCTGGTCTCGCTGCTGCCGATCCTGCGCGAGAACGGCGCCGAGGCGATCCGCCGCCACGCCGATGCCAACGATGCCAACCGCTGGCTGGTCCTCGCTGACGCTGCTGCTCACCTGGCTGTTCGCCAACAGCGTGTTCGCGCTGCACTACGCGCACCTTTATTACGCGCTCGACACCGACGGGGAGGGCGACTTCGGCGGGATCGACTTTCCCGGGACGAAGGAGCCGGGCTATGGCGATTTCGCCTATTTCGCCTTTACACTGGGGATGACGTTTCAGACCTCGGACAGCGCGATCACTTCGCCGCGCATCCGCCACGTCGCTGTCCTCCACTCGTTCGCCGCCTACGTCTACAACGTCGGGGTGATCGCCTTCACCATCAACGTGCTCGGCGGCGCGCGATAGCCGCGTTGCCGTGCCGGGTCGCGCCCGCTAGGGGCGCTCCCCATGAACATCGAAATGATCCCCTGCGGCGACAACCCGCCCGAGAGCCTCAACGTCATCATCGAGGTCCCGGTCGGCGGCGAGCCGGTCAAGTACGAGTTCGACAAGGCCTCGGGCGCGCTGTTCGTCGATCGCATCCTCCACACGCCGATGCGCTATCCGGCGAACTACGGCTTCATTCCGCACACGCTCTCGCCCGACGGCGACCCGCTCGACGCGCTGGTCATCGCCCGCTCGCCGTTCGTCCCGGGCTGCGTGGTCCGCGCCCGGCCGATCGGCGTGCTCAACCTCGAGGACGAGCACGGCGGCGACGAGAAGCTGATCTGCGTCCCGGTCGACACGACCTTCCCCTACTACTCCGACGTTGGCGAGCGACACGACCTGCCGTCGATCGTGCTCCAGCAGATCGAGCACTTCTTCACCCACTACAAGGACCTCGAGCCCGAGAAGTGGGTCCGCGTCGGCACCTGGGGCGACGCCGCCGACGCCCGGCAGATCGTCCTCGAGGCGATCGAGCGGGCGAAGGAAAAAGCGGCGGCCTGAAAAACTCCTCCCTGGCCGCGAAGCGGATGGGGAGGGGGACCAGCGCGCAGCGGATGGTGGAGGGACCGCCGCCAAGCGGCGGGTGCACCACCGGACTCCTCCCCCACCGGCCCCTGCGGGTCCGGCGGTCCCCCTCCCCGCGCTTCGCTCAGGGAGGATTGTGTCGGCCTCAATCGCCCGCCACCGTCATCCCATCGACCCGCAGCGTCGGCACGTTGACCGAGCGGTGCCATTCGAGGTCGTCGGCGGCGGTCAACCCGGCGAACATCTCGATCAGGTTGCCGGCGATGGTGAACTCGGCGACCGGACCGGCGATCTCGCCGCGCACGATGCGGAACCCCGCCGCGCCGCGGCTGTAGTCGCCGGTCACCCCGTTGACCCCGTGGCCGATCAGCTCGGTGACGTAGACCCCCTCGGGGATGTCGCCGAGCAGCGCCTCGCGGCTGACGGTTCCGGCGGCGAGGTGGAGATTGCTGGCGCCGATCCCAGGCGCGCCGCTGCTCCCGCGCACCGCATGGCCGGTCGGCCGGGCGCCGAGCTGGCGGGCCGCGGCGCTGTCCATCAGCCAGCCTGTCAGCCGCCCTTCGGCAACCAGGTCGCGCCGCGCCGTCGGCAGCCCCTCGCCGTCAAACGGGCGCGAGCGCAAGCCCCGCAGGCGCAACGGGTCGTCGGTGACGGTGACGGAGGAATCGAACAGCTGGGCACCCTCGCGCCCAAGCAGGAAGCTGGCGCGGCGGGCGATCGCGGCGCCCGACATCGCCCCGACCAGGTGCCCGATCAGCGTCCCGCCGACGCGCGGATCGAACACCACCGGCAGTGGGCCGCTGCTGAGCCGGCCGGGGTCGAGCCGAGCCACCGCACGCTCGCCGGCCATCCGGCCGATCTCTTCGGGCGGGGGCAAGTCCTCGCCGAACCGCGCCGTGCGCCAGGCGTAGTCGCGCTGCATGCGCCCGCCCTCACCGGCGACCACGCTGGCGCTGACCGAGCGGCTGGTCCCGCCGTAGGCCCCGGCGAAGCCATGGCTGGTGGCGAGCGCGACGAGGCCGCTGCCGGCACTGGCCGTGCCGCCTTCGCTGTTGGTCACGCCGGCGATGCTGCGAGCGGCGTCCTCGGCCGCTTCGGCCATCGCCCGTAGCTCGGCGGCGGCCGGTTCGTCGGGCGCGGCGAGCTCGAGCGGCGGCAGCGCGTGCTTGAGCAGCAGCTCCTCGGGGGCGAGGCCGGCGTAAGGGTCCTCGGGCGCGGCGCGGGCCATCGCCACGGCGCGCCCCGCCAGCTCCTCGAGCGCGGCATCGGACAAGTCGGTCGAGCCGATGCTGGCCGAGCGCCGACCGATGAACACCCTGAGCCCGAGGTGCTCGCTTTCCGAGCGCTCGACGTCCTCGAGCTGGCCGAGCCGGACGGCGACGCTCTGCGAGGCGTCGGCGAGGTACACCGCGTCGGCCGCATCGGCGCCGGAGCGGCGCGCACGCTCCACCAGCGCGGTGGCCCGCTCGGTGGCGGAATCGAGGCTCAGCATGTTGCGGACCAACCCTTTTCGGAGCATGCGCTCGGCGCGCCGGAGCGGTGCCTTATCGCCGCGCCGGACGGGCGGCAATGCCGCGCAAGGTCAGGTGAACAGCGCGCCTAAAAGGCGGAACAGGCCGGTGATCGCGAACGGCAAGCCGATCGCCAGCAGCCACAGCAGCGCGACATCGCGGCGGAAGTAGCGGGCCAGCGCCGGATCGGCGGCCTGGCTCTCCGTCAGCTTGTTCCACCGCCGCTCGAACCGGCGGCACCACGGAACGATCGCGATCACCAGGATGACCAGGGCGAGGTACGGCAGCATCGACGGCCCTTCGGCCCTGAGCGCGGTCATCGTCACGAAGATCTGGAGACCAGTGTAGACGAGCAGCGCAAAAGCGATGTTGTCGCTCATTCGCTTGCGCCAGTTGAGCGGTTTCGCGGCTGTTGCCCGGCGAACCCGCCACAGTTCGGCCATTGCCGCTGCCTCCATCTTCTCCGTCGCCGAGTAGACCACCGATGTTGCAGGCAATCAACCCTCGTTAACCGCAGTGAAAACCGGCGGGTGCAAGGATTGCCGCGACGGGCCATGCACGAAACCTGCCAACCTGCCGCGCGGATCGCCGCAGTCTTGCTTGCCGAGCGCCGAGGCGAGCCGTAAACCGCGCCTTCGATGGACCAGACCACGACCCTTTCGCGCACCGATGCCGCTCCGCCGATCCCCCAGGGCGGGCTCGAGGTCGTCTCGATCGCCAAAAGCTACGACAAGCGCATGGTGCTCAGCGACATCTCGCTGTCGGTCGGCAAGGGCGAGGTGCTCGGGCTGCTCGGGCCGAACGGCGCCGGCAAGACCACCTGCTTCTATTCGATCATGGGCCTCGTCCGTCCCGATTCGGGCCGCATCCTGCTCGACGGCGTCGATATCACCAAGCTGCCGATGTACCGCCGGGCGATTCTCGGGCTCGGCTACTTGCCGCAGGAAACCTCGATCTTCCGAGGCCTCACCGTCGAGCAGAACATCAGTTGCGTGCTCGAGCTGAATGAGCCGGACAAGGCGGTCCGCGCCCAGGAGCTCGAACGCCTGCTCGACGAGTTTGGGCTGACGCGGCTGCGTGCCTCGCCCGCGATGGCGCTTTCCGGCGGCGAGCGGCGGCGCTGCGAGATCGCCCGCGCGCTTGCCGCCAGGCCATCGATCATGCTGCTCGACGAGCCGTTCGCCGGCATCGACCCACTCTCGATCAGCGACATCCGCCACCTGATCTGCGACCTCAAGGAGCGCGGCATCGGTGTGCTGATCACCGACCACAACGTCCGCGAAACGCTCGACATCGTCGATCGCGCCTGCATCATCTACGGCGGTCAGGTGCTGTTCGCCGGCAGCCCCGAAGACCTCGTTGCCGACGAGAACGTCCGTCGGCTCTATCTCGGCGAGGGCTTCACGTTGTGAGCGGGGCGAAGGTCCCCCGCTAGGCTAGCGGCTGCCATGTCCCTCGCCCCCCGTCTCGACCTTCGTCAGACCCAGTCGCTGGTGATGACGCCGCAGCTGCAGCAGGCGATCAAGCTGCTGGCGCTGTCCAACCTCGAGGTCGAGGCGTTCATCGGCGAGGCCGTGGAGAGCAATCCGCTGCTCGAGATCGGCGCTCCGGCCGACGACGCGCCGGCCGAGGCTGTCGAGGAGGTGCGCCGCACCACGCTCGAAAGCTCACCGGTCGACCAGCTGATCGGCGAGGGCCGCGCCGAGGACGACCGCCCGCTCGACATCGATCCGGCCACCCAGGAGCGCGAGCGGGATACCGGCGACCTCGAGTTCGACGGCGAGGGGCGCATCTCCGGCGGCGGCGAGGGCCCGACCATCGACGAGCGCGGCGCGGCTGGGGAAACGCTCGCCGATCACCTCCACGCGCAAGTCGGCGCCGCCGCCGCCGATGCCAGCGAGGCGTTCATCGCCCGCGCCCTGATCGACCAGCTCGACGACGCCGGCTACCTTGCCGTGCCGCTGCAGGAGGTCGCGGATGGTCTCGGCGTGCCGCTCGCCGCGGCCGAGGGTGCGCTGCGCCTGATCCAGTCGCTCGATCCCACCGGGGTCGGCGCGCGCAGCCTGGCCGAGTGCCTCGCGCTCCAGGCGATCGAGGCCGATCGCTACGATCCGTGCATGCAGCGGCTGATCGACAACCTCGATCTGCTCGCTCGCGGCGAGTTCGCGCGCCTGCGCCGGCTGTGCCAGGTCGACGAGGAGGACTTCGCCGGAATGCTTGCCGAGCTGCGGGGCTACGATCCCAAACCCGGGCTCCGTTTCTCGACTGGCGGCGGCGAGGCGGTCGTGCCCGACATCCTGCTGCGCCGCCGCCCCGACGGCGGCTGGGACATCGCCCTCAACCAGGCCACGCTGCCGCGCCTCGTCGTCAATCGCAGCTATTACGTCGAGCTCAAGGGCGCCTGCGACGACAAGGCGGCGCGGGGCTGGCTGTCGGACAAGCTCGCCGACGCCAACTGGCTGGTCAAGGCGCTCGACCAGCGGCAGAAGACCATCCTCAAGGTCGCCGCCGAGATCGTGCGCCAGCAGGCCGGCTTTTTCTGCCACGGCGTCGCCCACTTGCGTCCGCTGACCTTGCGCACCGTGGCCGAGGCGATCTCGCTGCACGAGTCCACGGTCAGCCGGGTGACCTCGAACAAGTACCTGCACTGCGACCGCGGCACGTTCGAGCTGAAGTACTTCTTCACCTCCGGCGTCGCCTCGGCCGACGGCGAGAGCGCGGTCTCGGCCGAGGCGGTCAAGGCCGCGATCCGCTCGCTGATCGAGGCGGAGGAGCCCAAGGCGATCCTCTCCGACGATGCGCTGGTCGACCTGCTGCGGGCGCGGGGCTTCGACGTCGCCCGCCGCACCGTCGCCAAGTACCGCGAGGCGATCGGCCTCGGCAGCTCGGTCCAGCGCCGCCGGCAGAAGGCGCTGGCCGGGGTCCGCTGAGTGGCCGATCGAAGCTTAGGGCTCCAGCTCGATGTCCCAGTAGAGCCAGTCACGCCAGGTCTCGTGAAGGTAGTTGGGCGGGAACCCGCGGCCGCGTTCCTGCAATTGCCAGCTGGTCGGCCGGATCGGCGGGATCAGCAGCGGCATGCGCGCCTGCTTGGGGGTGCGCCCGCCCTTCTTCATGTTGCACGGCGCACAGGCGGTGGCGACGTTCTCCCAGCTGGTCCTGCCGCCGAGTCGGCGGGGGATGACGTGGTCGAACGTCAGCTGCTGGGGGCTGCCGCAGTACTGGCACGAGAAGCGATCGCGCAGGAACACGTTGAACCGGGTGAACGCCGGGAATTCGGACGGCCTGACGAACTGGCGCAGCGCGATGACGGACGGCAGTTGCATCGTCCACGAGGGCGAGTGGACCTCGCGTTCGTAGCTCGCGACGATGTCGACCCGCTCGAGGAACACCGCCTTGATCGCGGTCTGCCACGGCCACACGCTCAGCGGGTAATACGACAGCGGCGTGTAGTCGGCGTTGAGGACGAGCGCCGGGCAGGCCGACAAATGACGGGCGGGGTCATCCCCGGCGCTGCGGAGCCTCGCCGCGCGCGCGATCAGCTCACCCTTGAGCATGGCCTCCGATGGCAGGCGTCAATGACATTCCCACGACAATCCATCGCACTTGATTCAGCACGGCGGGCGCCGTGGCGTCAAGGCCGGGAGTGGCGCGGAATCCACAGTGCGGCCCGGATCGGCCGATGATCCGCACCCGTTTTGCGCCGAGTCCGACGGGCTCGCTCCACCTCGGCCATGCCTGGTCGGCGATCGTCGCGCACGATCTCGCCCGCGCCCGTGGCGGCGAATTCCTGCTGCGGATCGAGGACATTGACCCGGGCCGCAGCCGTCCGGACCTGGTCCAGGAGTTCCGCGATGACCTCGCCTGGCTCGGCCTTTCCTCGGACGGTGAGCCACTAGTGCAGTCAAGCCGCCTCGCCACTTACGCGGCTGCCGGCGAACGGCTGAAGGAGATGGGGCTGCTCTTTCCCTGTCGCTGCACCCGCGCCGAGATCGCCGCCGCCGCAGTGCGCCAAGGTCCGGACGGGCCCATCTATCCGGGCACGTGCCGTGGGCGCGATGTCGATCCGTCAGGAGCCGCCTGGCGGCTCGACATGGTCGCGGCGAGCGCCCGTGCCGGGCCTCTGACCTGGCACGACGAGCGCGCCGGAAGGCAAACGGCCACGCCCGAGATCTTCGGCGACGTGGTCCTGCTGCGCAAGGAAGCGCCGGCGAGCTACCATCTCGCCGCTACGATCGATGACGCGGCGAGCGGGGTCACGCTGGTGACGCGGGGCACGGACTTGTTCGCGGCGACTCACGTTCACCGCCTGCTGCAGGCGCTGCTCGGACTGCCGGTGCCGGTCTGGCATCACCACTTGCTGATCCTCGGCGCCGGCGGCCGTAAGCTGTCCAAGACCCGCGATGCTCCCTCGCTGTCCGCGCGCCGCCGCGCCGGCGAGGATGGCCTGGAATTGGCCGAAGCCTTGCGCGAGGGCCGGCTGCCGGCTGGCCTTTGCTTTGGCGAAAGCCTAGAGAGGACGGCATGACCTACATCCTCGTCCCGCTGCTGATCATCTTCGCCGTGATGGTGGTGGTGTCGCTGGTGCGCGGGATCATCGCCTTCCTGCACAGCACCAAGCTCGACCTCGAGCGGGAGCCCGGCAGCGGGCCTACCGAGATGCAGCTCAAGCAGAACAAGATGATGATGGCGCGGATCAAGTACCAGGCGCTGGCGATCCTCGTCGTCGCGATCCTGCTGATCCTCAGCCACTGAGCGCATTCGCGGGGGACGCGTGGTCAAGCTCAACAAGATCTATACGCGCACCGGCGATTCCGGCACCACCGGGCTGGTCGACGGCTCGCGTCTGCCCAAGCACGCCGTGCGGATGGAGGCGATCGGCGCGGTCGACGAGGCCAACAGCGCGGTTGGCTTCGCCGCGGTCGAGCTCGCCCAGAGCGACCATGCCGCTGCGCTATCCGCGATCCAGAACGACTTGTTCGACCTCGGCGCCGATATCGCCACGCCCGGCGAGGATTTTGCCCCATCGGAAATGGTGCTGCGCATCGTCCCGGCCCAGGCCACACGGCTGGAAGTCGAGATCGACGCGTTCAATGCCGCGCTCCCGCCGCTGAGCAGCTTCATCCTGCCCGGCGGCAGTGAGGCCGCGGCCCGGGTCCACCTCGCCCGAGCCGCGGTGCGCCGGGCCGAGCGCGCCGCGACGGCGCTGGCCGCGGTCGAGTCGGTCAATCCGGTCGCGCTGGCCTACCTCAACCGCCTTTCGGACTTCCTTTTCGTCCTCGCCCGCGCGGTCAACGCCGCGGGCGGCGGCGACGTGTTGTGGGTGCCGGGGCAGAACCGCCAGGAGGACAAATCATGACGGCGCGAGTTATCGGCGTGATCGGCGCCGGGCAGATGGGCTCGGGCATCGCCCAGACCGCCGCCCACTACGGCAACCGCGTGCTCCTCGCCGACGTCAGCCTCGAGCTGGCGACGAAGGCCCGCGGGCGGATCGAGCAAGCGCTCGGGCGGCTCGTCGCCAAGGACAAGCTCGCCGCGACGGAGGCCCAAGCCACGCTCGCCCGGATCGAGCCTGTCGCCGATTACGCGCCGATGGCAGACGCCGAATTCGTCATCGAAGCCGCGACCGAGCGCGAGGAGATTAAGCTCAAGATCTTCGAGACCGTCGGCAAAGTGCTTGGCGCGACGGCGATCCTCGCCTCCAACACCAGCTCGATCCCGATCACCCGGATGGCTCGCAGCGCACCTGATCCGGGCCGCTTCATCGGCCTTCACTTCTTCAACCCGGTCCCGGTTATGGCGCTGATCGAGGTGATCCCCGGCCTTGCCACCGCGCCCGACACGGTCACCCGCACCCGCACCTTCGCCGAGAGCCTCGGCAAGCAGGTCGTCCTGAGCGCTGACGAGCCCGGCTTCGTGGTCAACCGGGTGCTGCTGCCGATGCTCAATGAGGCAGCGTTCGTGCTCGGCGAGGGCACGGCGAGCGCGCCCGACATCGACAAGGGCTGCCGCCTCGGCCTCAACCACCCGATGGGCCCGCTCGAGCTCGCCGACTTTATCGGCCTCGACACCTGTCTCGACATCGTCCGGGTGATCCACGCCGCGACGGGCGACAGCAAGTATCGCCCGGCGCCGCTTCTGGTGAAGTACGTCGAAGCCGGTTGGCTGGGCCGCAAGACCGGCCGCGGTTTCTACGATTATTCGGGCGAGGCGCCGGTGCCGACCCGCTGAGGCGGGAACGGGCCGGCTGGCGACGCGTAGAATCGGGGAGGCCCGCCGCCGGCGCGCCGCCGGAGCACTGTCATGGACGACCCCGATCGCGATCCCACCCTCGCCCCCGAGACGATCAACAACGAACAAGAAGACGAGGAGACACAGGCGCAGACGATCGCCGATGAAGCGCTGCTGCGCCGCGGCACCAACCTCGGGCTCGGCGACACGGAAAAGGTCACCACCGGCGACGACAGCGACGACGCCCAGGACCTCGTCGACCACATGCGCCAGATGGAGCGGAGCGGAAAGATCGACCTCAGCGCGTTCCGCGGCGAACGCAGCGACGACGATGAGGAAGGGGTCTTCGGCGAGGACACCGACGAGTATTGAGCGCGCTCAGCGCTTGTCCACCGCCCACGGGTTCTGCGGCTTGGCCTCGGCCGCGGTCTTGTCGTCGTCGGCCTTCTGCCGCGCCTCATCGGCGGCCGGCAGCGAGCAATAGGCGGTGGCGAGGATTCCGGCCGACCACAGCAGCGCCTTCCACCGGCTGGCGAACACCGTGTTGAGCTTGGGTCCGAAGAACATCATTGCCCGCGCAAGCTAGCCCGGTCTGGTTAACGAACGCCGAAATCCGGCTTGGCTTCAGACTGTTCGTTGAAACCACATTCGTCATTGCGAGCGCAGCGAAGCAATCCAGGGCGGAATGGGGGCCATCGATTGCTTCGGGCCTTCGCCCCTCGCAATGACGAGTCAGGCTAAGGTCATCACACCTTAACTCGTCCCGGCGACGCGCTTCAATTCGTACAGCAGCTCGAGCGCGGCGCGCGGCGACAACGCATCGACCTCGACTTCCTCGAGCCGTCGGCGCAGCGCGTCGACTTTCTCCTCGGCGGCCTCGATCGCGGCGGCGAACAGCGGCAGGTCGCCCAGTCCCGCCGCCAGCCCGCCGGTCTCGGCGCGCCCTTTCTCGAGCTTGTCGAGGACCGTCTTGGCGCGGGCGAGCACCGGCGCGGGAACCCCGGCGAGGCGGGCCACGGCGAGGCCGTAGCTGCGGTCGGCCGGGCCGTCGGCGAGCTCGTGCAGCAGCACCAGCTCACCCTTCCACTCCCGCGCACGGACGTGGTGCAGCGACAGCGCCTCGCACGCCGGCGCTAGCCGCGCGAGCTCGTGGTAATGCGTCGCGAACAGGCAGCGGCAGCGGTTGACCCCGTGCACCGCCTCGATCACCGCCCAGGCGAGTGCCAGACCGTCGTAAGTCGAAGTGCCGCGGCCGACTTCGTCGAGGATGACGAAGCTGCGCTCGGTCGCCTGGGTCAAGATCGCCGCGGTCTCGACCATCTCGACCATGAAGGTCGAGCGGCCGCGGGCGAGGTTGTCCGAAGCGCCGACCCGGCTGAACAGGCGGTCGACGAGGCCAATCACGGCACGGCTCGCCGGCACGAAGCCGCCGGCCTGGGCGAGCACGACGATCAGTGCGTTCTGCCTGAGGAAGGTCGACTTGCCGCCCATGTTGGGGCCGCCGACCAGCCACAGCCGGTCGTCGGGCGCGAGGCTGCAGTCGTTGGCGACGAACCGCTCGCCGCCGCCACGCGCTGCTAACGCCGCCTCGACCACCGGATGGCGGCCGGCCTCGATCGTCAGGCAGGCCTCGGCGACGATCTCGGGCCGGCACCAGCGCCCTTCGACGGCGCGCTCGGCCTGCCCGGCCGCGACGTCGATCCGCGCCAGCGCGGCGGCGGTCGCGGCGATCGCCTCGCGCGCGGCGACCGCGCCTGCGACCAGCTCCTCGAAATGCGCTTCCTCGGCGGCGAGGGCGTGGCCGCCGGCTTCGGCGATGCGGCTGGCTTCCTCGTGCAACGCCAGGGCGTTGAAGCGCACCGCCCCGGCCATCGTCTGGCGGTGGGTGAAGCCGCTGTCGGGCGCCATCAGCCGGTCCCCGTGCTTGGCCGGAACCTCGATGAAATAGCCGAGCACGCCGTTGTGGCGGATCTTGAGCGCGGCGATGCCGGTCTCGTCGCGGTACTTCGCCTCGAGCGCGGCGATGGCGCGACGGGCATGGCCGGCGGTCTGGCGCAAGGCATCGAGCGCGGCGTCGTAGCCTTCGGCGATGAACCCGCCTTGCCCGCGCTCGGTTGGTGGCATCGGCACCAGCGCGCGGCTGTAGAGGTCGACCAGCGCGCCATGCCCACCGAGCTGCGGGAGCAGCGCTTTGAGCAGTGCCGGCCGGTCTTCACGCGCCTGAAGGTGCTCACGGACCCGCCGCGCTTCGCTCAGCCCATCGCGCAGCTGGCCGAGGTCGCGGGGACTGCCGCGCCCGGCGACGACCCGCCCGAGCGCGCGGCCGATGTCCGGCAGCGCCCGCAGCACGGCGCGCAAGTCCTCGCGCAGCAGCGCATCGTCGTGGAGCCACT
>JAEKKO010000131.1 GCA_019510335.1 Novosphingobium sp. | reverse complement strand
TGACGCGCCAATATGGGCCCCGGACGACGGCCGTCCCGCGACTGGCGGGGCGGCCGTTTTGATGCCGGGCGATGCAAGCCTGACACGCGCGGTGGCGTTGCGCAGCGTCCCTCGTCTTCGCTCGGGACGAGCGGGGTTGTGTGTTTACGGATGCGCACTTGAGGCACTGCCCTGCCGCCGCTCGTGTCGAGCGAAGACGAGACACGCGTCACCGCGCCCGACCCACTCGTCACCTACCCCCGCTCCGCCAGCCAGTACGCCGCCCTCGCGGCGAGCTTGTGCCATAGGCGCGGGCGCCAGTAGCGGGCGTTCCATGCCGTCAGGCGGGCGAGCGCGGCGTCGAGGCGGATGATCGCGGGGTTGTCCCAGGCGTTGCTCAGGCCAAGGCGGGCGGGGAGCTCGCGGGTGCCGGGGACGCTGACGAAGCGCTTGCGGCGGATGCGAAAACCGGCGGCGGCGAGCATCTGGTCCATCATCGCGTGGGGAATGCCGCGCTCGTTGCGGGTCAGGCCCGGGCGCGGGCGGCGGAAGTCGCCGAGCGAGGTGATCGGCTCGCGCAACATCAGCGGCGCGCCGGGGGCGAGCACCCGGGCGAGCTCGGCCAGCACTTCGGCGACGTTGGGGATGTGGTGGAGCACGCCGAACGCGCCGGCGAGGTCGCAGGCGCCGTCGGGCAGGTCGATCGTTCCACGCAACGTGGGGACGCGGTACTCGGCCGGGGCGCCGGCGATGGTGTCGCGCCAGAAGCCCCGCCCGGGCTCGATTGCGACGAAGCGCTCGACCCGGCCGGCGAGCCCGACGTACTCACGCCCGCCGGCCGCACCGAGCGCCAGGCAGCAGGCGAAGCGGCGCGGCGGCAAGTGGCGGAACAGGTGGTATTCGTTGGCGGCCGAGCGCTGCTGCGCCTCGTCGTCCGCGGCGGGGCCGGCGATGCCAAAATAGCCGTCCTGCTCGTCGGCGAACCACGCGGCGAGGTCAGCGTCGTCGAGCCCCTCGCCGTGTAGGCGCAAGCCCAAAAGCTCGGGCGGCAGGTCATCGTGGCCACGCATCGCCCGCCAGCATAGCGCGCGCGGCGAGCTGTGCACAAACCGCCCATTTCGCTTGGGCAATCGGCGCGGAATCCCTATATGCTGGGCATGGCCACCACCCCCGAGAAAACACCCGACCGGACCACCAACGGCTCCGGCAACGGCTCCGGCAGCACCGCTTCGAGCGGCAGCACCTACGACGCCGAATCGATCAAGGTCCTCAAGGGGCTCGACGCCGTGCGCAAGCGGCCGGGGATGTACATTGGCGACACCGACGACGGCTCGGGGCTCCACCACATGGTGTTCGAAGTCTCGGACAACGCCATCGACGAAGCGCTGGCCGGCTATTGCGACCTGGTGCTGATCGAGCTCAACCCCGACGGCTCGGTCTCGGTCGAGGACAACGGCCGCGGCATCCCAATTGACATCCACCGCGAGGAAGGGGTCTCGGCGGCGGAAGTGATCATGACCCAGCTCCACGCCGGCGGGAAGTTCGAGAACACTTCGGACGACAATGCCTACAAAGTTTCGGGCGGGCTCCACGGGGTCGGCGTGTCGGTGGTCAACGCGCTGTCGGAATGGCTCGAGCTGACGGTGTGGCGCGGCGGCCAGGAACACTGGATGCGCTTCAGCAATGGCGACGCCGAAGCGCCGCTGGCCGTGGTCGGCGATGCGCCTCCGGGCAAGAAAGGCACCCGCGTCACCTTCCTCGCCTCGACGGATACCTTCAAGAACGTCACCGAGTTCGATTTCGACAAGCTCGAGCACCGCTACCGCGAGCTCGCGTTCCTCAACTCGGGCGTTCGGATCGTGCTGCGCGACCGCCGCCACGAGGAGATCAAGGAGCACGACCTGTTCTACGAGGGCGGGATCGGCGCGTTCGTCAAGTGGCTCGACCGCAACAAGCAGCCGCTGCTGCCCGAGCCGATCGCGATCAGCTCGGAACGCGACGGGATCGGCATCGACGTCGCGCTCGAGTGGAACGACAGCTATTACGAGAACGTCCTCACCTTCACCAACAACATCCCCCAGCGCGACGGCGGCACCCACCTCGCGGCGTTTCGCGCGGCGCTGACCCGCACGCTCAATGGCTATGCCGAACGCTCGGGCCTGCTGCGCAAGGAGAAAGTCGCGCTGACCGGCGACGACATGCGCGAGGGGCTGACCGCGATCGTCTCGGTCAAGCTGCCCGACCCCAAGTTCTCGTCGCAGACCAAGGACAAGCTGGTCAGCTCGGAAGTCCGCCAGCCGCTCGAGAGCCTGATGGCCGACCGCATGAGCGACTGGCTCGAGGAGAACCCGGCTTACGCCAAGGCGGTGATCCAGAAGATCATCGACGCGGCCGCGGCCCGCGAGGCGGCGCGCAAGGCCCGCGAGCTGACCCGGCGCAAGGGGGCGATGGACATCGCCTCGCTGCCCGGCAAGCTCGCCGACTGCCAGGAGCGCGATCCGGCCAAGAGCGAGCTGTTCCTGGTCGAGGGCGACAGCGCCGGCGGCTCGGCCAAGCAGGGCCGCGACCGCGCGATCCAGGCCATCCTCCCGCTCAAGGGCAAGATCCTCAACGTCGAGCGGGCGCGGTTCGACCGGATCATCAGCAGCAAGGAAGTCGGCACGCTGATCCAGGCGATGGGCACCGGCATCCGCGAGGACTTCGACCTGGCCAAGCTGCGCTATCACAAGATCGTGATCATGACCGACGCCGACGTCGACGGGGCGCACATCCGCACCCTGCTGCTGACGTTCTTCCACCGCCAGATGCCCGACATCATCCGCGCCGGCCATTTGTTCATCGCCCAGCCGCCGCTCTACAAAGTCGCCAAGGGCCGCAGCGAGGTCTATTTGAAGGACGCCGCGGCGCTCGACCGCCACCTGGTGGAGACCGGGCTCGCCGGACGGGTGCTCGAGACCAGCGGCGGCGCGCGCGGCGGGGCCGAGCTTCAGGCGCTGGTCGAGCACGCCATGCGGATGCGCAGCCTAATGGCCTTCGTGCCGCGGCGCTACGATCCGGCGATCATCGAGGCGCTGGCCCTGGCCGGGGCGCTCGAGCCCGAGCTCGGCCGCGACGGGCGCGAGGCGGCGCTGGGCCGCGTCACCAAGTGGCTCGACCGCGGCGACCTCGAGGCGCGCTGGCAGGCCAAGCTCGGCGCCGACGGCGCGGTGCTGGTGGAGCGGCTGTGGCGCGGGGTGACCGACTACCACGTGATCGAGGCGAGCTTCCTGACCAGCGCCGAGGCGCGCAAGCTCGCCCGCGTCGCCGGCGAGCAGGCCGAGGTCTATTCGGGCACGGCCCGGCTGGTGAAGGGCGGGGGCGCGGCCGAGGAGCCCGAGCCGGTCGCGGCCGACGACGATGCCGCCGATCAGGACACCCCGCAGCGGCCAACGCCGGCGTCGGGCGAGGTCATCACCCGGCCCTCCGAGCTGCTCGACGCGGTGCTCGCCGCCGGGCGCAAGGGGCTGTCGATCTCGCGCTACAAGGGCCTCGGCGAGATGAACGCCGAGCAGCTGTGGGAGACCACGCTCGATCCCGACAACCGCATCCTGCTGCAGGTGAAGGTCGAGGACGCCGACGTCACCGACGAGATCTTCACCCGCCTGATGGGCGACATCGTCGAGCCGCGCCGCGAGTTCATCCAGGAGAACGCGCTGAACGTCGCCAATCTCGACGTTTAGAGCAGACGCCAGCGGGAGGCCGCGATGAGAGCAATGCGGATCGGTAGCCCTGCGGGGCTCGAGACGATCCGGGTCGGCACGGCCGAGGCGCCGGCGCCGAAGCCTGGGGAGATCCGCGTGGCGATTCGGGCCAACGCGCTCAACTTCCGCGACGTGCTGGTCGCTCGGGGGATTCTGCCGGCGGTGCCCGGCTGCATTCTGCTGTCCGATGCTTGCGGCGAGGTCACCGACGTCGGCGCCGGGGTCCGCGAGTTCGCGGTCGGAGATACGGTCGTCAGCACCTTTCATCCGGCGTGGCTCGACGGCCACACTGAGCGCCACGAGCTCGCGGCCGCGCCCGGCGGCGGGGCCGACGGCTACGCTTGCGAGGCGGTCACCCGGGCCGCGACATCGTTCACCCGGGCGCCGCGCGCGCTTAGCCCCGTGCAGTGCGCGACGCTGACGTGCGCCGGGGTCACGGCATGGCGGGCACTGGTCACCGATGGGCGAGTGAAGCCGGGCGCGCGGGTGCTGATCGAGGGCACCGGCGGGGTCTCCCTGTTCGCGCTGCAGTTCGCCAAGGCGGCTGGGGCGACGGTCATCGCCACCTCGACCAGCGCCGACAAGCTCGCCCGGCTGCGCGAACTCGGCGCCGATCTGGTGATCGACCGCAGCGCAATGCCGCAATGGGGCGCACAAGTGCTCGAGCTGACGGACGGCGTCGGCGTCGATCACGTGATCGAGGTCGGCGGGCCGCACACCATCGGCCAGGGTTTCGTCGCGGCGCGGACCGGAGCGCACATCGCCATCGTCGGCGCGCTCGGCGGCTTCGACATCGACACGATGCCGTTCGCGGTGGTCCAGGCCAAGCGGCTGCGGCTGCAGGGCGTCACCGTCGGCAGTCGCCGCGACCAGATCGAGATGATCCGCGGCATCGAGGCCAGCGGCATCATCCCGGTGGTCGACCGCGTGTTCCCGCTCGAACAGCTGGGCGAGGCGCTGCGTTATCAGCAGGACGGGGGCGGGTTCGGCAAGGTGTGTGTGGAGGTTTAGGGGTGTGCGTGGCGCGGCGTGTAGCGTGCGGGCGCATATGACGTTCCTGCACTCTTGGCGCCGCCTCGCTGCGGCCGCCGCGATTGCGACCCTCGCCTCTTGCGCCGCGCCCGCGAGCCATGTCGCCGGCGCATCGGTCGCCGGCGAGCCAGTCACCGTCGGGATCGTGGCGATCAACGACTTCCACGGCGCGCTCGAGCCCCCGAAGGCGTTCGTTCCGGCGCCGGATGGCGACGGCGGGACGGTGCCGGTGCCGGCCGGCGGAGCGGCGTGGCTGGCGAGCGCGATCGATGCCGTCCGCAACCGCTACCCCAACCACCTGACGGTCTCGGCCGGCGACCTGATCAGCGCCTCGCAGCTCGCCTCGTCGATCTACCTCGACGAGCCGGCGATCGGCGTCGCCAACCGCATCGGGCTCGATTTCAACGCCGTCGGCAACCACGAGTTCGACCGCGGCCGCGACGAGCTGCTGCGGATGCAACGCGGCGGCTGCGCCCAGCACACCTCGCGCAAGCCGTGCCAAATCGAACGCTTCGCCGGCGCCAAGTTCCGCTTCCTGGCCGCCAGCACCCTGACCGAGAATGGTGGAACGCTGTTCCCCGCGACCGCGCTCAAGAGCTTCGGCAGCGGATCGCGCAAGGTGACCATCGGCCTGATCGGCCTGACCTTGCGCGGCACGCCCCAACTGGTCTCGCCCGACGGCATCCGCGGCCTGCGCTTTGCTGACGAGACCGACACGATCAACGCGCTGGTCCCGAAGCTGCGGGCGAAAGGTGCGGACGCGGTCGTCGTCCTGATCCACCAAGGCGGCGCGCAAAACGGCGGCAATGACCCCAACGCTTGCGTCAATCTGACCGGCGAGATCCGCCCGATCCTCGATCGCCTCCGCCCGGGCGTCGACGTGGTCGTTTCCGGGCACACGCACAAGGCATATGTCTGCGACTACGGCACCATCAACCCGGCCGAGCCGATCCTGCTAACCAGCGCTGGGGTCTATGGCGAGCTGGTCACCGATATCCGGCTCGAGATCGACCCGGCGACGCACCGGGTGGTCGCCAGACAGGCGCACAACGTTATCGTCCAGTCGGTGCCGTTCACCTCGGCACGCGGGCCGATCGCCACCACGACAGCCTACCCGCAGTTCCAGCCGCGCCCCGACATCGCGGCTTACGTCAGGACGTACACCGATGCCGCGGCGAGGTTCGCCAGGCGCAAGGTCGGGACGCTGGCCGGGCCGGCGAGCAAGGGCGTCGACGGCGAGAGCAACCGCGGCGGACCGCTCGGCAACCTCGTCGCCGACGCCCAGCTCGCCGCGACCCGCAGCGCAGGGGCGCAGATCGCGCTGACCAACCCGTTCGGCATCCGCGCCCCACTTGTCCCCGCCGCCGACGGCACGCTGACCTTTGGCGACATCTTTGCGGTCCAGCCGTTCACCAACGCGCTGGTCACCGAAACGCTGAGCGGGGCCGCGCTCAAGGCGGTGCTCGAGCAGGGGCTCGATGGCCATGCCGCGCGCCAGCTGCTGGCCCCGTCGGCCGGGTTCGTCTATCGCTTCGATGGAGCCAGGCCGGCCGGACAGCGGATCGTCGGGATGTCGCTCGACGGCAAGCCGATCGACCCGGCCGCGAGGTACCGGGTCACCGTCAACAGCTTCCTCGCCAGTGGGGGCGACGGCTTCACCGGATTCACCCACGGCCACGACGCGGCGATTGCCGCGCTCGACGACCTCGGCGCACTCGAGGCGTGGCTCAATGCGGCTCCGCCGCGGATCGTGCCGCAGGAGGAGCGAGTCGTGGAGGTCAGGCCGACCGCTTAGCTCTGCCGCACCACGCAGGAACCGCCCTGCCCGGCGCATCGTTGCAAGACCATGACCGTCATCCGTCCCGCCACCCCGCGCTGGCCGAGCGTGCTGTGGGTCGTCCGCCACGGCCAGAGCGCCGGCAACGTCGCCCGCGACGAGGCGACCGCGCAAGGACTGCCGCGGATCTCGCTGACTCACCGGGACGTCGACGTGCCGCTGTCGGCGCTCGGGCGCGAGCAGGCCCAGGCGCTCGGCCGGTGGTTCGCCGAGGCGCACGAGGACGGCCGCCCCGACGTCATGCTCGCCAGCACTTACGTCCGGGCGATCCAGACCGCGCAGATCTTTCGCGAGCACGGCGGCTGCCGCGACGACGAGGATATCTGCATCGACGAGCGCCTGCGCGAGAAGGAGTTCGGGATCCTCGACGGCTTGACCACCACCGGCATCCGCGAGTTCGAGCCGCAGCAGGCCGAACTGCGCAAGCTGCTGGGCAAGTTCTACCACCGCCCGCCCGGTGGAGAGAGCTGGGTCGACGTAATCTTCCGGCTGCGGGCGCTGCTCGACACGATCTCGCTCCACTACGGCGGACGGCGGGTGATGATCGTCGCCCACCAGGTGGTGGTGCTGTGCGTCCGCTACGTCATCGAGAACCTGACCGAAGCCGAGATCATGACGATCGACAAACAGGGCGACGTCGCCAACTGCGCGATCACCGAGTACCGCTTCGATCCGGACGGCGGCAAGGACGGGCGGCTGGTCCTCGCCCGCTACAACGTCACCGCGCCGCTCGAGCACGAGGCGACGCCGGTCACCGCCGCCCCCGACAAGATGGTTGCCGCGCGTGGCTGAGAGGTCACGGCCGATGAAGTCGAAGACAGAGGTCGTGCCGCTCGACAGCGACTGGCTACGCGCCTATCCGCTGCCCGAGCCCGCCCCCGACACCGACAAGAACGGCCGCGGCCGGGTCATGGCGATCGGCGGCTGCACCACCGTCCCCGGCGGCCTGCTGCTGACCGCCGAGGCAGCGCTGCGGGCCGGCGCGGGCAAGATGCAGATCGCCACCATCCAGAGCGTCGCCATGCTGATCGGTCTGCACATGCCCGAGGCGGCGGTGATCGCGCTCGAGCAGACCGAGGCCGGCGAGATCGCCAAGGGCTGCGCGGAAAAGCTGCGCCCGCGGCTCGCGCGGACCGACGCGGTGATCGCCGGCCCGGCAATGGGCTGCGCCGATGCCGCCGCGCAGATACTCGGCGAAGTGCTCGAGCTGGCCGCGCCCGAAACCGTGCTGATCGTCGATGCCGCGGCGCTAACCAAGCTCGAGCAGCACCGTAAGGCATTGCGGGAGCGGCCCCAGCCCGCCCTGCTGACCCCGCACATCGGCGAAATCGCGGCAATGCTCGGGATGGGCGCCGAGGCGATCGACGCCGACCGCGAAAGCGCCGTGCGCCAAGCGGCGGATCACTTCAACGCCGTCTGCGTGCTCAAGGGCGCGCGCAGCCTGATCGCCGCGCCCGACGGAGCGCTGTTCGCCTTTGCCGGCGGGGGAGTGGGGCTGGCGACCGGAGGCTCGGGCGACGTCCTCGCCGGGATCGCCGCCGGGCTCGCGGCGCGCGGCGCATCCCCGCTCGACGCTGCGCTGTGGGCGGTGTGGCTCCATGGCGAAGCCGGACGGCGCTGCGCCGAAACCGAGGGCCCGGTGGGCTTCCTCGCGCGCGAGCTGCTGGCCCATGTGCCTCGGCTGATGCGGGGGCTCTAATTCAATCGTCGGGCGTCATGCCGTCGCGCTGGCGTAGCTCGTTGTGGATCGCGGTGGCGGCGATCGCCGCCTGGCCCATGGCGACGCTGATCTGGTCGAGCCCGGAAACCACATCGCCGGCGGCGTAAAGGCCGCGTAAGCCGAGCCGCTGGTGCGAATCTGTCAGGACGCAGTCGTCCTCGTCCGTACGCAGCCCCAGCGATCTTAGCAGGGCAATATTGGGCGCCGAGCCGAGCGCCGGGTAAACCGTGTCGACCTCGGCCGCGTCGCCGTCGCCGAAATGCAGGCGCACAGCCGGTCCGGCGAAGTCGTAGCGCAGGACCGGGCGCTGATCCCAGCCGACACCGCTGCGGGCGAGCTCGGCGCGGTCGCCCTCATGCAGTTCGCAAGCCTCGCGGGTGAACAGCGTCACCGCCTCGGAATAGGTCCGCAGAAACAACGCCTCGGCCACGCCGTGGCTTTCCGCGCCGACCACGCCGATCCGCTGGCCGGTGGTCTCAAACCCGTCGCACACCGGGCAATAGCGCAGCTTGCCGGCGGCGAGCGCTGCGTCATGGAGCTCGAGTGGGATGTCGGGGCGGCGGTCGTCGGTGCCGGTGGCGAACAGCACGGAGCGGGCGACGAGGTCGATGCCCTCACCGACGAGGCGCCAGTTGGCGCCGACCGGCTCGACCGCGAGGATGTCACCGTGCCGTAGCTCGGCGCCGTAGCGCCGCGCCTGCTCGGCCATGCGCGCCAGCAGCTCGCGTCCGGGGATGCCGTCGGGAAAGCCGGCATGGTTGTGGCTGCGCGGGATCAGCGCCGCCCGGCTCCCGCCGCGGTCGAACAGCACGATGCGGCGGCGAAAGCGCGCCAGGTAGATCGCTGCGGTGAGACCGGCGGGGCCGCCGCCGACGATGGCGGCGTCGATGAGTTGGATCGCCATCCTGCCCCAACTCCCGACGGCGGCGAACGCTCCGATGTTCGCCTAATCCTCCCCGAACTCGTCTCGGGGAGAATCAGCCTCACATCCGGAACACGCCGAACTGCGGCTTGTCGGGGATCGGCGCTTCGAGGGTCGCGGCGAAGGCAAGGCCCAGCACGTCGCGGGTTTGCGCCGGGTCGATCACCCCGTCGTCCCACAGCCGCGCGGTGGCGTGGTAGGGGTTGCCTTCGTCCTCGTACTTCTGGCGGATCGGCGCCTTGAACGATTCCGCTTCCTCGGCGGTCCACTTGTCGGCGTCGCGGTGGACGGTGGCCAGTACCGAGGCGGCCTGCTCGCCGCCCATCACGCTGATCCGCGCGTTGGGCCAGGTGAACAGGAACCGCGGGTCGTAGGCGCGGCCACACATGCCGTAGTTGCCGGCGCCGAAGCTGCCGCCGATCAGGACGGTGATCTTGGGCACGGTCGCGGTGGCGACGGCGGTGACGAGCTTGGCGCCATGCTTGGCAATACCTTCGGCCTCGTACCTGCCACCGACCATGAAGCCCGAGATGTTCTGCAGGAACAGCAGCGGGATGCGGCGCTGGCAGGCGAGCTCGATGAAGTGCGCGCCCTTCTGGGCGCTTTCGGAGAACAGCACGCCATTGTTGGCGAGGATTGCCACCGGCATCCCCCAGATGCGGGCGAAGCCGCAGACCAGGGTGCTGCCGTAGAGAGCCTTGAATTCGTGGAAGCGGCTGCCGTCGACGATCCGGGCGATCACCTCGTGGACGTCGTAAGGGGCGCGGACATCGTCGGGGATGACGCTGTAGAGCTCTTCGGGGTCGTACTTGGGCGGCGCCGGCTGCTCGAGCGGGAGGCCCTGGGCGTGGCGCGGGCCGAGGTTGCTGACGATATCCCGGACGATCGTCAGGGCGTGCTCGTCGTTCTCGGCGAGGTGATCGGCGACGCCGGACTTGCGCGTATGCAGCTCGCCCCCGCCTAGATCCTCGGCGCTGATCTCCTCGCCCGTGGCGGCCTTCACCAGCGGCGGCCCGGCGAGGAAGATCGTGCCCTGGTTGCGGACGATCACGGTCTCGTCGCTCATCGCCGGAACGTAAGCGCCGCCGGCCGTGCAGCTGCCCATGACACAGGCGATCTGCGGGATGCCGAGGCTGCTCATTTGCGCCTGATTGAAGAAGATCCGTCCGAAGTGGTCGCGGTCGGGGAACACTTCGGCCTGGTGCGGCAGGTTGGCGCCGCCGCTGTCGACCAGGTAGATGCACGGCAGGCGGTTGGCCTGGGCGATCTCCTGCGCGCGCAAGTGCTTCTTGACGGTGATCGGGTAATAAGTCCCGCCCTTCACCGTCGCGTCGTTGCAGACGATCATGCACGGCCGGCCGGAGACGCGGCCGATGCCGGTGATCAGTCCGGCGCCGGGGACCTCGCGGTGGTACATGTCGCCGGCGGCGAGCTGGCCCAGCTCGAGCAGCGGGGCGCCGGGATCGAGCAGCCGCTCGACCCGGTCGCGCGGCAGCAGCTTGCCGCGGCTGGCGTGACGCTCGCGCGATTTGGCATTGCCGCCGAGCGCGGCCTCGGCGACGCGGGCGCGCAGCTCTTCGGCGAGCGCGCGGTTGTGGGCGGCGCGGACCTGCGCCTCGGGGGAATCGAGGTTCAGCGCGGTGGCAAGGACTGGGGTTGCGTCGCTGGTCATCGGTTGGCCCCTGTCAGTCCTCTGCCGGCGCCATAGCAAGCCGCGGCGGCGGCGCAATTGCGCGCATCCGCTTTTGGCGTTTTCGCCGGTTCAGCCTAGACGTCGGGCAATGGCCAGCGCCCCGCCCCCGCCCCGCCCTGCCGCTGCGACCCCTGCGCTGGAATTTGCCGGAGTGATCAAGCGCTATGGGGCGGTCGAGGCAGTCGCCGGGGTCGATTGCTCGATTGACGGCGGCAGCTTCGTCGCGCTGGTCGGGTCCTCGGGCTCGGGCAAGTCGACGCTGCTCAAGACCGCCAACCGCCTGGTCGAGCCCGACGCCGGAACCGTTCGGCTCGAGGGCGACGATGTCGCGGCGTTTCCGGCGCCGGCGCTGCGGCGGCGGATCGGCTACGTTTTCCAGGGCGTCGGGCTTTTCCCGCACATGACGGTGGCCGAGAACATCGCGATCGGACTGCGGCTGGCCGGACGGCCCGGAGCCGCTCGGCCCGGCCCTCGCCGGCCGCTTGCCGCAGGCGCTGTCCGGTGGCCAGCGGCAGCGCGTCGGCGTCGGCCGGGCTCTCGCGCCGGCGCCGCGGCTGATGCTGATGGACGAGCCGTTCGGCGCGCTCGATCCGGTCACCCGCGACGCGCTCGGGCGCAAGGTCCGGGCACTGCACGACAGCCTCGGGCTGACCACGGTGATGGTCACCCACGACATGGCCGAGGCCCTGCTTCTAGCCGATCGCGTGCTGGTCATGGCGCGCGGGCGGATCGTCGCCGACGAAACCCCGCAGGCGCTGCTCGGCGGCTGCGGCGGGCCCGAGGCGCAGGCGCTGGTGGCGGTGCCGCGGGCGCAGGCTCACGCCTTGGCGGAGCTCGCCCGGTGAGCGCGCAACTGCGCGCCTTGGCAACAGCGGTCGGCGGCCTGGGCGACAAGCTCGCCGCGCACGTCCTGCTCAGCGCGGCGGCGCTGGCGCTGGGGATCGTCATCGCCCTGCCGCTCGCAGTGTGGGCGAGCGGACGGCCGAACCGCACGCGAATCGCGCTCGGCGTGGCTGGTCTGGTCCAGACGATCCCGGCGTTGGCCCTGCTCGC
Organism: Novosphingobium sp.; assembly: GCA_019510335.1. GTDB lineage: Bacteria > Pseudomonadota > Alphaproteobacteria > Sphingomonadales > Sphingomonadaceae > Novosphingobium. Next base: position 5,330 of record JAEKKO010000131.1, on the reverse strand, counting down.
CTTGTTCTTTCCGGTGCTGCTGAGCTTGCGCGCGGTTTTCGGGCCGCGGTTGCCCGCGCTGGGCTTCCTGCCCGCGCTGCTCGCCCTGACGCTGTATGCGCTGCTGCCGATCCTGCGTAACGCCGTGACGGCCCGCTCGAACCTCGATCCGGCGGTGCTCGAGGCCGCCGATGGCGTCGGGATGACCCCGCTGCAGAAACTTCGTCTGGTCGAGGCGCCGCTCGCCGCGCCTTACGTCATGGCCGGCATCCGCACCGCCGCGGTGTGGACGATCGGCGCGGCGACGCTGTCGACCACGGTCGGCCAGCCGAGCCTCGGCGACCCGATCTTCGCCGGGCTCCAGCTCCAGGACTGGACCGAAGTGCTGGCCGGCTGCCTCGCGGCCGCGGCGCTGGCGATCGTCGCGGACGCGCTGCTCGGGCTGGTCGAGAGCGGGCTGGCGCTGCGCTCGCCCGAGCGGGTGTGGCTCGGTCTGGGACTGGCCCTCGCCGGGATCGCCACCGCCGCGTTGTTCGGGATCGACCGCGGGCGCGACGAGGTCACCATCGGCGCCAAGAACTTTTCCGAGCAGTACATCCTCGCCCACCTGATCGGCGACCGACTCGAGCACGCCGGATATCGCGTCCGCTACCGCACGGGACTCGGCTCGGCGGTGATCTACCGGGCCCTGGCGAGCGGTGAGATCGACGCTTACGTCGATTACGCCGGGACGCTGTGGACCAACGAGATGAAGCGCCGCGACACCCTCCCGCACGGAGCGATGGCCGCGGCAATCGGCGACTGGGCCAAGCGGACCAGCGGGGTGCGCCTGGTCGGACCGCTCGGGTTCGAGAACGCTTATGCTTTCGCGATGCGCGGCGAGGTGGCGCGGGCGCAGGGCATCGCCACCCTCGCCGATCTCACCCGAGCGGCGCCGCGGCTGACCCTCGGCGCCGACCTCGAATTCCTCTCTCGGCCGGAATGGCGCAGTGTGCGGGATGCTTACGGGCTGGACTTCGCCCGCACGCGTAACTTCGCCCCGAGCTTCATGTACGACGCCCTCAAAGGGGGCGAGGCCGACGTGATCAGTGCGTTCAGCTCCGACGGGCGGATCGCCGCGGACAAGCTGATGGTGCTGGGCGACCCCAAGGCCGCGCTGCCCTCGTACGACGCGCTGCTGCTGGTGAACCCACGGCGGGCGAGCGACGCGCGCTTCGTGCGCACGCTGCAGTCGCTAGTGGGCGCAATTCCGGTCGAGGCGATGCGGCGGGCGAACTACTCGGTCGACCGCGCGGAGGGGAAGGAAGCGCCGGAGCAGGCGGCGCGGGAGCTGGCGCGGGCTATCGACAGTCGAGCGCGTGCTTCGACAGGCTCAGCACGAGCGGGGGCGGGTGGTTCCGGCAACTCGCACTCCGGCGGAGGCTGAGCATATAGAAGCCCTCAACCGCCGTTAGAACCCCGCTCCCTCGGGCCAATCCGGCGCCGACAGCCCCATCACCTTGAACAACCGCCCCATTTGTTCTTCGCCGACCAGCCGCTCGCGCGCGGCGGCGATGGCGTCCGCCTGATCCGGGTGCGCGCGCGCCAGGGCCGCGGCGCGCGTGTCAATGCCGAGCGCCCGCAGCCAGGCGCCCTGCTCAACGGTGCCGAGGCAGTGCGCGCCGCGCTGCTCGGCCACTTCGGCTAGCTTCGCGAAATCGACGAGGCAGGTCAGGTCCGCCTCGCCGGGAGCCTCGAAGGGATCGACCTTGCAATGGCCGCGGACCGCCTGAAGAGTCGAGCCGGGGCGCAGTTCGACCTGGCCGTAGTCGATGAACAGGGCCGCGCCGCCTTGCGCCGACAGCCGCGCCGCCACCTCGCCGATGACCGCGGCGGCCGCCGGGGACGTTTCGAGGATCGTTCCAGCGTCCGCCTCTCGCCAGGACTCCGGCACCGCCGCGTCCATCGGCGCCGCGCCGGCGACGGGTACGAATCGGCCGCCTTCGAGGCCGATCATGCGCTCACGCCAGCCAGCGGGCGTGCGCACCAGCTGGCGGACCGGCAGCGCGTCGAGGAACTCGTTGGCGACGACGAGCAGCGGCCCGTCCGTCGGGAGCGTAGCAAGGTCGCAATGCCACAGTGCGGTCGGAATCGACTTGCGCTGGATGGCCTCAAGGGCACTTGAGGTTTCGACAAAGTGTGTCTCGGGCGCAAGTCCGGCCTGCCGCATGGCCCGCAGCCCATCCCGCGCCAGGGTTCCGCGACCGGGGCCGAGCTCGACGTAATGCACCGGCTCCGGGCGCCCTGCCCGGCCCCACAGGTCGGCGAGCCACAGCCCGACCAGCTCGCCGAACATCTGGCTGACCTCTGGCGCGGTGACGAAATCGCCGGCCGCGCCGAGTGGATCAAGGCTGAAATAATAGCGGGCGTTGGACTCGGCCATGTAGTGGGCCACGCTGATCGGACCTTCGCGCGCGATCAGCCGTGCCAAGATCGCCGCCAAGTCGCCCGGCGGCGGCGGGTCGCTCATGCCGCGGCGGGCGTCCCGCTGCCCAGCGGCGGCCGCAGCAGCGCGCGGATCACGAAGAACAAGCCGACGGCGAGTAGTGGGACCGTCAGCCACTGGCCCATCGAGAAGCCGGTCTGGACCTGCAGCCACTCGAGCTGGCGGTCGGGCTCCCGGAAGAACTCGACGGTGAAGCGGGCGAGCGCGTACCCTGACGCGAATGCACCCACGAGCAGCCCCGGCCGCCAACGCGCCCGGGTCTTCCAGAACAGCAGCAGCATGACCAGCATCAGCACCAGCCCTTCAAGGCCTGCCTCGTAAAGCTGGCTCGGGTGGCGCGGCAACGGTCCGCCGTCGGGGAAGACCATCGCCCACGGCACGTCCGGCCCGGCGACCCGGCCCCACAGCTCGCCATTGACGAAGTTGGCGAGCCGGCCAAACAGCAACCCGAACGGAACGCACGCGGCGATGTAGTCGCACACCCGCAGGAACGACAGCTGGTTGCGCCAGCTGACCCAGGCGATCGCCACGACCGTGCCGATCAGCCCGCCGTGGAAGCTCATGCCGCCTTCCCACAGCTTGAACAGCTCGAGCGGATGGGTCCACAGTTCGGGCATGTAGAACGTTGCATAGCCGATCCGCCCGCCGAGGATGATCCCGAGGGTGCAGTAGAAGAACAAGTCGTCGGCGTGGCGCTGCGCCATCGGCGCGCCGGGCGCACGGATCATCCGCGACAAGTGCACGTAGCCGAGGACGATGCCGGCGAGGTAGGCGAGCGAGTACCAGCGCAGCGTGAACACGCCGAGATCGATCCCGCGGGTCAGGCCGAGGTCGAGCCAGTTGATCGGGTGCGCCGCCGTAGTGACCGCGGCCGCTAGTGACAGCACGAGTATGACCCCTTAATGATCCAGCATTCCCGGGCGTGGCGGGCGGCGCCTTGTGGCATAGCAGCAGGGCCGAGGATAGCGGGCATCTGGCACAGGGCCGATGCCGCGGCGGCCGCGAGGAATAGGGGCCATGCCGAGCGAACTCGACGCCGAACTCATGGCAATCATGGACCGCCTCGTTGCGCCAGGTGAGCCGCTCGAATGCGAAACGACGGTGCGCTTCGGGCGAAAGCTGCCGGCCTTTCGCCAGGCGCCGGCGAGCCTGCCCGCGCTGTTCGATGACTCTTGCGCCAAGCACGGCTCCGCCGAGTTCCTCGTCGATGGCCCGGTCCGGCTGACTTTCGCGGAGACTTGGGCGCTCGCGCGCCGGGTCGCCGGTACACTCCGCGCCCGGGGCATCGGCGAGGGTGAAAGGGTCGGGATCGCCGGGCGCAATTCGGCCAACTGGATCATCGCCTACATGGCGGTGCTGATGGCCGGCGCCTGCGCGACCCTGCTCAACGGCTGGTGGACCGGCGAGGAGCTCTGCGAGGGGCTCAACCTCGTCGGCTGCGGGTTGGTGCTCGCCGATCCCGAGCGGGCCGTCCGAATCGCCGAATGCAATCCCGGCACGCCGGTGATCGTGTTCGGGCATGGCGCGCCCGAATCTGGCCTCGCGCCGCTGCTCGGCCCTGCCGGCGCTGCCCCGCTGCCCGAGATCGGCCCCGACGATCTCGCCACGATCCTGTTCACGTCCGGCTCGACCGGGCGGGCCAAGGGCGCGGTCTCGAACCACCGCTCGGTGGTCCAGGCGACGATTAGCTACCTCGCCCAGACCCTGATGGTTCTCGAGCACCTCACCGACAAGGGCGACGCGCCGGAGGGACAGCCAAGCGCGCTCGTCAATGTGCCGCTGTTCCACATCACCGGAGAGGTCCCGCTGCTGCTGCAGAGCTTCCTGCTCGGCCGCAAGCTGGTGCTGATGCCGAAGTGGGACGCGCTCGAGGCGATGCGGCTGATCGAGGCCGAACGGGTCAGCTACTTCGTCGGCGTGCCGCTGATGAGCTTCGAGATCGCCACTCATCCGGAGCGCGGCCGCTTCGACCTGTCGAGCTGCAAGGCCTTCGCCGCCGGCGGTGCGCCGCGCCCGATCGACCATGTCAACTTGATCCGGGCCGAGCTGCCGCACGGCTTCCCCCTGCTCGGCTACGGCCTGACCGAGACCAACGCGGTCGGCTGCGGCAACTTCAACGAGAACTATCTGGCCAAGCCCGGCAGCACCGGCCGGGCGAGCCGCCCGATCGTGGAGCTGGCGATCCTCGACGATGACGGCGCGACCGTTCCCACCGGCGCCGTGGGCGAGATCGCCATCCGTTCCGTTGCCAATTTCCTCGGCTACTGGAACGATCCCGCAGCGACGGCCGCAGCCGTCACCGCCGACGGCTTCTTCCGCACCGGCGACCTCGGCCAGCGCGATCCCGACGGCTACCTGTTCATCGTCGACCGCAAGAAGGACGTGATCATCCGCGGCGGCGAGAACATCGCGAGCGTCGAGGTCGAGCAGGCGATCTACGCCCATCCCGATGTGGCCGAGGCCAGTGTGTTCGGGCTGCCCGACGCACGCTACGGCGAGGTCCCGGCTGCGGTGTGGCTGGCCAAGCCGGGGCGCATGCTGAGTGAAGCCGACTTGCGGGAGTTCCTCGCCGCGCACCTCTCGCCGTTCAAGCTGCCGGTCCGATTGTGGCGGGAGGAGCAGCCGCTGCCCCGCTTGGGTACCGAGAAAGTCGACAAGCGGGCGCTCCGCGCGCGCTATGCCCGCCGCTGGGAAGCCGCTACACCCGACGCATGAGCGCGATCCGCATTCCCAACCAGCGCGCGGTGATCGATCGCCGGGCGCTGTCCGAGGCAATCGCCGACGCCGTCGCCTTGAGCGGCCCGGCAGCGCGGCCGCGGGTGGTCGAACTGCTGCGCGGCGCGCTCGCCGAGGGGCGTGAGGAGAT
>JAEKKO010000279.1 GCA_019510335.1 Novosphingobium sp. | reverse complement strand
ATCAGAACGTCCACATCACCCCCGTTTTCGGCGCTCAAAGTGTCCAGTCCGCGGCGCCGCCGAGCACACCCTTGAGGTCGGCGAGGGTGCCGCCCTTGCGGACCAGCCGGCGCAGGCGCGCTGGCCCGAGCGCCAGGTACTCGCGATGCGCCACCGCCAGCAACACCAGATCGTAGTGCTTGTCGAGCGCGCTGGCGACCAACGGGATGCCGTATTCATGCAGAGATTCGCTCGGATCCGCGTGGGGATCGTGAACCGCGACGGCGTGGCCGAGCCGGCCAAGCGCGCCGACCAGGTCGGCGACCTTGCTGTTGCGCAAGTCGGGGATGTCCTCCTTGAAGGTCATCCCGAGCATGAGCACGCTGCCGGGCTTGCCCCCACGCGCCTCGTGCAGGCGGCGCGCCACCCATCCGGCCATGCCGTCGTTGATGCCGCGCCCGGCGAGGATCACGCGGGGGTCGAGTCCCAAGTTCTCGGCTCGGTGCGCCAGGTAGTACGGGTCCACGCCGATGCAGTGGCCGCCGACCAGGCCCGGGCTGAACGGCAGGAAGTTCCACTTGGTTCGCGCCGCGGCGAGCACGTCCCACACCGACAGGTCCATCGCCGCGAAGATCTGCGCGATCTCGTTCATGAAGGCGATGTTGATGTCGCGCTGTGCGTTCTCGATCACCTTGGCGGCCTCGGCGGCCTTGATCGAGCTCGCCCGGAATACGCCGGCGCTGGTGATGGCGCCATAAAGCTCGGCGACCCGCTCGAGCACTTCGGGAGTCTGGGCGGCGACGACCTTGGTGATCCGGTCGATGGTGTGCTCGCGGTCGCCCGGATTGATCCGTTCCGGGCTGTAGCCGAGGTAGAAGTCCTCGCCGCAAACCAGCCCCGAGCCGGCCTCGAGGTGCGGTGCGCAGATTTCCTCGGTGACGCCAGGGTACACCGTACTCTCGTAGACCACGACCGGCACGCGGCCGTCGGCAACGGCAGCCGGCAGCAGCGCGGCGACCGTGCGGCTCGCCGCCTCGACCAGGCGCAAGTCGGGGCGGTTGGCGCCGTCGATCGGGGTCGGCACGGTGACGATGTAGAAATCGGCCGGCGGGCAGCGCGTCGCATCGGCAAGCAGCGCCAGCTCGGCCGCTTCGAGCCGTTCGGGAGTGATCTCGCCGGTGCGGTCGTGGCCGCGCTCGAGCTCTGCGATGCGCCGCGCGTCGATGTCGATGCCGACGGTGTCGAACTTCCCAGCGAGCGCTACCGCCAGCGGCAGGCCGACGTAGCCGAGGCCAATCACGGCGACGCGGATCGTCCGCGATTGCGCAGCGGGAGCGAGCCCGGCAACGGCTCTGGCCAGGTCGGAGGTGATCTCGTTCAAGTAGGCCGGACCCTCGATCTTGCAGCGGCTGCACGTCCGCCGCGGCCCCGGCTTAGCCCCGCCGTCTTATTTCGCGGTTAACTGCCCCGGTGCTAGGCCCCCGGCATGAGCGGGCCCGCCACGATCCTCGTCGTTTTCGGGACGCGCCCCGAGGCGATCAAGCTGTTCCCGGTGATCGCCGCGCTCAAGGCCGACCCGCGCTTCCGCGTCCGCGTCTGCGTCTCCGGCCAGCACCGCGACATGCTCGACCAGGTGCTGGGGATCGCCGGCATCGTCCCCGACCACGACCTCGACCTGATGCGCCCCGACCAGAGCCTGGATGCCCTGACTGCTGGGCTGCTGACCGGCATAGGCGGCGTGATCGACGCCGAGCGGCCGGACCGGGTAATGGTCCAGGGCGACACGGCGACCGCCATGGCCGGCGCGCTCGCCGCCTACTATCGAAAGCTCCCCGTCGATCACGTCGAGGCCGGGCTGCGCTCGGGCAACATCCACCACCCGTGGCCCGAGGAGGTCAACCGCAAGGTCATCGGCACCCTCGCCAGCCTCCACTTCGCCCCGACTGCGGCGGCCGCCGCGGCGCTGCGGGCGGAGAACGTCGACCCCGCGCGGATCCACGTCACCGGCAACCCGGTGATCGACGCGCTCCACTGGGTCACGGCCCGGATCGCCGAGCAGCCGTCGCTGGCGGGCGGCCTCGCCGCGCTCGAGGCGCGCTTCGCCGGCAAGCGGATCGTCGGCGTCACCAGCCATCGGCGCGAGAATTTCGGCAACGGCCTCGCCAGCATCGCCGAAGCCATCCGCCGCATCGCGCTGCGCGACGACATCGCGGTGATCTTTCCCGTCCATCCCAATCCGAATGTCCGCCGGGTCATGCACGGGGCGCTCGCCGGCGATCCCAACGTCGCCCTGATCGAGCCGCTCGACTACCCGCACTTCGCGCGGCTGCTGGCACTGTGCGAAATCATGCTGACCGACAGCGGCGGGGTCCAGGAGGAGGCCCCCGCGCTCGGCAAGCCGGTGCTGGTCATGCGCGAGACGACCGAGCGGCCGGAGGGCATCGCCGCCGGCACCGCCCGCCTCGTCGGCACCGACGCGGGCCGTATCGTTTCCGAAATCTTCACGCTGCTCGACGATAAGGCCGCTTACGAGGCCATGGCCCGCGCCCACAACCCGTTCGGCGACGGCCAGGCGGCGCGCCGCATCGTGGAGATCCTGGGGGATGAAATTCGACAGCAAGCCTGACGTCTGCGTCGTCGGGCTCGGCTACATCGGCCTCCCCACCGCCGCGGTGATCGCCCGAGCCGGGTGCCCGGTGCGCGGCGTCGACATCTCCGCCGAGGTGGTCGAGACGATCAATCGCGGCGCGATCCACATCGAGGAAGCCGATCTCGACGGGCTGGTGCAGGGGGTAGTCGCCCGCGGGCTGCTATCCGCGTCGGTCGAGGTGGCTGCCGCCGAGGTATTCGTGATCGCGGTGCCGACCCCGTTCGCCAAGGACCGCACGCCCGACGTGTCGCACGTCCTCGCCGCCGGGCGGAGCATCGCGCCGGTGCTCAAGAGCGGCGACATCGTCATCCTTGAATCGACTTCGCCGGTCGGCACCACCGAGGCCTTGCGCGACCTGATCGCCGCCGCGCGCCCGGACCTGAAGTGCCCGGGCCTCACCCGCGAAACGCCCGACCTCGCCATCGCCTACTGCCCCGAGCGGGTGCTGCCAGGCCGTATCCTCGAGG
>JAEKKO010000130.1 GCA_019510335.1 Novosphingobium sp. | reverse complement strand
TGAAATAGCCGAGCACGCCGTTGTGGCGGATCTTGAGCGCGGCGATGCCGGTCTCGTCGCGGTACTTCGCCTCCAGCGCGGCGATTGCGCGACGGGCATGGCCGGCGGTCTGGCGCAAGGCATCGAGCGCGGCGTCGTAGCCTTCGGCGATGAATCCGCCCTGCCCGCGCTCGGTCGGTGGCATCGGCACCAGCGCGCGGGTGTAGAGGTCGACCAGCGCGCCATGCCCGCCGAGCTGCGGGAGCAGCACTTCGAGCAGCGCCGGCCGGTCTTCACGCGCCTGAAGGTGCTCACGGACCCGCCGCGCTTCGCTCAGCCCATCGCGCAGCTGGCCGAGGTCGCGGGGACTGCCGCGCCCGGCGACGATCCGCCCGAGCGCGCGGCCGATGTCCGGCAGCGCCCGCAGCACGGCGCGCAAGTCCTCGCGCAGCAGCGCATCGTCGTGGAGCCACTGGACCAGCGCCAGTCGCGCCTCGATCGCGGCGACATCGGTCAGCGGCGCGGCGAGGTCCTCGGCCAGCTGCCGCGCGCCGGCCCCGGTGACGCAGCGGTCGATCGCCTCGAGCAGGCTGCCGCGGCGCCCGCCTTCGCTCGAAGCGAGCAGCTCGAGGCTGGCCCGGGTCGCCTCGTCCATCGCCAGGTGCGCGGCTTCGCTGCGCCCCACCGGCGGCAGCAGCAGGGGCAGCGAGCCCCGGCCGACGTGCTCGAGGTAGGCCACGAGCCCGGCCGCGGCGGCGAGCATCGGCCGGGTGAACGCGCCGAACCCGTCGAGCGTCGCCACCCCGTGCAGCGCCTTGAGCCGTGCTTCGCCGGCGTCGCTGGCGAACTCGCGCGCCGGCCGTGCCGCCGCCTCCGCCGGCGCCCCGTCCCAGCCTTCGGGCGCGACCAGCTCGCTCGCGCCGAGCCGCGCGAGGGCGGCGGCGAGGCGATCGGGGGCGCACTCCTCGAGCTCCATCCGCCCGGTCGAGATGTCGCAGGCGGCGAGACCGATCCGCCCGCGCAGCTCGCACAGCGCCGCCAGCACATTGGCCCGACGCGGCTCGAGCAGCGCTTCTTCCGTTAGCGTCCCGGCGGTGACGAAACGGACGATGTCGCGCGCGACCAGGGTCTTGCCCCCCCCGCGGCGCTTCGCCTCCTCGGGGCTCTCGACCTGCTCGGCGATGGCGACGCGGCAGCCGGCGCGGATTAGGCGGGCGAGATAGTGCTCGGCGGCATGGACCGGCACCCCGCACATCGGGATCGGCGCGCCGCCATGCTCGCCGCGGCTGGTCAGGGCGATGTCGAGCACTTGCGAGGCGCGCCGAGCATCGTCGAAGAACAGCTCGAAGAAGTCCCCCATCCGATAGAACAGCAGGCAGTCGCCGGCCTCGGCCTTGAGGGCGAGGTACTGCGCCATCATCGGGGTGGCGCCGCCGGTCGGGGCGGGGGCGTGCATCGCGTGTGGGGTTAACGCCCGCGCGCGCGATTCGGGAAGCGTCCCCGCGCCAGCTTTCCCCTATCCCGTCGCGGCAATCTCGCTTAGGGGGCGCGCAAGCGGGGAGATCGAGTGGTGGCCGAGGAAAGCAACGTCCGTTTCACCGAGCGCGAGGCGCTGTTCTACCACAGCACGATTCGTCCCGGGAAAATCGAGATCATCGCCTCCAAGCCGATGGCGACGCAGCGCGACCTCAGCCTCGCCTACTCCCCCGGCGTCGCCGTCCCGGTCCAGGCGATCGCCGACAATCCCGGCTGCGCTTACGATTACACCGCCAAGGGCAACCTCGTCGCGGTGATCTCCAACGGCACCGCGATCCTCGGCATGGGCAACCTCGGCGCGCTCGCCTCCAAGCCGGTGATGGAAGGCAAGGCGGTCCTGTTCAAGCGCTTCGCCGATGTCGATTCGATCGATATCGAGCTCGCCACCGAGGACCCTGACGCGATCATCGCGGCGGTCGCGCTGATGGAGCCGAGCTTCGGCGGGATCAACCTCGAGGACATCAAGGCGCCCGAGTGCTTCGTCATCGAGCAGGCCTTGCGCGAGCGCATGCACATCCCGGTGATGCACGACGACCAGCACGGCACCGCGATCATCGCCGCTGCCGGGCTCGTCAACGCCTGCCTGATCACCGGCCGGAGCTTCGACACCGTCAAGGTCGTGGTCAACGGCGCCGGCGCCAGCGCCATCGCCTGCACTTCGCTGATCAAGTCGATGGGGGTGCGCCACGACAACGTCATCATGTGCGACAGCAAGGGCGTGATCTACCGCGGGCGCGCCGGGGTCGACCAGTTCAAGTCGGCCCACGCGATCGATACCGACAAGCGCACGTTGGCCGAAGCCGTGGTCGGGGCCGACATCTTCCTCGGCCTTTCGGTCGCCGGGGCGATGACCCAGGACATGGTCCGCTCGATGGCGCCGCAGCCGATCATCTTCGCGATGGCCAACCCCGATCCCGAGATCACTCCGCCCGACGCGATGGCCGTCCGGCCCGACGCGATCGTCGCCACCGGCCGCTCCGACTATCCCAACCAGGTCAACAACGTCCTCGGCTTCCCGTTCATCTTCCGCGGCGCGCTCGACGTGCGGGCGACGGCGATCAACGAGGAGATGAAGATCGCCGCCGCCAAGGCGATCGCCGAGCTGGCCCGCGAGCAAGTCCCCGAGGAAGTCGCCGCCGCCTACGGCAAGGCCCAGCAGTTCGGCCGCGACTACATCATCCCCGCCCCGTTCGACCCGCGGCTGATGGAAGTGGTGTCTTCGGCGGTTGCCCGGGCGGCGATGGATTCGGGGGTCGCCCAGAAGGCCATCGACGATTTCGACGCCTATCGGATGAGCCTCAAGGCCCGGCTCAACCCGACCACCTCGGTGCTCACCCAGGTCTATGCCGACGCCCAGCAGAATCCGAAGCGGATCGTCTTCGCCGAGGCCGAGGAGGACGTCATCCTCCGCGCCGCGATCCAGTTCCGCGACTTCGGCTACGGCACCCCGATCCTCGTCGGCCGAACCCAGGCGGTCCGCGACAAGCTGGTCGAATTGGGAGTCGGCGATCCCGACAGTTACGAGATCCAGAACTCGGCAACCTCCGAGCTGGTCCCGGCGATGGTCGCCTATCTTTACGAGCGGCTGCAGCGGCGCGGCTACATGGAGCGCGACGTGCGGCGCATGGTCAACCAAGACCGCAACGTCTTCGCCTCGCTGCTGGTCGCGCTCGGGCATGGCGACGCGATGATCTCGGGCCTGACCCGGCCGTTCGCGCAGACCATGAAGGAAGTGATGCTGGTGCTCGATCCGAAGCCCGGCCACCTGCCCTTCGGCATCCACCTGATGATCGGCAAGAACTACACCGTGTTCCTGGCCGACACGACGATCAACGAACGCCCGACCGCCGAGGACCTTGCGCACATTGCGACCGAGACCGCGGCCGTCGCCCGCCGGCTCGGCCACGAGCCGCGGGTGGCGTTCCTGTCCTATTCGACCTTCGGCAACCCGCCGGGCCGCTGGCTCGACAATATTCGCGAGGCCGTGGCCCTGCTCGACGCGCGCCAGCCCGGGTTCGAGTATGAGGGCGACATGGCCCCGGACGCCGCGCTCAACCCCAAGGTCATGGCCAACTACCCGTTCAGCCGCCTCTCGGCGCCGGCCAACGTGCTGATCATGCCCGGGCTGCAGTCAGCCAACATCTCGGCCAAGCTGCTGCGCGAGCTGGCCGGCAACGCGACGATCGGTCCGATGCTGATCGGCATGGAGAAACCCGTCCAGATCGCCCCGATGACGGCCATTGCGCCGGACATCCTGACTCTTGCGGTGCTCGCCGCGGCCGGGGTGGTGGGCTGATCCGCGCCCGCAGCGTGCGAAAGCCCTGAGAAGCGCAGGCGCGGCCGATCGGCGGCGTTACTCGCCGTCGCCGCCGTCGTCGCTTGCGCTGGCTGCCACCAGATCTTCCAGGCCGGCCCGCCCGTCCCACTTCGGATCGGCGTCGAGCCGCGCGAGCACCCGCTTGGCTTGCTCGGCAAGGCGGCCGCCGTGGGGGTTGTAAGCGACCGGGGTCAACGCCCAGCGCGCCAAGGCAGGATCGTGACGGCGAATTTCCTCCATGGCCAAGGTCATCCGCAGGCCGAGGTCGAACGGGGCGAGCTCGACCGCCCGCTGCAGCCCGTGGAACGCCGTTGGGGTCGGCGGCGTGCCCTGTTCGACGAAGCTGCGGTAGTAGTAAACCAGCGGGAGCGGGTGATCGTTCTCGATGCGGTTGAGGGCGACGAACGGGGCCCGCGCGCGGGCATAGGCAGCGGCCCGGTCGCTCGCGCTCTTGGCCATCCTGAACAGAGCGAAACCCTTCTGGACGTAGGCGTTGACCTGACTGCTGTCGCGCGCCAGCGCGGCGTCGGCGGCTGCAATCGCCTCCTTGTCGTTGCCAGCGTCGTACTCGGCTTCGGCCAGTGCCGACTGCACCGCCGGATCGCCCGGGTACTTTGCCGCGACCGCCCGCGCCGCCGCCAGCACCTCAGGCGCCTGCTTTTCGTCGACTCCCCGCCGCGAGCGAATTCGCACCGGCATCATCGCCGCCTCGCCATCGCGCAGCCGGCGCACTGCGACCGGTCCGACGCTGAGGTCGGCGGGCGGGATCCGCAGCATCATCATCCGTGGCTTGTCCAGGTAGCGGTTCAGGTCTTTCTCGAGCACTGCGAAGTCGCCAAACACGTCCAGCGCCGCCTGGCGCTGGGCCTTGCCGACGGCGAGAGCATGAATGTACGCGTCGAGCTGACCCCGGCGGCCCGGGTCGAACACGAGGAAGTGGTAGAGCAACCAGGCCTTGCCGTAGTACGCGTCGTAGCCGCCGCCCTTGTGGTGCTTGGCGTAAGCGGCCGGATCGAGCAGGTCCTCTGCCGTCACATTTTCCGCCAGAAACAACTCGCCTGCGCGGTGCTCGGCAGGGCGGCCGAGGCTGATGGTGCCATCGCGCTGGAACGCGGCCGATGAGAGGAATTCGGCCGCACCTTCCGACAACCAGCGCGGCATCGGGAAGTTGCTGGAGCTCCACATGAAGTGATGGGCATACTCGTGGAGCAGCACGACCATCGACCAGCCCACCTCGCCGCTTCCGCTCGCGACTTTGGGGACGATGGCCAGCGATCCACCGGCGCGCGGGATATAGAATCCGCCGATGTACTTGCCCCCGGCACCATACAGCCGGCGCACGTCGGCTTCGCTCGAGGTCACATAGACGGTGACGCGATTGGAGGGGCTGGGGTCGGCAAGTTTCGCGCTCGTGAGGAACGCAATGGCCGCGTGATAGCGTTCTAGCTGGTCGGAGAGGCGGCGGATGCTGCCTTCGCTATCGTCGGCATAAACCACGAAGTGCGCGCTTGAGGCTTCGAGCCACGCGGCCTGTGCTGCTTCAGGAATGAGCGCGACGAGCAGCGCCGATAACCACAATGTCCAGCGCTTCATGCGACCCCCAATTCCCCGATCGCAATGCTACGGACTGCTGCGGCGAATGCAAGCAACCGCGATGGCCTCCGGGCCGCTCCCGGAACATCGCGCCATCCCGGCAGTTTTGATGTCGTCAAAGGGAGGGCTACCAGGAGTGCGATCATGTCCCTCGGGCTGCTCCTTCTCATCATCCTCGTCATCGCCTTGCTAGGGGGTTTCAGCGGCCGGTTCGGTGGCTATGGCTATGGGTACGGCCATGGCGGGGTCGGCATCATCGGCGTGATCCTGATCATCGTGATCGTTCTGCTGCTGCTCGGCAGGCTCTGAATTTCTGCGGTTTTCAGCGTCGCCGGTAGCGGAAATACCAGACCTCATGGCCGAGGTTGCGGGCTTTCGCCTCGTAGCGGGTCTCGGGCCACCCGCCGGGACGGGTGAGGAAGTCCGCCGGCTTCTCGCACAGCCATTCGAACGCGTCGCGATGCCGGCGCATGACCATCAAAGCATGGCGCAAGTACGTCGGATCGTCGGTTCCGCAGCGGAATTCTCCGCCCGGCCTCAGTTTCTTTGCGAACAGCCGCAGCGGCCCGTCGTTGACCATCCGCCGCTTGGCATGGCGCGCCTTCGGCCAAGGGTCGGGGTGGAGCAGGTAGAGAAATGACAGCGCTCCATCGGGGATTCGGGTCAGCACCTCGAGCGCGTCGCCCATGTGCAGCCGGACGTTGGCGAGGCGCGCGTCGCGGATGTGAGTCAGGGCCTGAGCGACTCCATTCAGGAACGGCTCGCAGCCGATGAAGCCGTGATCGGGCAGGAGGTTGGCGCGATAGGCGAGGTGCTCGCCGCCGCCGAAGCCGATCTCGAAGTGCAGCGGGCGCGGTTCGCCGAACAGCCGCTCGGCGGTAACCGGGCCTTCGGAGGGAACGCTTAGCGCCGGAAGCAGCGTCTCGATCAGCGCCTGCTGGCCGCCGCGGAGCTTCTTGCCTTTGGCGCGGCCGTAGAGGCGATGGAGTGTCGTCGGATCGCCGGACTTGTTCGCGCTCATCGGGCGCGGCTAGAATGGCCGGGCGGATTGGGCAAGCCGAACGGGCTTGCCGGCCTTCCGCTCGGGGGCTCGACTTGCCTCAGGCCTGCTTGGCCTCTCCCGCGCGCCCGATTAATCGTCCGCAACTTCGATCGCCAAAACCTCGATTGCATCGGCGCGTTGGCCGAAGGCGAGCACGTCCCCCGCTTCGGCGCCGATCAGTGCTCGGCTGAGTGGGGCGGCGTAGGCCAGCCGATCTTGCGCCGGCTCCGCTTCGTCATGACCGACGATCGACAGGCGGCGCGGCTTGCCGTTGAGCAGGATCTCGACGCGGGTGCCGATCTGGACAGTTTCTCCGTTCGGCGCCGGCGCCAGTTCCGCGGTGACTTGCCGCGTCTGCCAGTAGCGCAAGTCTCGCCGCACGGCCTCGAGCTCCGCGTCAACCGCAAGCTCGGCGATCCGCGCTTCGAGCGCCACGACCCGCTCGTCGATCAGCTTGCGCCCGCGCGGCGTGACCAGGTTCGGTCCCGGCGGGATCGGCAGCTCGAACTTGGGCTCCAGGTGCTCCTCGTCACCGTCGCGGCGGAAGGCGACGCTCATCGCTTCAACCCGGTTCGAGCTCGAGCAGCTCGTTCGCCCGGAGCCACTCGTGCTCCGCCGCCTCGAGTTCTTTCGCGATCGTCGCCCGTCGCTGCGCGAGCTCGCCCATCGTCAGCCTGGCATATGCTGGCGTCGCCGCGGCCGGATCGAACATCGAGCGGTCTATCGTCGAAATCTCAAGCTGGAGCCGGGCCATCCGCGTCTCAGCATCGGCAATGCCCTGGCGCACCGTCCGCGCGTCCTCGCGAGCTTGCGCGGCGGCCTTGCGGTCCCGCTTGGCTGCCTTCGGTTTCGCTTCGGGCTTGGGCTGGTTACGGCCGAGCACGAAGTCGATGTAATCGTCGATGTTGCCGCGGTATTCGACGGCCGTGCCCTCGTCGACCAGGACCAGGCGGTCGGCCGTGAGCTCGACCATGTGGCGATCGTGGCTGATCAGGATCACCGCGCCCGAGAAGTCGTTGAGCGCCTGGACCAGCGCTTCGCGCGCGTCGACGTCGAGGTGGTTGGTCGGCTCGTCGAGGATCAGCAGGTGCGGAGCCTCGCGGGTGACCAGCGCCAGCGCCAGCCGCGCCCGCTCGCCGCCGGACAGCTGCGCGACCAAGGTGGTCGCGCGATTGCCCGAGAAGCCGAAGCGGCCGAGCTGGGCGCGCACCGTCGCCGGGGCCTTGCCGTCCATCGCCCGCGTCATCAGCTCGAGCGGCGTGGCGCCCATCGCCAGCTCTTCGACCTGGTACTGCGTGAAGTAGCCGACTTGCATCTTGCCGGCGGTGTGGACGGCGCCGTCCATCGCCGGGAGCTGCGCGGCGAGCAGGCGGGCCAGCGTCGTCTTGCCGTTGCCGTTGCGCCCGAGCAACGCAATGCGGTCGTCGGGATCGATCCGCAAGTTGACCCGCTTGAGCACGGGATCGCCGGCGGCATAGCCGACCGCCGCCATATCGAGGGTGATCAGCGGCGGCCGCAGCTCGCTCGGATCGGGAAAATCGAAGCTGAGCGTCGGATCCTCGGCAAGCGCGGCGATCGGCTGCATCTTGGCGAGCATCTTGGCGCGCGACTGGGCCTGCTTGGCGGTCGAGGCGCGGGCGCTGTTGCGCGCGACATAGTCCTGCAGCCGCGCCCGCTGCGCGTCCTGCGACGCCTTGGCGGCAGCGAGCTGGGCCGCCCGTTCCGCCCGCTGCCGCTCGAAGCTGTCGTAATTGCCGGCGTAGAGCGTCAGCTTGCCGCCCTGGAGATGGAGGATCGTGTCGACGACGTTGTTGAGCAGGTCGCGTTCGTGGCTGATCACGATCAGCGTGCCGCGGTAGCTCCTCAGGAAGCTCTCGAGCCACAGCGTCGCTTCGAGGTCGAGGTGGTTCGAAGGTTCGTCGAGCAGCAGCACGTCCGGCTCGGAGAACAGCAGCGCGGCGAGCGCGACGCGCATCTTCCACCCGCCCGAATAGCTGTCGAGCGGCAGGCCCTGCATCGCTTCGTCGAACCCGAGCCCGAGCAGGATTCGCGCCGCCCGCGCCGGAGCGGTGTAAGCGTCGATCGCCAGCAGGCGGTCGTGAATGTCGCCGAGCCGGTGCGGCTCGGTGCACGTCTCGGACTCGGCCATGAGTTGGGCGCGCTCGACGTCGGCGCCGAGGACCGTCTCGAACGGCGTGGCGGTCCCGCTCGGCGCCTGCTGGGCGATGTAGCCGAGCCGGGCGCGGCCGGGCATCCCGATCTCGCCTTCGTCGGGCTCGATCTCGCCGATGATCGCCTTGAGCAGGGTCGATTTGCCCGCCCCATTGCGACCGATCAGGCCGACGCGCGCGCCGGGCGGCACCGCGGCGGTGGCGCGGTCGAGGATCGTGCGGCCGCCGAGGCGCACGGTGATGCCATTGACTGTCAGCATGGCGGCGCGCCTAGCAGCAAAGCGCCCGGAACCCAACCCGCGGAAAG
This sequence comes from Novosphingobium sp., assembly GCA_019510335.1. GTDB lineage: Bacteria > Pseudomonadota > Alphaproteobacteria > Sphingomonadales > Sphingomonadaceae > Novosphingobium. Next base: position 5,660 of record JAEKKO010000130.1, on the reverse strand, counting down.
CTCCCGACCTCGATGATGAACTTGAGCACGTTCGATCCCGCAGCGTTTCTGCGCGAGCATTGGCAGAAGAAGCCGGCCCTGATCCGCAATCCGTGGACGTCGTGGAACAATCCGCTCGACCCGAATTCGCTGGCCGGGCTGGCTTGCGAGGACGGCGTGGAGTCGCGATTGGTGATGGAGGCCGGCACCTCGTGGGCGGTCGAGCACGGGCCTTTTGCCGAGGACCGCTTCGCCACCCTCGGGGAACGCGGGTGGACCTTGCTGGTCCAGGCAGTCGACCACTGGGTGCCGGAGGTCGCCGAGCTGCGGGGATTGTTCCGCTTCATTCCCGATTGGCGGATCGATGACGTGATGGTCAGCTACGCCGCAGACGGCGGTGGGGTTGGCCCGCACTTCGACGGGTACGACGTGTTCCTGATCCAGGGGCTGGGCCGGCGCCGCTGGCAGATCGGCGCGCGGTGCGACAGTTCGACGCCGCTGCTGGCGCATGACGAGTTGCGGCTTCTGGCAGATTTCGAGCCCGAGCAGGAGTGGGTGCTGGAGCCCGGCGACATCCTCTACGTGCCGCCGGGAGTGGCCCACAACGGAGTGGCGGTGGGCGGCGATTGCATGACTTACTCGATCGGCTTTCGCGCGCCCTCCGCAGCTGACTTGATCTCCGGCTGGAGCGGATATGTGCTTGAGAGGATCGATGACGACATACGCTACGCCGACCCCGATTTGCGCTCGCAGCCAAACCCGGGCGAGATCTGCGCCGAGACCATCGAACGGCTTCAGGCGATGATGGCCTCGCAGCTGCTCGATCGCGAGGCTTTCGCGCGGTGGTTCGGCGAGTACAGCACCTCTTCAAAATACGGCGAAATCGATTTCCGTCGTGAGGTCCCGCTCGATCTCGAGCAATTGCACGAACTGGCCGCGACTGACGTTCCACTGCGCCGCGATCCGGCGAGCCGGTTCTCGTTCGTCGAACTGGCGGAGGGCGTGATCCTGTTCGTCAATGGCCATTCGATCGAATGCGGAGCGGATACCGCCGAGCTGGCGCGGCAACTTTGCGCCCAAGAGTCCTTCATCATCGATCCGGCCGTGGCGAACAGGCAGGCCGCGGCAGAGCTGCTGCTCAAGCTGGTGAACGGCGGCAGCCTCGACTTCGATCAAGCGGACTGATCGACCTCGCGCCACTCTCCCAGCCCAAGCCCGGCCAGAGTCCACGCACCGATGCTCCACCGCACCAGTCGCAGCGTCGGGTGGCCCAGCGCCGCCGTCATGCGGCGGACCTGCCGGTTGCGCCCTTCGCGGATCGTCAGCCTCATCCAGCTGTCGGGCACGGTTTTGCGGAAGCGTACCGGCGGGTCACGCGGCCACAGCTCGGGCGCCTCGATCAGCTCGGCTCGTGCGGGGCGGGTCAAGCCGTCCTTCAGGCGGACACCGCTTCTGAGCGCATCGAGGGCGGCTGGCGTCGGGATGCCCTCCACCTGGACCAGATAGACTTTGGCCATCTTGAACCTGGGATCGGCGATTCGCGCCTGGAGCGCTCCGTCGTCGCACAACAACAGCAGCCCCTCGCTATCGCGGTCGAGCCGCCCGGCGGGATAGACTCCCGGCACGGCGATGTAGTTCGATAACGTGGCCCGGGCGGACTGGGCGCCGTGATCGGTGAACTGCGACAGGACTCCGTAGGGCTTGTTGAACGCGATCAGGCGCGGCATCGCTCACACCAGCGCATTGCGCGCGATCAGCTCCTTGAACCAGGCGGCGCTGAGCTTGGGGATGCGCTGCTGGGTGGCGAAGTCGGTGTAGTGGATGCCGAAGCGGGCGGTGAAGCCTTCGGCCCACTCGAAATTGTCGAGCAGGCTCCACAGGAAGTAGCCTTTGACTGGGTAGCCCTCGGCCGTCGCGCGCTGGATCTGGCCGAGGTAGGTGCGCAAGTACATCACCCGCTCGGCGTCCTCGACATGGCCGTTGGCCAGGCGATCCGCCGCGACCGTGCCGTTCTCGCTGATGTAGATTGCCTTGGGCTGCCACATTTCGCTCACGCGCCGCCCAGTAGGTCGATTCCGGCGCGACCCGCAGCCAGCTCAGCCCCATGTGCGGGTAGTTCGCGCCGCCGCTCGCCACCGCGAAGCCCGCCGGAGTGCTGGCCGGCTCGACGTAAAGCCCGGTGTAGACGTTGGAGCCGATGAAATCGAGCGGACTGCCGATCGCGGCCATGTCGCCCGGCGCGATCCTGGGCGCGGCCGCTCCCTGCGCGGCAAGGTGCTCGGCCGGGTAGGCGCCGTCGAGGATCGGCACGAGATGCGCCGCGTTGAGCGCGCGGAACGCCGTCTTGGCCGCGGCGATGAACGCCGGCGTCTCGATCGCCGGGATGCCGACCATCGGGTTCTCGGCGATCCCGACCTGGGTCCCGCCACGGGCATGGGCGCGGATCGCCTGCACGCCGAGGCCATGGGCGAGCAGCGCGTGGTGGCGCGCCTGGTTGAGCGCCCCGCCCTGGCCGAGGTTCAGGCCGGGCGCGAACCGGTCGGTGCCGTAGCCGATGTCGATGAACGAGCGCACTTCGTTGAGGGTCATGAAGTTCCGGACGCGGTCCGAGAACTGCCCGGCGACGTAGCCGGCGTAGTCGGCGAAGGCTTGGGCCGTGTCGCGCGACTGCCAGCCGCCGGGCAGCGCCGTCGGCAGGTCCCAGTGGTAGAGCGTGACGTAAGGCTCGATGCCGTTCGCGAGCAGGTTGTCGATCACCCGCTTGTAATGGTCGACGCCCTTCTGGTTGGGTTGGCCCCGCCCTTGCGGGAAAATCCGCGGCCAGGCGAACGACAGCCGGTAGGAATTGGCGCCGATGCTTTTGAGGAGCCGGGTGTCCTCGGGGTAGAGGTGATAGCTGTCGCAGGCGACGTCGCCGGTCGCGCCGTCCTTGATCTTGCCGGGCGTGTGCGAGAACACGTCCCACACCGACGGGCCGCGACCGTCCTCATTGACGGCCCCTTCGATCTGGTAGGCCGCGGTGGCGCAGCCCCAGCGAAAGCCTGTCGGAAACTTTCGCGCTTGCGGCAATGGCCTCGCGGCGAGCGTCTTCGACGCCGCCGCCAACGCGACGCTGCCGGCCAGCCCTTTGGCAAGTTGCCGTCGCGAAAGCGCGGTCATGAATGGTTCTCGCCCGCGAACGCGGCAGGATGGCGGGTGCAAGCCACGGCCCGGAGCTCGGACAGAACCGAGCGGCCGAACGGTGCCGCATGATCTGGATTGCGGATGTTCGGGCAGCCCTGAGCAACGGCTCGCTCGACCCAACTCTGTTCCATGATCGGCAGCCCCTCGCTCGCTCCCACGCAGCTGTGGTTAGCCGCGCAGGCCGATCTTTACACGGGAAATGTGAGGGCAGGCAGCGCGACGGCACACCTGCTTTCGCGGCGCCGTTTGACAGGATGCTTAACGACGCTAACAAAGTGGTCAGCTGTCGAATGTCCGAGAATATTCGAGAAGGGCTGCGGTTGCCATGGGCGACCGCACCACAGTTCAGTGCCGTTCCGGGGAGAAAGCCGTGTCATTGAGGGGTTTTTATCAGTTGGGTTACGTCACCCGTAATCTCGAGGGCGCCATCAAGCTCCTCGGGGCTGGCTTCGACCTTTCGGATTTCAACCACTTTGACGTGGACTTGCCGCTTCGGACGCCGACTGGATCTAAAACCGCGTCCGTTCGGGTCGGAACGGCTTGGGTCGGCCGCGTGCAAGTCGAAGTTATTCAGCCAATCTCCGGCTTTGTGGACTCTTACGTCGCCAGCCTGCCGGCGGAGGCAACGGACCCGACGCCGCGCTTCCATCACGTTGCGGTGAGACGAGAGTCGATCGAAGAAATGGAGCGCGACGTCGCGGAGCTGGAGCTTCCCGTTGTCTTCCGAACCGGAGGTGCCGGAGTTGACTCGATTTTTGTCGACGCGCGGTCGCGGCTCGGTCATCATTTGGAGTTCGTTTGCGCCACTCCGGAAGGTTGGGCAATGCTGGGTTGGCCGGGCGCGAGTTCCTGACCCGCTACGCCCGGAGTCGACATGTCGCGCGACCCGCCAGTGAAATGATCCGGCGGCAAAAGAAGGGCTTCGGATGAACCCAACGCCGCATCTTGGCCGGCTCATCGGAGCGGGCCTGTTCGCGGCGACTGTGCTCGCGCAGCTTGCGGGTTCGATCCCGGCCGTGGCGCAAGCTGCCATGGCGAGCCGACCCGCTCTCGAGCACTACAGCACCGGCGATACCCCGATCGGGACCCTGCTCGACGATCCCGCCGCGCGCGCCGTGCTGATGAAGTACGTGCCGATGCTGGTCGGCAACACGCGCTCGGCGGCGATTCGGTCGCAAACCCTGCGGTCGATCCAGGGCTATGCCCTTGCGATCCTCAGCGACGAGGTTCTCGCCCGGATCGATGCCGACCTGGCGCAGCTGCCGCCCGTCGCCCGCAACGGGCCGCCGCCCCGGATGACGACCGATGAGGCGCGGGTCCGCCCGTACACCTTGCCCGATCCACTGCGCGCCAGCGACGGCTCGCGCGTCACGACCGCTCGTGCGTGGCTGACGAAGCGCCGCCCCGAGATCGTCCGTCAGTTCGAAACCCTGGAATACGGCCGCGCGCCCGGCCGCCCGGCGGGCGAGCACTTCGAGGTCGTGGATCGCGGAACGCCGGCGTTCGGAGGCAAGGCGGTGCGCAAGCAGGTGACGATTGCCTTGGCGCGCGATCCCGCCGCGCCCGCCATTCATCTCGTCGAGTACCTGCCTGCCGGGGCTACGAAGCGATCGCCGATGTTCCTGATGATCGGGTTCAGCGCTCCGTCAGCGATGATCGACGATCCCGGGATCCGGCCATCGCTCGTCTGGGATCCCGAAACCCGCACGAAAGTGCCGGCAAAGGGCTCGCCCGGCGGCAAGTTCGATCCACTCCCGTTCCTGCAAGCGGGAATAGGCGTGGCAACTTACTACTATGGCGATGTCGAGCCGGACTTCGCCGGCGGAGAAGCCCTCGGCATCCGCGGCTACTTCGCACGGACCGGCGCACTCAAGCCGTCAAGCGACACGTGGGGCGCCATCGCCGCGTGGGCATGGTCACTCAGCCGGGTCCAGGATTACCTCGATGCCGACCTGGCCGTCGATGCGAACATGGTCGCGATCTACGGCGCGTCACGGCTGGGCAAAACCGTGCTGTGGGCGGGGGCGAAGGACACCCGCTTTGCGGCGGTGATCGCCTGTTGCTCGGGGAAGATGGGGGCCGGGCTGATGCGCCGCAACTTCGGGGCGCCGATCGCCGGCTCGGAGAGCGAGGGCGGCAGCAACTACTGGGTGGCCCAGAACTTCACCCAGTTTTTCGGGCACGAAGATGCTCTGCCGATGGACGGGCACGAGTTGCTGGCGCTGATCGCGCCTCGACCGTTCCTGTTGCAGACCGGCAAGTATGACCATGCAGCCGATCCGAAGGGCGAGTTTCTCGCAGTCCAGGCGGCGGGGCCGGTTTATCGTCTGTTCGGCAAACGCGGGATCGGGGATGCGCAATGGCCTCCCAGCTCACCCATCCTCGGAGACCTTGGCTACACCATGAATAGCGGCGGGCATGGACCGGCGCCGGGAGACTGGCTGGTCTATCGCGAGTTCCTGAAGCTGCACGGGTTTTGACAAGCGGCTCGGTAAGGC
>JAEKKO010000259.1 GCA_019510335.1 Novosphingobium sp. | reverse complement strand
GGTATTGCACGGCGACCTTGTTGGCCGCGCCGGCAGCCTGGCCGATGTCGCGCAGCGGCACGCTCAGCCCCTCGCTGGCGATCAGCCGCTCGGCCGCCTCGATCAGCGCGCGCGCGGGCTTCTTGAATTCGGCGTTCATCGGCGGTGACCTAGCCGCGGCGCGCGCGGCACGCCAGCCATGCGCCGAAATAAGGCCGAGGGATTAAAAGTTGACTCCGCGCCTGCCGCGCCCGAGAACGCGCGCGCACCAAAGGACGGGAGAGACGGGAATGAGCAGGCGCAATCATATGCTGCGGCTCGGTGCGGCGTGCGGCGCGCTGGCGCTGGCGAGTGCGGCCGTGGCGCAGGACCGCACGGTGCTGCCGGTGCCGCCGGCGCCGTTCTCCGGGACGATCGCCGAGAACGTGCTCGATTCCACCCCCTCCCAGCCGCGGCCGGTGCGCGCGCCGGCGGGTGCGCCTAACGTGCTCGTGTTCATGAGCGACGACGTCGGCTACTCGATGGCGAGCACGTTCGGCGGGCCGGTGCCGACCCCGAACTTCGACCGGCTGGCGGCGATGGGCGAGCGCTACAACCGCTTCCACACCACCGGCATCTGCTCCCCGACCCGCGCGGCGCTGCTGACCGGGCGCAATCACCACAACGCCGGCAACGGCTACCTCTCCGATCTGCCCGCCGGCTTCCCCGGATACGCCGGCAAGATCTCCCCGCAGACGGCGACGATCGCCCAGGTGCTCCGGCTCAACGGCTACAACACGGCGATGTTCGGCAAGCATCACAACACGCCCGGGGCCGAGCGCACCGAAGCCGGGCCGTTCAACAGCTGGCCGACGGGAATCGGCTTCGAATATTACTTCGGCTTCAACAACGGCGACAGCGACCAGTACCAGCCCGTGCTCTACCGCGGCACCGTGCGGGTCGATGCCGACGAGGGGCAGGGCAGGATGCTCGACCGGCGCCTGGCCGACGATATCGTCCGCTGGGTCCACAACCAGAAGGCGGCCGCGCCGGACAAGCCGTTCTTCGTCTACTGGGCGCCGGGCTCGACCCATGCCCCGCACCAGGCGCCGCCGGAGGTGATCGCCCGCTTCAGGGGCAAGTTCGACCAGGGCTGGGACCGCATGCGCGAGCAGACCTGGCGCCGCCAGCTCGCGCTCGGAATCGTCCCGCGCGGCACCCGGCTGACGCCGCGGCCCGATGCGATTCCGGCGTGGGATTCGCTGGCGCCCGAGCAGAAGGCATTCGCGGCGCGGACGATGGAAGTGGCTGCGGCCCAGCTCGCCTACCAGGACGAGCAGTTCGGCCGGGTGCTCGACGAGCTGCAGCGGATGGGCTCGCTCGACGATACGCTGGTCAGCGTGATCATCGGCGACAACGGCGCCAGCGGCGAGGCCGGGCCGACCGGCACGATCAACGAGCTGCGCTCGATCTCGACGCACGATGAGCGTCCGGCGTGGCTGGTCGCCCAGACCGACCGGCTCGGCGGGCCGATGACTTACGAGAACTATCCGGTCGGCTGGGCATGGGCGATGGACACGCCGCTGCGCTGGGTCAAGCAGGTCGCCTCGATGCTCGGCGGCGTGCGCAATGGGATGATCCTGTCGTGGAAGGGCCACGTGCCGCATCCTGGCAGCATCTGTCCGACATTCGGCCACGTGATCGACATCGCCCCGACCGTGCTCGACGCGGCGCACCTGCCGGCGCCCGCGGTCGTAAACGGGATCAGGCAGAAGCCGATGGACGGCCAGAGCCTGCTCCCGAGCCTCGCGGCCTGCGATCCCGACAAGCCGCGCACGCAATACTTCGAGATCGGCGGCAAGGTCGGCCTGTATCACGACGGCTGGTTCCTCAGCGGCGACGACGGGCGATTGTCGTGGGAGCCGCTGCCGCCCGGCGGTCCGCGGCCGCCGATGAGCTGGACGCTCTACGACTTGCGCAAGGACTTTTCGCAAGGGATCAACGTGTCCGCGAAGTACCCGCAGCAGCTCGCGGGGATGAAGGCGCTGTGGGAGCAGGAGGCGCGGCGCAACGACGTGTTCCCGCTCGATCACCGCTTCGGCCCGGCGCGGTCGGATCTCGCCGCCATGGCCGGCGGGCGCAAGCACTTCGACTACTGGGGCAAGGAGATCAGCCTGCCGGCGATGAGCGGGCCGTACCTGGCGGCGCGTTCGTTCACCGTGAAGGCCGACTTGCGGCTGGACAGCGCCAGCGCCTCGGGCGCAGTGCTGGCCTGGGGTAGCCGCTTCGGCGGGTGGAGCCTGTTCCTCGACCAGGGCCGTCCGGCGTTCGTCTGGGCGCGCTCGACCGACCCGCAAGAGATGGCGCGGGTGGTCGCCCCGCGAGCGCTGCCGGCGGGGTCGGTGCAGCTGACGCTGCGCTTCGTTTCGCACGGGCTGGGCCAGCCGGCCGAGGCGATCCTCTCGTCGGGCGGGACCGAGCTGGCGCGCGGGATCTTGCCGGGCAACGTGCTGATGCCAGCGGGTGGCGGCGAGACGCTCGACATCGGCCGCGACCTCGGGGTGCCGGTGACCGACTACCGCACGCCGCACGGCGAGCTGCAAGGCGACGTGCCGCGCCTGACGGTCGATTTCGATTGACCGCAGACGGCGCCGGGGCATGGACCAGAAGCATGGTCGAGGTCGTCAAGTCCGCGCCAGTGCGCGAGGGAATGATGCCCATTCCCGGCGGCACCTTCGCCATGGGCTCCGAGCGGTTCTACCCCGAGGAAGCGCCAGTGCGGCAGGTCCGCGTCGCCCCATTCCTGATTGACGCAACCCCGGTGACCAATGCCGAGTTCGCCCGCTTCGTTGCCGAAACCGGGCACGTGACGCTGGCCGAGACCGCGCCCGATCCGGCCGACTACCCCGGCATCCTGCCCGACCGGCTGGCGCCCGGCTCGGCGGTATTCCAGCGCTGCCAGACGTTCGACTTGTCCGATCCGCTGCAATGGTGGCGCTTCACCCCCGGCGCGTGCTGGCGCCATCCGCTCGGACCGGACAGCTCGATCGAGGGCATTGAGAACCATCCGGTGGTCCAGGTTGGCTGGTCCGACGCCGCGGCTTACGCAAGCTGGGCAGGCAAGGCCCTGCCGACCGAGGCGCAGTGGGAGTTCGCCGCA
>JAEKKO010000129.1 GCA_019510335.1 Novosphingobium sp. | reverse complement strand
TCGTAGTACGGCTCGGCCGGGATCGGACCGGTGCCGAGCCAGGCGACGTCGCGCGGGTCGGGCCTGCTGAAGCTCGCGGTGGTCTGTTCCATCAACCGAATCCTCTCTGCTCGATCCGAGTCATATGGCAGGGGCGGAACTTTTACAACACACATGTCGTAAATTCATTCACGCAGCAGTGAATCCCGCCGCAGGATGCGCTGATGCTCGGCGCGGAAGCGGGCGACGATCTCGTCTTCGGAAAGGTCCGGGCGCACGCTGTTGCGGAACACCCGCGGGCCGACGATCGCGCCGGCAAGGAGGATCGTGCAATAGACCTCGGCATCGACCTCGGGGCCGAGGCTCTCGCCCGTGCCGGCGACGAGCTCGTCCCACTTCGGATAGCGGTCGCGAATGTCGCCTGCGGCGATGAACTGGTCGATCCACAGCTTGATCAGGTCGGGGTTGTCGAGGACGAACCGGGCGATGAAGTCGATCCGGTTGCGCTGGCTCTCGTGCGGATCGAAGGCCCGCGCCAGCTGCTCGGACGACCACGACGCGACCGCTTCAAGCAGCGCCTCGCGGCTGCCGAAGTGATAATAGACGGTGGTTCGGTTCATCCCGATAGCGCGGGCGAGGCCGGCAACCGACAGCGCCTCGACCCCTTTTTCCGAGATCAGCCGGACCGCCGCCTCGATCAGCGCCTGGTGCGTCTCGGCGTAAGCCTTGTACCGCCGCGCGGAGTCGGGCGCTTCGGCAGGTTTGGTCGCGTCCATCGTGCCGCCATGCACCCCCGAGCGGCGCACCGGCAAGTCACTCGGCGCGCAGCATCACCGCCGAAGGGTCGTGGAAGAAGCTGCCGATGTTGATCAGCGCGGTCTTCGCCCCGTCAACTTGCCGAGCCCCTTCGCTTCCGCGCAGCTGGCGCACCGCTTCGGAGTAGAAGTTCGCCCCTCCGGCGCGGCCTTGGGCGAGACCGCCGCCATGCGTCGTGACCTGGGTGCGGCCGTTTAGCCGGAGGACCTGTGCAGCCTCATCCCAGTTCGCCTTGAGAAAGTCGCCGGCCTCACCCGGGGCGCAGTAGCCGACCGCCTCAAGCACCCCGACCGCGTCGATCGTGTAGCCGTCGTAGGGATAGAATAGATCGACCTCCGGCAGGCGAATGGCGCTGCGCTCCCACAACCCCTGGGCGGCGACCCAGTGGGCGTTTTCGGTCCAGCCGAGGGTGTTCTCGTAATACTCGCCGCAGCGCGTGCCGCCGAGCGAGGCGGCGTGGACCATCACCGGCTTGTGCGGCAGGTCGCGGGCGCGCTCGGTGGTGGTGATGACGTGGGCCTCGGCGCAGTCGACCGGCACGTCCATGTCGTAGATCTGCATCGGCTCCCAGATCATCCGCGAGGCGTGGTAGTCCTCGAGCGTGATCGGCTGCTGCATTACCGCCGCCGGGTTGCGGCTGCCGTGGGAGCGGTTGTTGACCGCCATGTAGGCGAACGCATCCTTGTTGGTGCGGTAATCGTGCATGTAGCGCTTCATCCACGCGGCATACGGCTCGCCCGAGTGGACCCAGCGCTTGGCGAAGTCGCTCCCGCCGATGTCGCCGCCGACGTCCCCGAACTTCTGCAGCGCGCGGCGGAACGGGTCGGCGTTGGCCGATCGCGACATCCCGGGATCGCGCTGATAGGTCTGGACGATCAGCGCGGTGTCGCACAGTCCGCTGGCGACCGCGCTCGCGGCATAGACGAATGCCGAGCCGAGCCAGCCGTTGAGCACCCAGGTGCAGCGTTCGATCCCGAGCGCCCCCTGCAGGCTCAGGAACCCGGCGCCGCCTTGCGCCAGCGGGGTCATCCCCGAGCCGCAGATTCCGTCGATTTCCTGCTTGTCGATCCCGGCGTCCTCGATCGCCCGCACCGCCGCCTCGAGCCCGAGCGAGAGGTGCGAACGCCTGAGGTCGCGGCCGTATGGGCTCGAACCGACCCCGACCACGGCGACCGTGTCGTTGAACCGGTTCCTAGCCACGGGCGTCGCTGCCAAGGCCGGGGATGGGCTCGAACGCCGGCCATTCGAGGTTGCCTATCTCGATCCACGTCAACCGCACCAGCATGTCATGCCTGATGTCCTCAGGCCGGCAATTGACGATCCGGGATAGGTAGCGGAGGCCTTTCTGCTCGACGAGCTCAACGGCGGCGACCGGCAGCGGCTCGCGGGTCGCGCTGCCGGGGTCGCGCTCATGGTAAAGCAGAGTGAACATGAACACCTTGCCGAAGCCGCTGATCTCCTCGGGCTTGACGTTCCATGACCAGCACTCGGGGCACATCGGCCGGTGCGGATAGATCCAGGTGCCGCACGCGCCGCAGCGATTGATCACCAGCTTGCGTTCGGCCAGCGCGCGGTAGTGCTCGATATTGTCGTGAGTCAGCTGGATGTCGGGATAGAGCTCGAACACCGTGAAGTCGTCGATCGGGCCATAGTTCCTCATGTGCGGATCGGCTCCTCGGCTCTGCGGGACGCAAAAGGTCCCAGATCGGTGGTTCGGGAGTCAAGCGAGCGAGGGGCTCGGCCGACCAGGAGCGCCAGTGCGAAGCCGGCTCAGCTTTCCTTGGCGGTCCGCAGCGGCAGCGCGGTGGTCCGCTTGATCCGGTTGAGGACGATGCTCGAGCGGACGCTGGCGACGTCGCCGTGGCCGAGCAGCACTTCGTTGATCAGCAGCGACAGGGCGGGAAGGTCGAGCGTCACCACCCGCAGCAGGTAGTCGCTGTCGCCGGTCAAAGCGCAGCACTCGACGATCGCCGAGTTGGCGATCATCCGCGCGTGGAATGCGACCACCGCCTCGCTGGCGTAGGAGGTGAGGGCGACCATGATGAAGGCCTCGACGTTGAAACCGAGGAGGGCTTCGTCGAGCAGTGCGACCTGGCGGCGGATCACGCCGTCGTTGCTCAGCCGCTGGATTCGCCGCGAGCACTGCGACGGCGACAGGCCGACTCGCTCGCCGAGGTCGGCATGCGACATCGCGGCGTCTTCTTGGAGGAGCGCGAGCAGCTTGAGATCGGTCCGATCCATATGCATGGTTAATGCAGCATTGGAGCCAATGCTGCAAGAATTCCGCGGCAGCGCGCGGGCCCTCACTCAGATTCGCGCTGACCGCGCGGGCGCTTGATGCTACATTCTGCGGTGCGGCCGTGACGAGGACTGGCATGAACGATCCGCTCCCGAACCTCCTGGGTCTCGACGGTTTCGAGTTCGTCGAGTTCAGCGCGCCGGACAAGGGCGTGCTCGAGCCGGTGTTTGCGGCGACCGGGTTTCGCCTGATCGCCCGCCATCGCTCGAAGGACGTGCAGCTGTGGCGCCAGGGCGAGATCAACCTCATCGCCAATTACGAGCCGCGCAGCCACGCCTGGTATTTCGCCGCCGAGCACGGCGCCTCGGCCTGCGGAATGGGCTTCCGGGTCAGCGATGCGGCGCGCGCTTATGCCGTGGCGCTGGAGCGCGGGGCCGAGCCGATCGAGACCCGCACCGGGCCGATGGAGCTCCACTTGCCGGCGATCAAAGGCATCGGCGGCGCCATCGTCTATTTCATCGACCGCTACGCGACGCTCGAAAACCCCGATGCGCTATCGATCTACGACATCGATTTCGTCTACGAGCGGGGCGCCGACCGCCACCCGTTCGGGGCCGGCCTGCTCAACACCGATCACCTGACCCACAACGTCTATGGCGGGCGGATGGCCTACTGGTCGGCGTGGTACGAGCGGATCTTCGGCTTCCGCGAGATCCGCTATTTCGACATCAAGGGCGACTACACCGGCCTCACCAGCAAGGCGATGACCGCGCCGGACGGAAAGATCCGCATCCCCCTCAACGAGGAGGGCCAGGCCGGCGGCGGCCAGATCGAGGAGTTCCTGCGCGCCTACAACGGCGAGGGCATCCAGCACATCGCCTTTATCTGCGACGACCTGATCGCCACCTGGGATCGGCTGAAGGCGCTCGGGACGCCGTTTATGGCCCCCCCGCCGACGACCTATTACGAGATGCTCGACGAGCGCCTGCCCGGCCATGGCGAGCCGGTCGAAGCGCTGCAGCAGCGCGGCATCCTGCTTGACGGATCGACCACCGACGGCGACCCGCGGCTGCTGCTGCAGATCTTCTCGGAACCGATGATCGGTCCGGTGTTCTTCGAGTTCATCGAGCGCAAGCGCGAGGAAGGCTTCGGCGAGGGCAACTTCACCGCGCTGTTCCAGTCGATCGAGCGCGACCAGCTGCGGCGCGGTGCGCTCCACGCGGGAGACGCGGCATGACCATGGCCGACCATCCGGTGAAGCTCGGCGGCATTCACCATGCCGCCTACCGCTGCAAGGACGCGGCCGAGACCGTCGCGTGGTACGGCCGGGTGCTCGGCATGGACTACACCACCGCGTTCGCCGAGGACCACGTGCCGTCGACCGGCGAATACGATCCCTACATGCACGTGTTCCTCGACGCCGGCGGGGGCAACGTCCTGGCGTTCTTCGAGCTGCCCAACCAGCCCGCGATGGGCCGCGACCCCAACACCCCCGAGTGGGTCCAGCACATCGCATTGAAAGTTCGGGGCATCGACGCGCTGCTCGCGGCCAAGGCGCACATCGAGGGTCAGGGCGTCGAGGTGCTCGGGCCGACCCACCACGGCATCTTCCAGTCGATCTACTTCTTCGATCCCAACGGCCATCGGATCGAGCTTGCAGCCGACATCGGCACGCCCGAGCAGTATGCGGAGCTCAAGCGCGTCGCTCGGCCAATGCTCGAGGAGTGGAGCGCGACCAAGCAGGCGCCGCGCCACGCCGACTGGCTCCACGCCGAGGCGCGCAAGCAGCATGGCTGAGCCGCAGCTCGACGCCACCCACGATCCGGCGGCGCGCTGCTGGGTCGCGGGCGCGGACGGTCACCCGAATTTCCCCGTGCAGAACCTGCCGCTTGGCGTGTTCGAGCCGCTGGGCGCGTCACCTCCGGAGCCTCGCGGCGGCGTCGCCATCGGCGATCAGGTTCTCGACCTCCCTGGCGTCGCCCACTTGCTCCACGGGGCAGCGCGTGAGGCGGCGGAAATCGCCGTCGCACCGTGCCTCAACCCGCTCGTCGCGCTCGGCCACGGGGTCATGCGCGAACTGCGCCGCCAGCTGTTCGAGCTGCTGACCGACCCGGCGCACAAGCCCGCCGTCGCGCCGTCGCTGCACCCGGCGAACGCCTGTGCGCTGCACCTGCCGTTCGCCATCGGCGACTACACAGATTTCTACGCCGGCATTCATCACGCCGAGAACATTGGACGTCAGTTCCGCCCCGACAATCCGCTGCTGCCGAACTACAAGTACGTTCCGATCGGCTACCACGGCCGCGCGTCGTCAATCCGCCTGTCGGGGGTCGAGGTGATCCGCCCGTGTGGGCAGACCAAGCCGCCCGATGCCGCGGCGCCGTCCTTCGGCCCCTCGCGCAAGCTCGACTACGAGCTTGAGATGGGGCTGTGGATCGGCCACGGCAATGCGCTCGGGACGCCGATCCCCATCACCGACGCCGACGCCCACCTTGCCGGCCTGTCGCTGCTCAACGACTGGTCGGCGCGCGACATCCAGGCGTGGGAGTACCAGCCGCTCGGGCCGTTCCTCGCCAAGAACTTCCACACCAGCGTCTCGCCGTGGGTGGTGACGATGGAGGCGCTGGCGCCGTTCCGGGTGGCCCAGCCGCCCCGCCCGGCAGGCGACCCGACGCCGCTGCCATACCTCTCCGACGCCGCCGAGCAGACGGCCGGAGCGTTCGACGTGACGATGGAAGTCCTGCTGCTGACGCCGGCGATGCGCGCCGCCGGCCAGCCGCCGCACCGCCTGAGCCGCGGATCGATGGCGGCGATGTACTGGACCGCCGCCCAGCTCGTCGCCCACCACGCCAGCAACGGCTGCAACCTGATGCCGGGCGACCTGCTCGGCACCGGCACGATCTCTGGCGCGACCGCGGACAGTCTTGGCAGCCTGATGGAGATCACCGGCAACGGCAGCCGGCCCTTGACGCTGCCCTCGGGCGAGACGCGCGGGTTCCTCGAGGACGGCGATGAGCTGATCCTCACCGGCTGGGCGGAGCGCGCGGGCTTTGCCCGGATCGGGTTCGGCGAATGCCGCGCGCGGATCGCGCCCGCGGTGTCGCTCTCCGCCTGATCCGCGAGCGTTCGGGATGACAAATTGCGACATATTCGCAGCTTGACAGCTTGAGCGGGTTCGCGAACTGCCGTTGCCATGCGTCCGACCACTGGCTTGCGCGGCAAGCCCGGCCAAGTTCTTGCCGCTCTTGCCGCCGTCACGCTGGCGTTCGGCAGCGCTGGATGTAGCTCCCACGGCCAGGCGCAGGGCGGCGGCGGACGCGGGCGCGACAAGGGGCCGCCGCAAGTCGGCTTTGCGGTGGTCCAGCCGACCACGGTCCCGCTCGAGACGGTTCTCGCCGGCCGCGTCAGCGCCTTGCGCAACGCCGAAGTGCGTCCCCAGGTCGCCGGAGTGATCCAGCGGCGGCTGTTCACCGAAGGCGCGGTCGTCCGCAAGGGCCAGCCGCTTTACCAGATTGACCCGAGCATCTACCGCGCCGCGGCGGCGCAAGCCTCGGCCAATCTCGCCAGCGCCCAGGCGAACCTCGCGGCCAACCAGGTCAAGGCGGCGCGCTATCGTCCGCTGGCCGCCGCGCAGGCCGTCTCGCAGCAGGAATACACCGACGCGGCCGCCGCGGCTCGGGTCGCGCAAGCGAGCGTGATGCAGAACCGCGCCGCGCTCAACACCGCGCGGATCAACTTGCGCTTCACCACCGTCCCCGCCCCGATCAGCGGCCGGATCGGCCGCTCGCTATTCACCGAGGGCGCACTCGTCACCACCAACCAGACCGATCCGCTGGCGACGATCGCGGTGCTCGACCCAATTTACGTCGACATCCAGCAAAGCGCGGCCGACTTGCTGCGGCTGAGGCGCCAGCTTGCCGGCGGGGGCGCCGCGCCGCTCCGCACCGAGGTGCGGCTCCAGCTCGATGACGGCAGCGAGTACGGCTTCGTCGGCACGGTCGAGTTCTCCGAGATCACGGTCGATCCGGCGACCGGGACGGTGACGCTGCGCGCCCGCTTCCCCAATCCCCAAGGGCTGCTGCTGCCGGGAATGTTCGTCCGCGCCCGCTTCGCTCAGGCGGCCGATCCCAACGCCTACCTCGTGCCGCAAGTCGCCGTGACCCGCGACCCGCTCGGCAACGCGCAAGTCTATCTGGTCGGCCCCGGCAACCGCGCGGTGCTGCGGCCGGTGACCGCGACCCGCACTTTGGGCGAAGACTGGGTCGTCACGGCCGGGCTCAATCCCGGCGACAAGGTCATCACCCAAGGGCTCGGCAAGGTGAAGCCGAACCAGCCGGTCCGGCCGGTGCCCGAAACCACGCCCCAGCGCCCTGGTGTCCGCTCCGGCGGGCGTGGCGGGGCCGGTGGTCAAGGCGGCGGCGGACAAGGCGCGGCTCAAGGCGCCGCCTCCGAAGGCAGCGGACACGGCGGCCATCATGGCGGCGCAGGCGGCGCGACGGGCAAGGCCGGGGCGGGCTGAGCCGCCCATGTCACGGATTTTCATCGATCGGCCGATTTTCGCGTGGGTCATCGCCATCATCGTCATGATGATCGGGATGGGCGGCCTGCTCAGCCTGCCGGTCGAGCAGTACCCGGACATCGCCCCGCCGCAGATCAACATCCGCGCCAGCTATCCCGGCGCATCGGCCGAGACGCTGGAGAACAGCGTCACCCAAATCATCGAGCAGCAACTCACCGGCCTCGACGGGCTGCTCTACTTCGGCTCGACATCATCCTCGCGCGGGCAGGTCAGCATCGCCGCGACGTTCCAGAAGGGCACCAACCCCGACATCGCCCAGGTCCAGGTCCAGAACAAGGTCCAGCAGGCGCTGAGCCGGTTGCCCCAGCAGGTCCAGCAGCAGGGCCTCAGCGTGACCAAGTCCAACCCCGACCAGCTGCTGCTCGTGGCGATCTACGACACCACCAACCGCTCGACCAACATGGACGTCTCCGACTGGATGGTGACCAACCTCCAGGAGCCGCTCGGGCGACTCCCGGGCGTCGGCGACACCCAGGTGTTCGGCTCGCAGTACGCGATGCGGATCTGGCTCGATCCGGCGCGGCTCGCCAGCTTCCAGCTGATGCCGAGCGACGTGGTCACGGCGATCACCGCCCAGAACGCCGAGGTCGCGGCGGGCGAGATCGGTGGCACTCCCAACGCGCCGGGCCAGATGCTCAACGCAACGATCACCGCGCAGTCGCGGCTCTCGACGCCGGCGCAGTTCGCCCAGATCCTGGTCAAGACAAACCCCAATGGCTCGACCGTGCGCCTCGCCGATGTCGCCCGGATCGAGCTCGGTGCCGAGAACTACTCGGTCGCCAGCCGGATCAACGGGCACCCTGGAGCCGGAATCTCGATTAGCCTGGCCCCCGGCGCCGACGCGCTGCGCACCGCCAATGTGGTTAAGGCCGAGGTCACCCGCCGCTCGAAGGAATTCCCGCCGGGCTACGCCTATGCCTACCCGAACGATTCGACGATCTTCATCAAAAAGTCGGTCAACGACGTGGTCAAGACGTTGGCCGAAGCGATCGTCCTGGTCATCATCGTCATCTTCCTGTTCCTGCAGAGCTGGCGCGCGACGCTGATCCCGGGGATCGCCGTGCCGGTGGTGCTGCTCGGCACGTTCGGCGTGTTCGCGGCCGTCGGCTTCTCGATCAACACGCTGACGCTGTTCGGACTGGTGCTGGCGATCGGCCTGTTGGTCGACGACGCCATCGTCGTGGTCGAGAACGTCGAGCGGCTGATGCACGAGAACCCCGGGATGACCCCGCGCGAGGCGACGGTCCAGTCGATGCGCGAGATCCAGATCGCGCTGGTCGCGATCGCCATGGTGCTCTCCGCTGTGTTCCTGCCGATGGCCTTCTTCGGCGGCTCGACCGGGGTGATCTACCGGCAGTTCTCACTGACGATCGTCTCGGCAATGACCCTGTCGGTGTTCGTCGCGCTGATCCTCAGCCCGGCACTGACCGCGACGCTGCTCAAGCGGCGCGAGGACGAGGCGGCGGGCGGCGGGCGCTTCGTGCGGCTGATGGACAGGCTCCACCACTGGTTCGAGGACCGCTTCGGACGGCTGCAGAACTGGTACCAGGGCCGGGCGGCGGGCGTCATGGCCCGACGCAAGCTGGCGCTCGGCGTCTACGCGGTGATCTTCGTGCTGCTGGTGATCCTGTTCACGCGGCTGCCGACCGGGTTCATCCCCAATGAGGACCAGGGCTTCGCCAGCATGCAGTACAACCTGCCCGCCGGCGCGACGCTCGAGCGCACCCGGGCTGCTGCGGTGCAGATCGAGAACTACATCCTCACCCACGAGAAAGCCGACGTCGATTCGATCTTCACCGTCGCTGGCGGCGGCGGCGGTGGCGGGGCCTCGGGCCAGAATGCGGGACGCGGCTTCCTTGCCCTGCGCGAGTGGTCGCAGCGAAAGGGTGCCGAGCACACCGCCGATGCCATCACCCGCCGGCTGACTCGAGCGATGGCCCCGCTCCGCGACGTCGAGTTCTACGCCACCGTCCCCGGCGCGATCCGCGGCCTTGGACAGTCGACCGGATTTACTGCCGAGATCCTCAACAGCGGCGGCCTCAGCGCCCCCGACTTCCGTGAACAGCGCGATGCGATCGTTGCCGAGGCGCGGCAGGACGACAAGCTCGCCAACGTCCGCCTGAGCTCGCTGCCCGACCAGCCGTCGCTCGACATAGAAGCAGATCCGCAGCGGCTGACGATGCTCGGGCTCACCCAAGCCGACGTCAACACCACGATCTCAACGGCATGGGGCGGTCGCTACGTCAACGACTTCAACGATCGCGGCCGGGTCAAGCGGGTCTACGTCCAGGCCGACGCGCCCTATCGCTCGTCGCCCGAGGACGTCAGCCAATGGTTCGTGCGGGGTCCCAACGCGCAGATGGTGCCGTTCTCGGCGTTCGCCAACATCGGCTGGAGCAGCGCGCCCTCGAACCTCAGCCGCTTCAACGGCATCCGCAACGAGGAGATCAGCGGCCAGGCCGCGCCGGGGTCGAGTTCGGGCGAGGCGATGACGGAGATCTCCAACATCGTCGCCAAGCACCCGGCGGTATCGATCGCCTGGGCCGGCGCTTCGTACCAGGAGCGGCTGTCGTCGGGGCAGGCGCCGTATCTTTACGCGTTGTCGCTGATGGTCGTGTTCCTGTGCCTCGCCGCGCTGTACGAGAGCTGGTCGATTCCGCTGGCGGTGCTGCTGATCGTCCCGCTCGGGCTGGTCGGCGCGATCTTGGCAGTGACGCTGCGCGGGCTCGAGAACGACGTCTACCTGCAGATCGGCCTGCTCACGACGATGGGCCTCGCCTCGAAGAACGCGATCCTGATGATCGAGTTCGCCGAGCACGCCGAAAAGGCCGGCAAGTCTCCGTACGAGGCGGCGCTCGAGGCGGCGCGTATCCGGCTGCGGCCGATCCTCATGACCAGTTGCTCGTTCATCTTCGGCGTGCTGCCGCTGGCGATCGCGACCGGAGCGGGGGCCAACAGCCGCATCGCCATCGGCACCTCCGTGATCGGCGGTATGCTGACCGCGACGCTGCTGGCGATCTTCTATATTCCGATGTTCTTCGTGCTGGTGCGCGGAATCACCCGCGAGCGGATCGGGCGCTGGATCCGCCGCCGCAGGGGCGAGGCCACGCCGCCGCCGGCCGCCGAGCCGGAGCCGCAGGCGTGATCCGGCGCCTCGGCGGCGCGCTGAGCACGGCTGCGCTGTGCGGGAGCTTGCTCGCCGGTTGCTCGCTCGCGCCGCCCTATCACCGGCCGGAGCTGCCGGTGCCGCCGTCGTGGCCAGTCGGCGATGCCTACCTTCGGCAGAGCGAAACGGCGCTGCCCCGCTACGATTATCGGCAGGTGTTCGCCGATCCGCGCCTGCTGACGCTGATCGGCCAGGCGCTGACGCTCAATCAGGACGTCGCCCGGGCCGCCGCGAACATCGCCGCGGCCCGCGCCCAGTACCGCATCCAGCGCGCCCAGCTGTTCCCAGAGCTCGACGCCACGGCGAGCTTCCGCCACTCCGGCGGTTCCGGCTCGAGCGGCGTCGGCAGCGGCGGCACCGGCTCGAGCGGCTCGGGCAGCTCGTTTACTGCCGACCTCGCGGTGACCGGATACGAGGTCGACTTGTTCGGCCG
>JAEKKO010000128.1 GCA_019510335.1 Novosphingobium sp. | reverse complement strand
GCCAGCCTGTAGTGGCGGCGGACGGTCTCGGCGTAGCTCGCGGTCGGGGCGATGACCCTGTCGCACGCCCGCAAACCACGCGCCGTCATGTCGCGGTGCCAGTGGAACTCGGGAGCAAGTGGTTCCGTGCGCGCGGCTTCCCACCACGTCGAGACGCAACCGTGCGCGACGCCGATCACCGGCACGTTGAAGCCAGCGTCGGCCGCTAGCGCGGGGGAGTTCAGGTGAACGAGATCGACCGCTTGTTCGCGGGCGAGCTCGGCAATCCGGTCGGCTGCAGCCCGCGTCGCTTCGGCGTTCGCCAGCCAGTCGAGCGCAAGCCCGGTCTCGATCACCGTGACACTGGGCAGCGCTTCTGCCTGGACCCGTTGCGGCATAGCCAGGCGGGGCCCGAGCACCGCCAGCACCACCGCAAATCCATGTTCGGCGAGTGCGCCTGCCAGCTCGGTCGAATATTGCCAGACGCCGCCGACCGCATCGGTGGTCATCAGCAGGCGGAACTGCGCTCCCCTCATGAGACTGCGGGCATGGCTGCGCGCGGGGTCACGGCGACCGGACTGAGGGTGCGGCGCTCGGTGAGCCAGTCGGCCAGCCGCGCCACGCCGGCCCGCCAGTCGAGCTTGGCCGGGAGGGCCAGCGCCTGCTCGATCGCGCGGGTGTCGGCGACGAACCAGCGCTGATCGCCCGGGCGCCACTCGGAAGTGGAAAGCCGCAGCTTGCGACCGAGCAGCTTGCCGATGTGGTCGAGCAGGGTGCGCAGGCTGATCGCGTTGGCGGGCCCGCCGCCGAGATTGAACACCTGGCCGCGGACGCGCTCGATCGCGCGCCACGCGCCGAGGTAGGCTTCCACCGCATCGCCGACGTGCAGAACGTCGCGGACCTGGTGTCCGTCGCCATACAGCGTGATCAACTTGCCTTCGAGCGCGCGAATGAGGAAGTGAGCGACCCAGCCCTGGTCCTCCGTGCCCATCTGGCGTTCGCCGTAGATGCAGCTCATCCGCAGCACCGCCGTGGGCACGCCGAAGCTGCGCGCATAATCGAGGACGTACTGGTCGGCCGCTCCTTTCGAGCACCCGTAAGGCGTGTGGAAGTCGAGCGGCTGGCTTTCGGAGACGCCGTGCTCGGCCAGAGCCCGGTCTCCCGGAGCATAGCCGCGCGGGGTCAGGCGAGAGCCGAACTCGCTGAGATCGCCATAAACCTTGTTGGTCGAGGCGAAGATCACCGGAACTGGTTTCGAGAGAGCGCGGATTGCTTCCAGCAGATTGAAGGTTCCGCCGATGTTGATCGCCAGGTCCTCGGCGGGGTCGTTCATACTGGTGGTGACCGCGACTTGCGCCGCGAAATGGTAGGCTGCGTCGATCCCACGGACCGCCTGCCGCAACCGCGCGGCATCGCGGACGTCGGCGACGATCGGCTCAATCCGGCTCGCGTGGCGGTCCTGGAGCCAGCGCAAGTTGGCGTCGACCCCGGGACGGGCGAGGGCGTCGTACACTCGCACGTGATAGCCTTCGCGCGCCAGCCGATCCGCCAGGTTGGAGCCGATGAACCCGGCGCCGCCGGTGATGAGGACCCGACCCTTCATGCCACCAGCCCGCGCGCCTCGAGCTCGCGGTGGGCTTGGCCGACGCGGTCTTCGGCGCTCTGCGAGCCGACCCATTCGGCCAACTCGGCTAGCCCCTGTCGGAAATCCGCGCGCGCGGTGAAGCCGAGTTGGTCGCGCGCCTTGGTGGTGTCGCAGAAGCAGTGGCGGATGTCGCCGATCCGCGCCTTGTGGACGATCTCGGGAGCGATCCGGTTCTTGCCCATGGCTGCGGCCAATTCGTCGGCCACCTGCCGGATTGAGCGGTCCTCGCCGGAGCCGATATTGAATGTCTGGCCGGCAGCCTCGGGCAGCTCGAGCGCGTCGGCGAATGCGCGGGCGACGTCCTTCACGTGAACGAAGTCGCGGCGCTGCTCGCCGTCCTCGAAGATCAGCGGGGCCTGGCCGTTGAGCAGCCGTGAGGCGAAGATCGCCAGCACGCCGGTGTAGGGATTGGAGAGCGCCTGGCCCGCGCCGTAGACGTTGAAAAGCCGCAGGCAGACGCCTTCGATGCCGTACGGGCGCGACATGATATGCGTCGTGCGCTCCTGCACGTACTTGTTCAGGGCATAGATCGACGAGAGGTTGGGACGCTTCCATTCCGGCGTCGCCACTGGGATCAGGGGGCGGCCCTTGCCGTCGAGCGGGTCCCAGTTGGCTTGGCCGTCGCGCAAGGTCATGCGCTCGGCATCTTCGACCAGATTGCCATCGGCATCCCGGTAAAGGCCCTCGCCATAAATGCTCATCGACGAAGCGGTTACCACTCGCCGCACCGGATGATCGATCAGCCGCTCGAACAGCACGGCCGTTCCGACGTCGTTCGTGGAAGTGTAGCGTTCGACTTCGTACATCGACTGGCCGACACCGACTTCGGCGGCGAGGTGAATGACGCTGTCGACCCCGCGAAGAGCAGACGCTACCGCGTCGCCATCACGAATGTCGACGCGGACGAGTTCAATTTCACTGTCAAGGAATGGAGGACGAGTTCTGGAACTGTGGACTTGCTCTATCAAGCTATCTAAAGCTGTTACACGACAGCCACGCCGCAATAATTCTTCTCCGACGTGGCATCCAATGAAGCCGGCACCACCTGTTATTAGAACATGTTCTGCCATTGACTCCCCACGACCGTACAGTTTGCCCCCAAGCGTCCAATGTGCGGTACCGAACCAACAGAATTGGTTTGGAACCGGACGCTTTAACTTATGTTATGTTCCCGGGGTTGCTCCGGGCGACGGATTGTAGAATGCGTCTTCTTCATGTTTGTTCCCAAGCGCCCGTCGGAACCGATTCGCCGTGCAAAGGTTTGTAGCTGGCAAGGCGGCCGCGGTGCCGCGAGCCGAACGGTGGGCCGAAAAATCCAGTGACTGCAACGATCCTGCTGATTCGCCACGCGGCCCATGCGCACCTCGGGACCATTCTGTCGGGTCGCACGCCGGGCATATCGTTGAGCCGCGAGGGTGAGAGCCAGGCGGCGCGGCTGGCGCGACAGCTCGAGGGGGTGGCCATCCACTTGCTTCAGACCAGTCCCGTTCAGCGAGCCCGCGAAACCGCTGCGGCCATTGCTGCGAGTCATCCCGGACTCGTTGCAGAATCCGTGCCGGCGCTCGACGAAGTAGACTTTGGCGAGTGGTCGGGCCGTGCGTTCATCGAGCTCGCTGCTGATCCGCAGTGGGGCACCTGGAACCGTGACCGCGCCAATGCGACGGCCCCCCGCGGCGAGAGCATGGCCCAAGCGCAGCAGCGCGCCTGGTCCCATGTCGAGGCTGTGGCGCTAGCTCAGTCGGGGCGCACGATCGCGATGATCTCCCATTGCGACATCATCCGCGCGGTGGTCGCGCGCGTCCTGGGGCTGACCATGGACGCCGTCCTGCGCTTCGACATCGATCCGGCATCGGTGAGCCGCCTGGCCGTCGGAGCCTGGGGCGCCAAAGTCCTGTCGCTCAACGAAAGGTGCCCATGAGCACCGAACCGATCCGCCGCATTGATGGGGGCAAGGAAGCCCTGCGCGCGCAGATTGCTGCACTCGGTCCGTGGTTCCAGAACATCGATCTGTGCGGCGTGCCGACCGCGCCCGATCACTTCTTAGGCGACTACCCGTCGTTCAAGTTCGCGCGCTTTGTCCACGTCCTGCCCAATGATCTCGGCGGCTGTTCGGTGCTCGACATCGGCTGCAACGCTGGATTCTATGCGATCGAGATGAAGCGCCGCGGGGCCGGGCGCGTCCTCGGGATCGACAGCGACGAGCGTTACCTCGCGCAGGCGCGGTTCGTCGCCGACACCCTCGGCTTCGATGACATCGAGTACCGCAAGCTGTCGGTCTACGATGTCGCTTCCCTGGGCGAGCGCTTCGATCTCGTGATCTTCATGGGCGTGCTCTACCACTTGCGCCACCCGCTGCTGGCGCTCGATCTGATCCGCGCCCATGTCGCCGGCGAGCTGATGCTGTTCCAGACGATGCAGCAGGGGTCGAACGACGTGCTGCTGGTCCCCGAGGATCACCCGTTCCACGTGCCCGGAACGATGAACCCGCCGGGCTACTTCGACAATCCCGCCTATCCCAAGCTGCACTTCATCGAGCGCGAGTTCGCGCACGACTGGACCAACTGGTGGGCGCCGAACGCAGCCTGCAGCCAGGCGATGCTCCGCGCGGCCGGGTTCGCGATCGAGGCCAATCCGGAGCCCGAGGTCTACCTCTGCCGGGTGACGCCGGTGCCGTACGGGGAGCGGGGGCCGACCGCGGTCTATCCGGCGAGGGGGAGGCAGACGTGATCGAAGCGGCGATGATCTGGAACGAGCCCAACAACAAGTCCCACTGGGATCCGGAGCTCGATCCCGAGTGGCAGATCTACGGCGAGATGGTGAAGTGCGCCGGGCAGGCGATCGCCGAGGTCAACCCGGCAGTCACCCGCGTTCTTGGCGGGATGTCGCCGATCGATCCTCAGTGGGTCCAGCGGATGCGCGGCCAGGGTGCCCTGGACGCGATCGATGTCGTCGCCGTGCACGGCTTCCCGCTCGACTGGAACCTGTGGCCGATCCACGAGTGGCCGGATCGGATCGCGGAGATCGAGGCGGTCTGCCCGGACAAGCCGATCTGGGTGACCGAGGTCGGGGTCGGCTCGTTCGGCGCCGAGGAAGTCCAGCAATTCGGCGTCCGCCGCACTGCCGAGTTGCTGGTTGGCCGTGTCCCTCGGATCTTCTGGTATTCGCTGTTCGACCTGCCGCAAGCCTGGGGCGCGACCACCCGGCACAAGGAGGCCGAGGGCTCGAGCTATTACCGGCACTTCTACATGGGCCTGATCCGCGCCGACGGCACGCCCAAGCTGGCGCTCGACGATTACGCCGAAGTCGCCTCCGAGATGGGGCTGATGCAGTGGTTCCACTTCGACGATCCGCGGCTCGACGATGCCGTCGCGTGGATGAAGCGCCTCGGCGTGCGCCACTTGCGCACCGGTCTGTCGTGGGCCGACAGCTTCCGGCCGAATGCGATCGAGTGGTTCGACCGCCAGATGGACGCCCTCGCCGAGTTCGAGGTGACGGTGACGTTCTGTTTCACTCCCGAGCATCTCGGGCCCGGCGCCCACCACACCAGTCCGCCGCACGATCCCCGGCAGTTCGCCGACTTCTGCGCGTGGATGATCGACCGTTACGCCCCTGCACGCGGGAATGCCGTCGCGGCCGAGTAGCGTTCGCCGCGCCTGCCGAGGTCACATTTCGATGGGCGCTCGTCACCGTCGTACGGGCAAATGGCTGATCGCCGTGCCAGTACCGATGCTTCCCCGTCGTAAACGCCGCGGGTGCCCCGTCGCGGGTCGTCCAAAATGCTGCTCAGGCGGAAGGTGGAACGGTTCAGCGTCCCACCTACACCCCGTAGGCTGCGCCAAAAGTCAGCTATAGGACAGCCGCATGCGAGTCATTTTCTTGCTGCGTCGCATGAAACCGCCGATCGCGCCGAAGCCGACCAGCATCATCGACCATGTCGCCAGCTCGGGAAGCGCAGGGACACTGGTGGCAAAAAGCCGCGCATTGGAGAGGCCGCCGACGTTGAGGGTGATCGTGTCGAGCCCGGTGCCGGCATTGATCAGAAAGAATGCCGTTCCCTCGTAGCCAATGCCATTGTTGCCGTTGGCGGCGCCAACATGAGCACTGAACAAGGTCGGCCCAATAAGGTTATGAGCAAAGTTGATGACGTTGCCGCTGCTTATGTCCTCGATTGACTCAATTAAGGGAAGGGTCGCGCCCGTGTAGCTCGTCCCAAGCAGGGCGTTCACGGCCGTTGCCGAGTCGTTGAGGTCGGTGGCTTGGCCCGAGTTGAGGTTGCCCTGAAACCAACCTTGGCAGCTGATGGCAGTCGGGGTCGTGTTGGATGGCTGGCAGGGTGTCGAGCCGAGCACGAGAGCTGCATTGGCTGGCGTCGCGAACGCCAATGGTGATGCCGCCAAAGCAAGCGAAACGGCAAAGCGCTTCAATATTCGGGCTCGAACCCATACGCTACGACGATTGCGCTGCTCTACGCGCGCTGCGACCAACGACCTCATGTGCTCGCTCCCAATTGGTTCCCGCCAAGTGAACGATTCGCCGGCCAAGCTGCACCGGAGAAGTGACCAAGTCCACACAAATTATCTGTATTAAACCGTACCTTAACATAGGTTGCGTTCGTTGCGTCCTAATTTGAGACGCACATCCACTCCCCCCTCATTGTGGTCGCGCGTTCGCACAAAAACGGGCCCCGGTTATGCCGAGGCCCTAAAAGGATTCTGACGAGGTGTCGCCTGACCGCCGAACGGGAGGGGGGATCTCGGTCAGCGACGATGGCACAACGGCGGGCCTGATCTGCGGTTCCATCGCGGGCGAAAAAATCCCCAACCGATCCCCGCGGCCCGATCTGCGCGTCAAGATGGTTGCCTCGCAGCCGGCGCGGCGGCACTGTTGCCCTTCAAAATAGTCTTCAGAGAGGGGACGGCATGGCCACGGAAACTGACGAGATCCTCAATACCGTCCGCTACCTCAAGGACCGGCAGGACATCCTCGATTGCATCCAGCGCGAATGCCGCGCGCGCGATCGCCAGGACGTCGAGCAGATCTCCGGCTGCTGGTGGCCCGAAGGCGTGGACGAGCACGGCGCCGTCACCACCGCCGCGCCCGAGTACCCCGAGAAGGCAAACCTCGGGCACAAGACGAACTTCAACATGACGAGCCACAACATCACCAACCACATCTGCGAGATCGATGGTGCCACGGCGTACTGCGAAAGCTACGTCATCGGTGCGCTGTACTGGCTCGACGGCAAGACCACCACGATCGCGTTCGGCCGGTACCTCGATCAGCTCGATAAGCGCAACGGCGAGTGGCGCATGCTGACGCGGCGCTGCACGATCGAGGCGACCGCGGACACAGACGGGACGTGGGTCCACTCCAAGAACGTGAAGGGCTTCCTCAAGCCGATCTGGGGCAAGGACGACCCGTCCTACGAGCGCCCGATCGTTGCCAAGGCCCCCAACGAGGGAGTCCGCTGGTAAGGCGATGATCGCGGGGCTCAACCGGCCGGCGCCGATTTACGATCCGGGCAAGGGGCTGCTCCATAACGATCATTTTCAGGTGGCGTACGTCACCGACGACCTCGAACGCGCCGTTGCCGTATTCCGCGAGCGCTTCGGCGTCGGTTCGTTCCGCGAGAGCGACGCCGAGCTGGAGTCCGGCGCGACCATCCGCCTGCGGGTGGCGTGGATCGGGGCCATGGCCTACGAGATCATTTGTGCGACCGGTCCGGGGATGGAGCTCTACACGGAGTGGCTGCCCGAAAACGGCTCGGTCCTGCGCCACCACCACTTCGGCTTTCTCGTCGCCGATGAGCCAAGCTGGGCGGCGCTCGAGCGGGAGATCGCGCGCGCCGGCGTACGAGTCCGCAAGCGCAGCGATACACCCGGGTTCGGCCGCACCGTCTATGTCGAAGTGCCGGAACTCGGGCATTGCCTCGAATACATCATGCCCGGCCCGGGGCTGCTGGAACGGCTGAACGCCACGCCGGCGTGGTAGCGCTGCGGCTCAGTCGATGTCCCAGGCGCGTTCGCCGTGGCTGGCGAGGTCGAGGCCTTCACGCTCGGTGTCCTCGCTGACGCGCATCGGCAGGAACAGTGAGACGCCGACCGCGAGCACAGCGCTGGCGACGGCCGACCACACGGCGACCACGCCCACTCCGACGAGCTGCGCGGCAAGCTGGCTGCCCATCGCCATCCGAGGGGCGTAACCGGTCCCCCCGAGCGCCGGTGACAGGAACACCGCCAGCAACACTGACCCGAGCATCCCGCCAATCCCATGGACGGCGAACACATCGAGCGAATCGTCGATCTCGAGCCGCTGCTTGATCAACTGGATCATCGGGTAGCACACGGCCGCTGCGGCCGCGCCGAACACGATCGCCGCGCCGGGCGAGATGAAACCCGCCGCCGGCGTCACCGTCGCCAGCCCGGCGATCGCGCCGGTGGCGAAGCCGATGCTGGTCGGCTTGCCGACGGTCAGCCGCTCGAACAGCAGCCATACCAAGGCCGCCATGCTCGCTGCTGCATGGGTGTTGATGATCGCGGCGGCGGCATCGTCGTTTGCCGCGAGCGCCGAGCCGCCGTTGAACCCGAACCAGCCGACCCACAGCAGCGCCGCGCCGGCCATCGTCAGCGACGGGCTGTGCGGCAGCATCAGCGTCCTGGGAAAGCCGCTGCGCTTGCCGATCAGCAGCGCCGCGATCAGCGCCGAAACGCCGGCCGTCGTGTGAACGACGATTCCACCGGCGAAGTCCAGCGTACCGAGCTTGCTCGCCAGCCAGCCGCCGCCCCAGACCCAGTGGGCGACCGGTGCGTAGACCACCAGGCCCCATAACGCAGAGAAGCCCAGCACCCAACCGAACCGCGCCCGCTCGACCCAGGCGCCGGCCATCAGCGCCGGGGTGATCGCGGCAAAGCACATCTGGAACAGCACGAACGCGCTCTCCGGCACGGTGTGCCCCTCGCGCACCGTGCCGAGGCCCCGCAGCATCAGCGCGCTGCCGCCGCCGAGCCAGCCATTGCTCACGGGTCCGAACGCCACCGTGTAGCCGACGACGATCCACAGCAACGAGGCGATCGCGGCGATCGCGCCGACCTGGACCAGCACCGAAAGGAAGTTCTTGGCCCGGACCAGCCCGCCGTAGAACAGCGCCAGGCCCGGCATGCACATCAGCAGGACGAGCGCCGAGGAGGTCAGGATCCAGGCGGTATCGCCGCTATTCGCGTCAGCAGGGACTCCGTCTTGAGCATGGGCCAGGGCGGGCGCGGCGCACGCGGCGGCGGCCAGCAGCACGGCAAAGTGCTTGCGCATGTTCGCTGATCTCCCCTCCGGCGCTTGGCTCGCCAGGCGCAGTCCTCGCCGCCGGCTCTATGTCAATTGCGGCGCACTAGGCAAGCGCGCCCGCGCCGGCTCAGGCCCAGCCTTCGAGCACCTGATCGGGCGGCCGGTGCCCGTCGGCCCAGAAGCGGATGTTGGCGATCACCCGTTCGCCCGAGGCCTCGCGCCCCTCGACCGTCGCGCTGCCGAGATGGGGCAGGGTCACGACGTTGGGCAAATCGAACAGGCGCGGATCGACGTGCGGTTCCCGCGCATAGACGTCGAGCCCGGCGCCGCCGAGCTTGCCGGATTCGAGCCCGGCGATCAGCGCATCCTCGTCGATCAGTTCGCCGCGGGCGGTGTTGACGACGAATGCGCCCGGCTTCATCGCCGCGATCCGCGCCGCATTGAGGATGTGGCGCGTCTCCGGGGTGGCCGGGCAGTGCAGGGTTAGGACGTCGGCCTCGGCGATCAGCCGATCAGGATCGGGCTCGTAGCGCGCGCCGAGCATGTTCTCGAGGGCGGCGGGCAAGCGGTGGCGGTTGTGATAGGCGATCTGCAGCCCAAAGGCGCGGGCGCGGTGAGCGACGGCCTGGCCGATGCGCCCCATGCCGATGATCGCCAGGAGCTTGCCGCCGAGACGGTGCCCAAGAAGCGCCGAGGGCGCCCAGCCGTGCCACTCACCGCTGAGCAGCAGGCGCACGCCTTCGCTCATCCGCCGCGGCACCATGATGATCAGCGCCATCGTCGCGTCCGCGGTGTCGTCGGTGAACACGCCGGGGGTATTGGTGACGATGATCTTGCGCGCGCGCGCCGCTCCCAAGTCGATGTGCTCGATGCCCGCGCCGAAATTGGCGATCAGCCCGAGCCGCTCGCCGCCTGCGGCGATCATCTCGGCATCGATGCGATCGGTAACGGTCGGGACCAGCACGTCGGTCTCGCGCATTGCCGCGATCAGCGCTTCGCGGCCGAGCGGCCGATCTTCGGGATTGAGCACGACATCGAACAGTTCGGTCATGCGCGCCTCGACCGAGCCGAGCAGCTTCCGTGTGACGACCACGCGCGGCTTGCCGATGAGGCGGCGGCTGTGCGGCGGATCGCTGACCACGGGCATGGCGGCTGCGCTAGGCGGTCGCGATGCCGCGGGTCAAGCGGCCTTGAACGGGCCGCGCGTCGGAGTCTAAGGACCGCTCATGATGACAGCGCGCTCGATCCTGGCCGCATCCGCCCTGCTGACGGTGGCGACGCCGCTCGCCGCGGCCGAGAACGAAGTGCCCTACTGGGCGTCGCTCCGCGCGCCGGTGGTCAACATGCGGGTGGGTCCGGGCGAGGACTACCGCATCAACTGGATCTACCGCCGCGAGCACCTGCCGCTGAAAGTGCTGCGGACGATGGAGGGGTGGCGCCTCGTCGAGGATCCCGACGGCGCCCGCGGTTGGATGCTCGCCCGGTTCCTGACGCGCGAGCGAAGCGCCTTCGTCAAGTCCGGTCCGCCGGCGGAGATGCACGACCGCCCCGACCCGGAGTCCCGCGTCTTGTGGCACGTTGCACCCGGCGTCTCCGGCAAGCTCGGCGGGTGCAGCGACGGCTGGTGCCGGTTCGACGTGGACGGCCGCGCCGGATTCATTGCGCAGCGGTACTTGTGGGGGGCAGGGGAGCCTTAACCGGCAAGCGCTTCGCTCCGCATTGCAGCGGGTGAGGCTTCGTGCCGGATCAGGACTTGCCCTGCATTCAGCCCTTCGGCGTGACTTTGACCGTCTCGCCCTTGGCGTTGGTCGCAGTGAAGCTGCCGTCGGCCGCTCGCGCGCTCTCGGCCCAGCACTCTTCCGCGCCCTTGGACGGCATGAAGCAGGTCTTGCCATCCTTGACCGCCCACTTGCCCTCGGCCGTCACCTTCCCCTTCGCGTCGGAATCGGTGAACGAGCCGTCGCCCTTCAGCACGGTCGTGCTGACCTGCTTGGCCTGATTGACTACGGCGTAACTCCCCGGCGTCGGGGTTGGCGCGGCGGCGGCCGCGGTGGTTGCGGTCATGTCGGCGGCGGCGCTGTCGCTCGCCTCTGCGGCGGGCTCGGACGGCTTGGAACAGGCTGCCAGAGCAGCCAGGGCGATAAGCGCAACAAATGGCTTCATGAGCGAGAGCTCCCCCTCCGCGCGGCCCAGAGACCGAGCGTAGGCGTCTCTGCGCCGATCGGCAACCGATTGCGCTTGGCGCCGGCCGTCATGCCAATTCGATGGCAACCGCCGTAGCTTCACCGCCGCCGATGCAGAGGCTGGCGACGCCGCGCTTCTTGCCTTGCTGCTTGAGCGCCCCGATCAGCGTGGTGATAATCCGGGTTCCCGAGGCGCCGATC
>JAEKKO010000127.1 GCA_019510335.1 Novosphingobium sp. | reverse complement strand
CCGGGCGGCCTTCGCCGGGGGATGGGCACCGAGAACGGCAACGAATGGGCATCTCCACTCGCAAATCGAAGGCGCGCCGGCTGATCGCAGCGGCCAATGAGCTGCTGGCGATCGCAAACGAACTCGAACGCGGCGAATCAGCCGCGGCCGAGGACGAGCCTGAGGAAGCCGGCCCCAGTCCGCTGCTCCGCCATGACGCGGTGATGTTTGGTGAACTCGCCCTCAACCTTTACCGGGACCGCCGTCGCCGCGGCCGGATCTTCGGCGACGAGGCGCTATTCGGGGAGCCCGCCTGGGACCTGCTGCTCGACCTGTTCATCGCCGCCAAAGAGGGCAAGCGGGTTCCGGTGACGAGCGCCTGCATCGGCGCGGCGGTGCCGACGACCACGGCGCTGCGCTGGATCTCGCTGCTCGAAGAACGCGGGCTGATCGTGCGCGAGAACGACGCCAGCGATGCCCGGCGCGTGTTCGTCCGCCTCAGCGCCGATGCTTATGCCAAGATGGTCCGCTATTTCGCCGAGTCGCGACGCGCGATCGGCCTGATCGAGCCGGGCACCGAGGGAGCTCTGGTGCGCGAAGTCGGCTGATCAGCCGAGTCGACCGAACGCGCCCTTCCCCGCGTACGCTGCGGCGTCGCCGAGTTCCTCCTCGATCCGGATCAGCTGGTTGTACTTGGCGAGCCGGTCCGAGCGGGCGAGGCTGCCGGTCTTGATCTGGCCGCAGTTGGTGGCGACGGCGAGGTCGGCGATCGTCGCATCCTCGGTCTCGCCCGAGCGGTGGCTCATCACCGCGGTGTAGCCGGCGCGCTGGGCAATGCTGACGGCCTCCAGCGTTTCGCTGAGCGTGCCGATCTGGTTGACCTTGACCAGCAGCGAGTTGGCCATGCCCTGCTCGATCCCCATCCGCAGGCGCTTGGAGTTGGTCACGAAGACGTCATCGCCGACCAGCTGAACCTTGCTGCCCAGCTTCTGGGTCAGCGCCGTCCAGCCGGCAAAGTCGTCCTCGCTCATTCCGTCTTCGATCGAGCGGATCGGGTAGGCGGCGCAGAGGTCGGCCAGGTAGTTGGCCATGGCTTGGGGCGTCAGCGACAGGTTCTCGCCGCTGATCTCGTACTTGCCGTTCCTGAAGAACTCGGTCGCGGCGCAATCGAGCGCAAGCACCACATCGTCTCCGGGCTTGAACCCCGCCCGCTCGACCGAGGCAACGATGAAGTCGAGCGCGTCGCGGGTGCTCGCCAGGTTGGGCGCGAACCCGCCCTCGTCGCCGACGGTGGTCCCGAGCCCCTTCTCGTGCAGGCCCTTCTTGAGGGTATGGAAGATCTCGGAGCCCCAGCGCACCGCCTCGGCCAGCGTCGGCGCGCCGACCGGCATGATCATGAACTCCTGGAAGTCGATCGGATTGTCGGCGTGCTCGCCGCCGTTGATGATGTTCATCATCGGCACCGGCAGGACGTGAGCGGAAACCCCGCCGACGTAAGCATACAGCGGCAGGCCCCGCGCGTTCGCCGCCGCCTTGGCCACTGCCAGGCTGGCGCCGAGGATCGCGTTGGCGCCGAGGCGGCTCTTGTTGTCGGTTCCGTCGAGCGCGATCATCGCCAGGTCGACATCACGCTGGTCCTCGGCATCGCGGCCGAGCAGCGCGTCCGAGATCTCGCTGTTGACCGCCCGCACGGCCTTGAGGACGCCCTTGCCAAGGAAGCGGCGCAGGTCGCCGTCACGCAGTTCGACCGCTTCGTGCGCGCCGGTCGATGCCCCCGACGGGACCGCTGCGCGGCCGAAGCTGCCGTCGTCGAGCAAGACGTCGACTTCGACCGTGGGATTGCCGCGGCTGTCGAGGATTTCGCGGGCGTGGATATCGATTATCGCGGTCATGGGCGGGCATTCCTCCTGGTGGTCCGGCCAGTCGACCGTGGCGTTGAATTTTTTCCGCCCTAGGCAGGGGAACCATGCCATACAAGGTGCATTGCAGCATCAGGGGCGCGCCGCTTTTCCGGCGCGGCCGCCGCATGACTCGCAGCCGCGCTCAGTTTCACTCGGGACGAAAAGGAACGACGATCATGGCCGAGACCTCCGCCAGCAAGCCGACCACCCAGAGCTCGTCCGCCGGATCGGAGAGCTCAAACGGTTCGATCCCTGCCGGAACCTCCTTCGAGCCCTCCGGCGCGATCCCTTCGGACGCGACGTTCGAACCGGCCGGCGCGGAAGGCGGCGTCAGCAAGGCCAAGCAAAGCTTCGGCCGGGCGCTCGAGGAAGCCCGTGCCGGCGCAGAGGCGCTGACGCAGGAGGCGCAGGAGCGCGCCGGCGCCTATCGCGAGAAGATCACCGGCACGAGCAGCGAATGGATCGACCAGGCCCGCAACCTCACGGGCCAGGCCAAGGACCGCGCCGCCGCCCTCGCTCAGGATGGCAAGACCCGGACCAGCGATGCCCTCGCGGCGATCGGCAAGCTCGTTGCCGACAATGCCACGACCCTCGATCAACGCCTCGGCGCCCACTACGGCGATTATGCCCGCAGCGCGGCGCGGACCATGCAGGAAGCCGCCGCCAAGCTCGAGGCGAAGGACTTTGCCGATCTCAACTCCGACGTGAAGGAACTGATCCGCAAGAGTCCCGGCGTGGCCGTGGGCGTCGCCGCCGTCGCCGGGTTCATGCTCGCGCGGGTATTCTCCGGCTCTTCCGACGATTGAGCAGCGGCTCGATTGACACGCACGACGGCGGGGGCTTGGCTGCGCCGATGGATCAAGTGACGACCCAACCCATCGTCGCGGACCCGCTCGACGACGCGGCGCGTCGTTCGCTGATCGACGATATCCGCCGCCTCGCGGACGATGGAAAAACCCTCGCCGAAGCCGAGCTGGCGTTCCAGAGCTCGCGGGCACGGCTGGTCGGCGCGAGCGCGAGCGGGATCGCGACGTATGCCGCGGTGGCGGTCGTGCTGGCGTTCTTTGCCGTGCTCGGGCTCGTGGTCGGACTGCTGCTGGCGCTGACTCCGCTGATCACCGCGTGGGGCGCCACGACAGTTGTGGTTGGCGGGCTGCTGCTCGCCGGCTGGATCGCGTTCCGCCTCGCGATGAGCCGCTGGCGCCGCCTCAACCGGCTGCTTTCGGACAAGGCTACTACGCCATGAGCGCCGTCGAACGCCGCTTCCTTGACGACAAGACCATGCGCGATGCGGCGCGCGCGGTGTTCGACGCGCGGCTAGTGCAAGTCAAGACCGACCTTGCGGCGCGAGGCGTCGGCGGCCGGGTTGCCGACCAGCTCGGCGAAGAAGCCAAGGTTGGCTTTGACTATGCCGTGGAGGTCGCCAAAACGAACCGCAGCATCATCGCCGGCACCATTGCCGCGTTGGTCCTGTGGCTGATCCGCCACCCACTCGTTGCCGCCGCCAACGAGTTGCTCGGTACCGACATCGACATCGATGGCGATCGGGAACCCGAAGCGATTCCCGACAGTAGTTCCGTGGAGCGCTGGTGGCATCGCCTGGCGCACAAGGTGCGGCACCCCTTGGAGGAGCACGACAGTGACTGACGAAGACGTCCGGCGCGAACGGATCAAAGCCAAGGTCTCGGCTTCGCAGGAGCGGCTGCAGCGAGACAGCCAGACTCCGGCAGCCGGGCCGCTGCCGGACGCGAGCCCGCCCGAGAAGTTCTCGAGCCTGGTCGGCGAATATCCGGGCCTCGCCCTCGCCGGAGGACTGGTGTTCGGCTTTCTCGCCGGCAAGCTCATCCCCAAGGGCACCACACGCAAGCTCGTGCAAAGCGCCGTTGGCGCGGCGGCCGTCGCGGGAGAGCTCGGATCCACGTATGGCAAGCAGGCGCTCGAGAAGGCCGGCGAGGCAGCGCACGAAGGCCGGGAGCGGCTCGGCGAACTGGGCGAGCTTGGCGCCAAGGTCGGCCGCGGCGCGATCGGCAGAGCCGGCGAAGCAGCCCAGGACAGCCGCGAATGGCTCGACGAGCTGGGCGAGCTCGGAGTCAAGATCGGTCGCCGCGCCCTCGACCGGGCGAGCGACGCCCTGCACGAAGGTCGTGACAAGCTCGAGGAGCTTGGCGAAGCGTTAGCGCAGCGGGGCGGCAAGGGCGGCCGGAGCGCCGCTCGAGTGGCCGGGGATGCGTCCTCCGCCGCGCGCGACGCCGGGTCAGCCCTGATCGACAAGGCGGCCAGGCTCGCTTCCAACTTGCGCCACTGACCCTTGCCGGGCGGCGATCCCTGCGGCTAAGGGCGGGGAGTCCCTTCCCGTCACAGCAGGCGCGGCAGATGCAGAAACTTCACCTCGTGATGGGCGGGCGCGTGCGCGACCCGCAAGGACTCGAGTTCGTCGATCTCAAGGCGCTCGACCTGGTCGGGGTGTTCCCCGACTACGCCTCGGCCGAGGACGCGTGGCGCCAGCGCGCCCAGCGCACGGTCGACGATGCCGAGATGAAATACGTCATCGTCCACCTCCACCGCCTGCTGCAGCCGGACCTGCCGGGGGAGTGACGGTGAAACGGCCGCCCTGGCCGCAAGGTACGCCCTCACGGAGAGGACGCGGCGCTCAGATGAACTCGACCTTTTCGACGACGTAGAAGCGATCGCCGGAAGGCACCGTCACTTCGATCTCGTCGTCGACCTTGCGGCCAATCAGGGCCTTGCCGAGCGGGGAATTGTAGCTGATCCGACCGACCCGGGCATCGGCCTCGTAAGGCCCGACGATCTGGTAACGGACCGGCTTGTCGCCGTCGTCGACCAGCGTGACGGTCGCACCGAAGATGATCTTGTCGCCCGAAAGCGTCGCCGGATCGATGATCTGCGCGCGGCTGACGCGGTCCTCGAGGTCGGCGATCGCCGCCTCGACCTGGCCCTGGCGCTCCTTCGCGGCGTGGTACTCGGCGTTCTCGGACAAGTCGCCATGAGCGCGCGCCTCTTCGATCGCTTCGACGATCTTGGGCCGCTCCTCGCGCAGCGTCTTCAGCTCGGCCGTCAGCTTTTCGTAGCCCTCTGCCAACATCGGCAGCTTTTCGACACTCGCCATAATCGCTCTTCATCCTTCTGGCCGTCCCGAAGCGACTAGTCGGGCCCCCCGTCTCATCTCGAGAAACGGGCCCGGCTGCCGCGATGTGTGGAAGGCGCGATGGTTTCAGCTATAATAAGCTTGGAGTGAGCGGACCGCAAGTTGACTGCCGCGCAACGCTGCGATCGCCCGTACCACCGCCAGCGAGGCCGCCGCGGTGGTAAAGTAGGGCACTTTGGCGTGGAGCGCCGCGGTGCGGATGGATTGCGAGTCCTTGAGGCTCTGCCACCCTTCGGTGGTGTTGAAGATCAACGCGATCTCGCCATCGATGATCCGGTCGACGATGTGCGGCCGGCCCTCGGCGACCTTATTGACCCGCTCGACCGCGAGGCCGGCATCGGCCAGGTACTTCTGGGTGCCGCCGGTGGCGATGACGGTGAAGCCGAGCTCGAGCAGCTGGCGCACGGCCGGAACGATCACCGGCTTGTCGCCGTCCTTGACCGAGACGAACGCCACGCCGGCATCGGGCAAGCGCGTGCCGGCACCGAGCTGCGACTTGGCGAAGGCGGTCGGGAAGTCGGTCGCCAGACCCATGACCTCGCCGGTCGATTTCATCTCGGGCCCAAGCACCGGGTCGACCCCGGGGAAGCGGTCGAACGGGAACACCGCTTCCTTGACGGCCATGTACGGCAGCTCGCGGCGGAACGGCGGGAAGGTCGAGAGCTTCTCGCCGGCCATGACCCGGGCCGCAATCTTGGCGACCGGCTGCCCGATCGCCTTGGCGACGAACGGGACGGTGCGGCTTGCACGCGGGTTGACTTCGATCAGGTAAACCTCGCTGCCCTTGACCGCGAACTGGATGTTCATCAGTCCGCGCACGCCGAGCGCCAAGGCCAGCGCCTCGGCCTGCCGCTCCATCTCGGCGATGATCTCGGGCGCGAGGCTGTACGGCGGAAGCGTGCAGGCGCTGTCACCCGAATGGATCCCGGCTTCCTCGATGTGCTGCATGACGCCGGCGACGACGACCTCTTCGCCATCGCACAGCGCATCCACGTCGCACTCGATCGCGTCGCGCAAATAGTGGTCGATCAGCACCGGGCTTTCACCCGAAACCTGGACCGCGGTGGCGATGTAGGCGTCGAGCTGGGCTTCGCTCTCGACGATCTCCATCGCCCGTCCGCCGAGCACGTAGCTCGGCCGCATTAGCACCGGGTAGCCGATCCGCCGAGCGACCGCTGCCGCCTCGTCGCGGCTGCGGGCGATGCCGTTGGCAGGCTGTTTGAGCCCGAGCCGCGTGACCAGCGCGGCGAAGCGCTCGCGGTCCTCGGCGAGGTCGATCGCATCGGGCGAGGTGCCGAGAATCGGGATTCCGGCATCCTCGAGCGCCTGGGCCAGCTTCAGCGGGGTCTGGCCGCCGAACTGGACGATGACCCCGACGAGCTCGCCGTTCTGCTGCTCGACGCGGAGGATCTCGAGCACGTCTTCCGCCGTCAGCGGCTCGAAATAGAGTCGGTCAGAGGTGTCGTAATCGGTGCTGACCGTCTCCGGGTTGCAGTTGATCATGATCGTCTCGTAGCCCGCCTCCGACAGCGCGAAGCAGGCGTGCACGCAGCAATAGTCGAACTCGATGCCCTGGCCGATCCGGTTCGGCCCACCGCCGAGGATCACGATCTTGCGCCGGTCGCTCGGGGCGGCCTCGTCCTCGGGCTCGCCGAACGCCGGGGCCTCGTAGGTCGAGTACATGTACGGGGTGACCGCCTCGAACTCGGCGGCGCAGGAATCGATCCGCTTGAACACCGGATGGACCCCCAGGCGATGACGCAGCTGGCACACTTCGGCCTCGCTGGTCGCCCCCGCCATGGCCTTCAATGCATCGTGGAGCAGGCCATGGCGCTTGGCCCTGGTCTCGGCGAGGCCGCCGGCGACCCCGACCGAGCGCACGGCCAGCGTCGCCAGGCGCTTGTCGGAGAAGCCCATCGCCTTGAGCCGACGCAAGCCCGCGGCATCGTTCGGCAACCCATCGGACGTGATCCTCGCCTCCTCGGCGACGATCTCGGCGATGTGGCGCAAGAACCATGGATCATAGTGGGTGATCGCCCCGACTTCATCGACGCCGAAGCCTTCGCGAAATGCCTGCGCGACGATCAGCAGCCTGTCGGGAGTCTGCTTGGCCAACGCCGCCGTGAACTCGTCGCGCCCCGCACCCTCGAGGCTCAGCACGCGGTTGAAGCCGTCGAGCCCGGTCTCGAGCCCGCGCAGCGCCTTCTGCAGGCTTTCCTTGAAGTTGCGGCCGATCGCCATGACCTCGCCGACCGATTTCATCGCCGTCGACAGCAGCGGCTCGGCGCCTTTGAACTTCTCGAAGGCGAAGCGCGGGATCTTGGTGACGACGTAATCGATCGTCGGCTCGAAGCTGGCCGGCGTCGCGCCGGTGATCTCGTTGGTGATCTCGTCGAGCGTGTAGCCGACCGCGAGCTTGGCCGCGACCCGGGCGATCGGGAAGCCGGTCGCCTTGGAGGCCAGCGCCGACGAGCGCGAGACCCGCGGGTTCATCTCGATCACGATCAGCCGCCCATCCTTGGGATTGACCGCGAACTGGACGTTGGAGCCGCCGGTCTCGACGCCGATCTCGCGCAGCACCGCGATGCTGGCGTTGCGCATGATCTGGTATTCCTTGTCGGTCAGCGTCAGCGCCGGGGCGACGGTGATCGAATCGCCGGTGTGGACCCCCATCGGGTCGACGTTCTCGATCGAGCAGATGATGATCGCATTGTCGTGCCGGTCGCGCACGACTTCCATCTCGTACTCCTTCCACCCGAGCAGCGATTCCTCGATCAGCACTTCGCTGGTCGGCGAGGCGTCGAGCCCGCTGCGCACGATCCGCTCGAACTCGGGACGGTTGTAGGCGACGCCGCCGCCGGTCCCGCCGAGAGTGAAGCTGGGGCGAATGATCGCCGGCAGCCCGGTGCGCTCGAGCACCTTGAATGCCTCATCGACGTTATGCGCGATGCCCGAGCGGGCCGACTGGAGGCCGATCTTGTCCATCGCCTCGCGAAACTTCTGGCGGTCCTCTGCCTTGTCGATCGCCTCGGCGTCGGCGCCGATCATCGTGCACCCGAGCCGGTCGAGCGTGCCGTCGCGATGCAGCGCGAGCGCGGTATTGAGCGCGGTCTGCCCGCCCATCGTCGGCAGCACCGCCCATCCGCCGGGATGCGCCGCCGTCTCGACCTCGAGAATGCGGGCGACGATTTCCGGGGTAATCGGCTCGACATAGGTCGCGTCGGCCATGTCCGGATCGGTCATGATGGTCGCCGGGTTGGAGTTGACGAGGACCACGCGGTAACCCTCCTCACGCAGCGCCTTGATCGCCTGCGTCCCCGAATAATCGAACTCGCAGGCCTGGCCGATGACGATCGGCCCGGCGCCGATGACGAGGATCGAGGAGATGTCGGTGCGCTTGGGCATTGATCAGAATGCTTTCATTGCATACATTGATTGCATTGCAGTCACTGGAGCTTTGCCGATGGCAAGCCTGACGATCCGCAAATTGCCGGACCGGCGCTCGAAGCCGGGTACGCAGAGTTGATCGAAACTTATTCCGATCGGATCGCACCATTCGACCTCGATGGCGCATATGCCTACGCCCGAATCCTCGCCTTGCAGGAGGAAGCGGGGCGCCATCCCGGCACCGCGGACACCCAAATCGCGGCGACCGCGCTGACCCGGGGAATGGCGCTTGCGACGCGCAACGTCCGACATTTTTCCGGCCTGGGCCTGGAACTCATCAATCCCTGGGGCGACTGACTCAGAGTCACCTGCGGCGAAGTTGTTCGCCATCACTTCTTCGCCGCCTCGAGCTGGAGGTAGGCGGCGTCGAAGCCGGCGAGCATGGCGGCTTCGATCCATTCCGGCAGGGTGCAGTTGAGCCGCGCGTTGTGGAACTCGTCGGCGATCGCCTTGCGCAAGTCGGCGGCGCGGGCCGCGGGCGTGTCGCCTTGCGGCGCGATGCTGTCCTTCTCGTGCCACGGTCCCTGGCCGCACGGATCGACGGTCAGCGTCAATGTGTCGTAGTCATCGGGGACGGTGCGATATTCGATCGTGACGGGCACGAGCGTGTGCGCCAGCACCGGCGCCTTGGCGTCCGCGGCCGTGACGGTCCACCCCTCCGGCACCGCCGGCGCCGCCGCCGCGGCGGCGAGCAGAAGACCGGCGAGGATCGCCATCAGGCCGTCAGCCGCGCGAACGCGCGCTGCCAGAAGCCGTCGCCTTCGGCTTTCGCCTGCTGGACGAGCGGATCGCGCTCCTGCATCTGCTTGAGCGCGGGCCGATAAGTGTCGGCCTGGAATTGGTGCATCTTGCCGCCGAACTTGTTCTCGGTGGTCGACCAGCCGCCTTTCTCGATCATGGTGTCGAGGAACGTGGTCGCTGCGGTTTTCGCCTTAGCGCCGGCCTTGGACCCGAACTTGCGGGTCGCGACGCGGAACTTGTCCTCGAGGATCATCACCAGCTCGCCGTAGGGATACCAACGGGTGGCGACGTTGAAGTCGTTGGCCGGCCCGGCGAGCCAATAGGCGAGCACGTGCTGTTCGAGCTCGGTCATCCGAGCATCCCCACGAATTTCTGAAAGAGGTAATAGCTGTCCTGCGGGCCCGGGCTCGCCTCGGGGTGATACTGCACGCCGAAGGCGCGCTTGCCCTCGACCTCGATCCCGCAGTTGGAGCCGTCGAACAGCGAGACATGGGTCTCCTTGATCCCGTCGGGCAGCGCGGAGTTGTCCACCGCAAAGCCGTGGTTCATCGAGGTGATCTCGACCGCGCCGTCTTCCAGCCGCTTGACCGGATGATTGGCGCCGCGGTGGCCTTGGTGCATCTTGGTCGTCCGCGCCCCGGCGGCGAGGCCGAGGATCTGGTGGCCGAGGCAGATCCCGAAAATCGGCACGTCACGCTCAAGCAGCTCCTGGATCACCGGCACGGCATAAGCGCCGGTCGCCGCCGGATCGCCGGGGCCGTTGGAGAGGAACACCCCGGCCGGCTCGAGCGCGAGAATATCGTCAATGCCGGTCTGCGCCGGGACCACCGTCACCCGCGCGCCGGCTTTGACCAGGTTGCGGAAGATGTTGTCCTTCGCCCCATAGTCGACCGCCACGACGTGCGGGCGCGCGTCGCGCGGCGAGCGGGCGTAGCCTTGGCCCAGGCGCCAGACGCCCCCTTCCCAGCCCTCGCGCTGCGCGCGGGTGACGACGCGGGCGAGGTCCATGCCCTCGAGCCCCGGCCAATCGCGGGCGCGCTTGATCAGCTGGGGAATGTCGAACCGGCCCTCGGCGTCGTGAGCGATCGCCGCGTTGGGCGCGCCCGACAAGCGGATGCGGCGGGTCAGGGCGCGGGTGTCGATCCCGGCCAGGCCGATCTTGCCGCGCGCCTGGAGCCAATCGCCGAACGTGCCGCGGGCGCGGAAGTTCGACGGCTCGGTGACATCCTCGCGCACCACGCAACCGACCGCGCCATCGGCCTGCGCCTCGACGTCCTCCTCGTTGACGCCGACGTTGCCGATGTGGGGGAAGGTGAAGCAGACGATCTGCGCGGCGTAGGAGGGATCGGTCATGACCTCCTGGTAGCCGGTCATCGCGGTGTTGAAGCAGACCTCCCCGACCGCGCTGCCGACCGCGCCGAAGCCGCGACCCCATGCCACCGAGCCGTCGGCGAGCACCAGAACGCCCGTTGCACCGGGGGGCTGGGGCGCGTGCAAAGGGACGGCGTCGGCCATGATCGAGGTCGCTCCGAGGAGGGTTTTCCGGCGATGTGCGCTAAGGCTCCGCCGCTAGACCCGAGCACCCCCACCGTCAACCTAGAAAGGGGCCTTTGTTGCGGCTATGCTCGGGCAATTCCGGTCGCGCACCGATTCCACTCCAGCCGCAGGAACGCCCCGCGCATGCTCCGCGATTCGATCAAGGCCGCGCAAGTCGCGGCGATGAAGTCCGGCGACAAGCCACGGCTCGCGGCCGTGCGCCTGATCCTCGCCAAGCTCAAGGATCGCGATATCGAGCTGCGCACGGCGAGCCAGCAGCCGGATGACGATGCGCTGGTCGTCGAAGTGCTGCAGAAGATGGCCAAGCAGCGCCGCGAATCGATCGCACTGTATCAGCAAGGCGGGCGGCAGGAGCTCGCCGATGTCGAGGCGGCCGAGCTCGCCGTCATCGATGAATTCCTCCCCCAGCAGATGGGCGACGACGAGACCAAGGCCGCGATCCAGGCGATCAAGGCCGAGCTCGGCGCGACCGGCATGAAGGACATGGGCCGGGTGATGGCCGAGCTCAAAGCCCGCCACCG
>JAEKKO010000126.1 GCA_019510335.1 Novosphingobium sp. | reverse complement strand
TCGCTTTTGCCTCCGAGGCGCGGCTGACCGCCCTGTTCGGACCCTCGGGAGCCGGCAAGACGACCGTCCTCGACATGGTCGCCGGACTGCTCCGGCCCGACGCCGGGCGGATCGCCGTCGCCGGCAAGGTCATGTTCGACAGCACCTCGGGGATCGACCTGAAGCCCGACCGGCGCGCCTGCGGCTATGTGTTCCAGGACGCGCGGCTGTTCCCGCACCGCCGCGTGCGCGACAACCTCCGGTTCGGCTGGCGCCTCGCCCCACCCGAGCGGCGGCGCTTCACGCTTGATGAGGTGGTAGCCTTCCTCGGCATCGGGCACTTGCTCGAACGCCGGCCGCGCACGTTATCGGGCGGCGAGGCCCAGCGCGTGGCGATCGGCCGGGCCTTGCTTTCGGGCCCGCGCGTCCTGTTGCTCGACGAGCCGCTGTCCTCGCTCGACGCCGCCCGCCGCGAGGAGATCCTGCGGGTGATCGAGCGCATCCGCGACGAGCTGGCGATCCCGATCCTCTACGTCAGCCATGACGCCGGCGAAGTCGCCCGCCTCGCCGGCGAAGTCGTGGAGATGCGCGGGTAGCGCGCGTCAGCTCTTCTTGGCGGCAGCGCGCTTCTTGGGCTTGGCCTCCCCGCCGGCGTCATCGGCCGGAGCCGCTTCGGCGGGTTTGGCCTTCTTGGCAGCCGGCTTCTTGGCTGGCTTGGCTTCCTCGGCGGTTTCGACCGCCTCGGCAGCGGCCCCCTCGGCCGGCGCCTTCTTGGCGGCGGGCTTCTTCGCGGCCGCTTTCTTCGCCGGCTTGGCTCCGTGATCGTGATCGTGATCATGACCGCAGCCGGGGCCGTGGACGTGCCCTTCCTCGCCCTCGATCGCGGCTTGGAGCTCATCCTTGGTGACCTCGCGCTCGCTCACCTCGGCCTTGTCGAACAGGAAGTCGACGACCTTGTCCTCATAGAGCGGCGCGCGCAACTGCGCGGCGGCGAGCGGCTCGTTGCGGATGTAATCGAGAAAGCGGTCGCGGTCCTCGGGGCGATACTGCTGGGCCGCCTGGGCGATCAGCATGTTCATTTCCTGCTGCGAGACCTCGACGCCGTTGCGCTGGCCGATCTCCGACAGCAGCAGCCCGAGGCGCACCCGGCGCTCGGCGATGGCCCGGTACTCGTCCTTTTCAGCCTCGAGCTCCTGCATCGCCGCGGCCGGGTCGGGCTCATGGCTCGCCTCGTGCTCGAGCTGCGACCAGATCTGGTTGAACTCGGCTTCGACCATCGACGGCGGCACCGCGAAGTCGTGGCCGGCGGCGAGCTGGTCGAGCAGCGCGCGCTTCATCTGCGTGCGGGTCAGCCCGGCGTTTTCCTGCTCGAGCTGTCCGCGCAGCAGGTTGCGCAGTTGTTCGAGACTTTCGAGCCCGAGGTTCTTGGCGAAGTCCTCGTCCGCCTTGGTCTCGGCCGGGACCTTCACCCCATGGACCGTGACGTCGAACGTCGCTTCGCGGCCCTTGAGGTTCGCAGCCGGATAGTCGTCCGGGAAGTTGACGGTGATCGTCCGCTGCTCGCCCGCCTTGGCCCCGACCAGCTGCTCCTCGAACCCGGGGATCAGCCGGTTGGAGCCGAGCTCGATCGCCTGTCCATCGGCGCTGCCGCCTTCGAACGGCTTGCCGCCAAGCTTGCCGACGAAATCGACGGTCACCTGATCGCCAATCTCGGCGGCCTTGTCGGTCGCCTCGATGAAGCTCTTCTGCTGGCCCGCGATGCGCCCCACCGCCTCGTCGACCTCGGCTTCGGAGACGGGGACGGTCAGCTTGTCGAGCTTGAGCCCGGAAAAGTCGGGAGCCTCGATCTCGGGCAGGATTTCGACCGCCACCGACAGCTCGACGTCCTTGCCTTCCTCGTAGCCCTCGCCGAGCGAGATCGCCGGCTGCATCGCCGGACGCAGCTTCTGCTCGTTGACGAGCTTGTCGACGGCCTCGCTGACGGCGCCGTTAAGCGCTTCCTGG
The DNA here is from genome assembly GCA_019510335.1 of Novosphingobium sp. Taxonomy (GTDB): domain Bacteria; phylum Pseudomonadota; class Alphaproteobacteria; order Sphingomonadales; family Sphingomonadaceae; genus Novosphingobium. The sequence continues at coordinate 13,141 of JAEKKO010000126.1, read as the reverse complement.
TGCAACGCCGGGCCATGCATCTTGCGCAGCAGGTTGGTCGGGACCTTGCCGGGACGGAACCCGGGCATCCGCACTTGCGGCGCGATCTTCTGGACCTCGCCATCAATCCGCGTGGCGATCTCCTTGGCCGGGATCGTCACCTTGTAGGCGCGCTTCAAACCCTCGTTGCTGGTCTCGACAATTTGCATGAATGGCCTTCCGACAAAATGCTGGCTCGGCTGCGCGAAATGTCCGGAGCTGGTGCGGGACTGGTGCGGGCGAAGGGATTCGAACCCCCACATCTTGCGATACTGGAACCTAAATCCAGCGCGTCTACCAGTTCCGCCACGCCCGCGGCTCGACGAAGCCCTGAGGAAAAATCAGGGGCCGGCCCTTAGTCGCAAGGGCGCCAAAGGGCAAGCGCCGCGAGCGCCCACGGGAACCGGGCGCGCGCCCGTGCGCTTGGGAGTCGACGAGGAGGAGCATTGAATGGCTACGCAACCCGAAATCCCGCCGAACCGCTACGAACCGCAAACTCCGGACGAAACCCCAGTGCAGCCCGACGACCCCGTCGAGTACCCACCCGAGGAGAGCCCGCCGCTGTCGCCGGACACCGACGATCCGGGGAGCTATCCGATCGAGACCCCGCCGCCGCCCGATTGAACGCTCCTCAGCCGAGCCCGAACAGGCGGACGATCCGGGCGAGCAGGCCGAGATCGGACAAGCTTGCATGCCCCTCGCCAGCCGTCGGCGCCGAGGGGCAATCGAGGCACAGCGCCTGGGCTCCGCGCGCCCCGAGCAAGTGCTGGGCTCCGGCAATGGCGGTTTCGATCACCCCCTGTTGACGGGCCGCGATCTGCCCAGAGAGGTCGAGCCCGTCGTCCCCCGGCCCGGCGCTGTCGTTGCCGCGCAACCGCTCGAGCAGCGAGGCGTAAGGCGATGTCTTCGCGCCGAGGAACTCCGGATGCCAGGCGCCGTCGGCGAGCCCCGCCCGTTGCGCGACCCAGGCGAGCGCGTCGTCGAGGCCGCCGAACTGATCGACCAGGCCGAGCTGATGGGCGGTGCCGCCGTCCCACACCCGCCCTTGGGCGATCGGGTCGACCTGCTCGACGGTCTTACCGCGCGCGCGGGCGACGAGCCCGAGAAACCGTGCATAGCCGCTGTCGACATTGGCCTGGAGCATGCCCTCGACCTCGGGATTCAGGCCCGAGAGCAAGTCGGGCTGGCCGGACAGGGGCGTGGTTTGCACTCCATCGCCCGTGACCCCGATCGCCGCGAGCGACTTCTCGAAGCTCGGCACGACCGCGAAGATGCCGATCGAGCCGGTGATCGTCGATGGCTCGGCGAAGATTCGCTGGCCGGGCGTCGAGACCCAGTAGCCGCCGCTCGCCGCGACGTTGGCCATCGACACGGCGATCGGAATGCGTCGTGCTTTCTGGCGCTCGAGCGCGGCGCGGATCACTTCGGAGGCCATCACCGAGCCGCCGGGCGAATCGACCCGGACGACCAGGCCGGCGAGGTCCTTGTCCAGCGCATCGTCGAGCAGCTTCGCGATGCGGTCGCCACCGGCCGTGCCCGGCCCGGCCTTGCCGTCGACGATCTCGCCGGCGATGGTCACGACTCCGATCGCCCGCCCCGGAGTCTTCGGCTCGTTGGCGGCGAGCCAGTCGCGCAGATTGGTGTGGACGAAGCTTCCCGGGCGATGGACCTCGGGGTCCCGGCCGACCAGCTGGGCGACGCGCTCGCCGAACGCCACCCGGTCGCCGATCCGGTCGACCAGGCCGATCGCCTTTGCCGCCGCGGCGCTGTCGTTGTTCGCGGCCTTGATCTGACCGAGCGGATCGCCGGCGGCGAGCTTGAGGTTCGCCTGGGGCCGCGCCCGCGCGACGTTGTCCTGCCAGTTGGCCCACAACGCGCCGTAAAGCGCCTGGCGCGCCTGCCGCGCCTCGGGCGACTGGTCGTTGCGGGTGTATTGCTCGACGTAGTCCTTGTAGGTGCCGACCCGGAAGACGTGGGCGTCGACTTTGAGCTTATCGAGCAGCCGGCCGTAATAGAGGTGCTTGCCGCCGGGGCCGGCGACGAACGCCGCGCCGAGCGGATGGACCCAGACCTCGCTCGAATGGGCGGCGAGCATCACGCCGTCGTCGATATAAGCCGTGCCGTACGTCAGCACCGGCTTCTTGGCGGCGCGGACGGCATCGAGGGCGGCGCCGATCTCCTGGAGGTGGACTTGCCCGCCGCCGAGGAACCGCGACAGATCGAGGACCACGACCTTGACCCGGTCGTCGGTTGCGGCGGCCCGCAGCCCCCGGACGATGTCCCGGGCGCGGTATTCGCCGGTCGGCAGCCGCCGGGCCAACAGTGCGGCGATCGGATCGATCGCCGCCGGTTCCTCGACGACCCGCCCGTCGAGCTTGAGCAGCAGCGCGCCAGTCCGCACCGCGCCGGGGTTCGGCCGCATCGCCAGGGCGGCGTAAAGCAGCAGGAAGAACAGCAGCAGGAACACCAGCGCCAGCCCGTCCTTGATGGCGACGAGCAGCCGCCAGACCTTGCGCGCGAAAATCATGCCCGAACCCTTCCCATCTCTCCGGTGGCTTTAGGCGAGGCGCAGCGGTTTGGGAATGTGCAGGATCGGGGACGATTTCGCCTGGGGCCTTGAGCCGCCCCGGCCTCGCCACTAAGGCACCGTCTTCGATGACCGGCTCCGCCTCTCCGCACACCGGCCGCTACCCGGCGGGCGCGGCGGCGTTCCCGCACCGCGACTTGCTGGCGATCGCCGGCCTCGCCTCGCACGAGATCGCCTTCCTGCTCGACGAAGCCGAGCAATGGGTCGAGCTCAACCGCCAGAGCGCGAAACATGCCGAGCGGCTCGCCGGGCTAACGATCATCAACGCCTTCTTCGAGAACTCGACGCGGACGCTGCTGAGCTTCGAAATCGCCGGCAAGCGGCTCGGCGCCGACGTCGTCAACATGCACGCCGCGCAGTCGAGCGTGAAAAAGGGCGAGACCCTGATCGACACCGCGCTGACGCTGAACGCGATGCGCGCCGACGCGATCGTCATCCGCCACGCAAGCTCGGGCGCAGTGCAGCTGATCGCCGGCAAGGTCGATTGCCCGGTGCTCAACGCCGGCGACGGGCAGCATGAGCACCCGACCCAGGGCTTGCTCGATGCGCTGACGATCCGCCATGCCAAGGGCGCGCTGAACGGGGTCAAGGTGACGATCTGCGGCGACATCCTCCACAGCCGTGTCGCCCGGTCGAACATCCATTGCCTGGCCGCGCTCGGTGCGGTCGTGCGGGTCTGCGCCCCGCCGGCGCTGATGCCCGACGGGATCGAGGAGATGGGGGTCACCGCCTTTTACGACTTCGACGCAGCGTTGGCCGGCGCGGACGTGGTGATGATGCTGCGGCTGCAGCAGGAGCGGATGCAGGGCAACTTCATCCCCTCGGCCCGCGAATACCGCCACTTCTACGGCCTGACGCTCGAGCGCCTGGCCAAAGCCGCGCCCGATGCCCTGGTCATGCACCCGGGGCCGATGAACCGCGGGGTCGAGATCGACAGTCAGGTCGCCGATCTCGCCGGGCGCTCTGCAATCACTCGCCAGGTTGAGATGGGCGTGGCGATCCGCATGGCCTGCCTCGACGTCCTCACCCGCCGCGCCCGCGGTATCGCTGGCTGGACGTGAGCGAGCGATGAGCAAGCCCGCGCCGCTGACGATCACCAACGGGCTCCTGGTCCGCCCCGAAGGCGAGCCGCAGCCGGGCGGCCTGCGCTGCGCCGACGGGCTAATCGTGGCGCTGGGCGAGGTCGCGCCCGGCCCCGGCGACATCGTCCTCGACGCGCGCGGGGCGCTGATCGCCCCCGGTCTGGTCGACCTCGGCGTGTTCGCCATCGACAAGCCGGCGTTCCACTTCGGCGGGATCACCCGCGCCGCCTTGATGCCCGACCAGGCGCCTCCGCTCGACCATCCGGCGCGGGTGCGTTTCGCCGCGCTCTCCGGCAAGCCCGACTTCTGGGTCCATCCGCTCGCCGCGGCAACCCGCGGGCTCGACGGCACCGAGCTTGCCGAGCTCGGCCTGATGCGCGAGGCCGGGGCGCGCGCGGTCTCGACCGGACGCCGCTGGATCGCCGATTCAGGGACGATGCTGCGGCTGCTGCGCTATTGTGCGATGCTCGACCTGGTCGTGGTCAGCCACGCCGAGGATGCGGGCCTTGCCGGCAGCGCTGTCGCCACCGCCGGCGAAATGGCCACGCGACTCGGGCTGCCGTCGGCGCCCGCCGAGGCCGAGGCGCTGGCGGTGGCGCGCGACATCGCGCTGGCCGAGATCAGCGGCGCGCGGCTGCACTTGCGCCAGGTCACGACCGGCGCCGCGCTGACGCTGGTGCGCGCGGCCAAGCAGCGCGGTGTGGAGGTGACGGCAGGGGTCACGCCGGCGCACTTCATGCTCTCCGACCTCGCCCTCGCCGGCTTCCGCACGTTCGCGCGGCTGTCGCCGCCGCTGCGCCGTGAAAGCGACCGTCGTGCGGTGCTCGACGCGCTCGCCGACGGCACCATCGACGTGATCGCCTCGGGCCACGACCCGCGCGGCGCCGAGGACAAGCGGCTGCCGTATGCCGACGCAGAGCCGGGGATGGCCGGGGCCGAGACGCTGCTGCCACTGACCCTGACGCTGGTCCGCGACGGCATCATCGACCTGGCGCGCGCTTTCGCCTTGCTGGCGGCCAACCCGGCACGGCTGCTCGGGGTCGAAGCCGGTCAGCTCGCGGTCGGCGCCGAAGCCGACATCGCACTAATCGACCCGGAACGCCCGTGGATCGTCGATTCGGACCGGATGGCGGCGAGCGCCGGCAACACCCCGTTCGACAAGCAGCCCGTCCAGGGCCGGGTCACCGCGCTGTTCAAGGGCGGCGTCGCGATCGCCTGACAAACAGATGGCCCCTCCGGTGAGGGAGGGGCCAAGTTGCGACCATCACATGTCTTGAATCGATTTCAGCGTCGGGCCAGCTCGGGAGCTCCATCCGCTCCCGGGACACGGCCCGGTGCGGTCTTGACCGCGTAAGCCCAGCACGCACCGCCATGGGCCTTGAGGCTAGAGCAGAGCCCGGTCGCCGAGGCACCGTCGAAGCCGACGGCCGCGACGCGCCAGTAAGTCCGCCCGCGGACCACGGCTTCGGTGATCACGAGGTGCTGATGCCGCAGCGCCGCATTATGCGCTGGGAGAATCTGGAGCGCGCGCTTGGCGTTCTCGGCACTCGAGAAGGCGCCAAGCTGAACCACGTGCGACCCTGCCCCCGACGCGACGTGCGCTGGCGCGACGAATGCCGCCGGCGCAGCCGTGTGGGCCGGAGCCAGCTGGGCCTTGGGCCAGTGCAGCGGCTGGACGACCGCTTGGGCCATCAAGCCGTGCGTGGTCGGGTGCGCGGTGACGAGCGCGGCCGGGATCGGCGCTGGCTGGCGGTTGGCATCGACCAACAGAGAGGGCGGCGCAGCGAACGCGGTTGCGCTGGCCAGCGGAGCTGGAGCCGACGCCGGGGTCGCCACGGGCGGCAACTCCTGCTGCGGCGCGGCGACGGCGACGGCCGGCTCGCTTGGCGGTAGCGGCGTGGCCGCGACCACTGCCGGAGCCGGCGCGACGGCGGGGCTGGGCGCGGCTTCCGCGGCGAGCTGTTCGACCGATGGCGAATTCGCCAGCGCCAGCGCCTGGGGCTGGCCGGGGTCCTTGACCAGCGGCGATCCGAGCAGGACCGCGACGCGCTCGTGGAACGCCTCGGGCTTGGCGGAAAGCGCCCATTGCCCAAGGCGAGCATCGACCTGGTCCGCCGGCATGTCCTGCGCGACCATCAGCCGCGCTTCGCGCCAGCGGCCGTCGAGGGCAAAGGCGTAAGCGAGGTTCTGGCGCAGCGTCGGCGAGCTGTCGCCGGCGCGGACGGCGTCGGACAGCACCGCGACGCCGCGGCCGGTTTCGCCGGCGAGAGCCAGGGCGAGACCGAGGTCACCCGCGGGGATCACGTCACGCGCGTTGTCGAGGACGGCCACCGCATCGCGGTCATGCCCGCTGGCGACGTCGGAGAGGGCAAGGCCAAGGGCGGTCCTGCCACTGGCGTCGCCGAGCTCGATCGCGTCGCGGAACGTCGCGGCAGCGGAGTCGAAGCGCCCGGCCGTGAGGTAGGCCTGAGCGAGTGTGGCCCGCGCGGCGGCATTGCGAGGCGAGCGCTGCACCGCGGTCTCTGCACGGCTGATCGCCTTGGTCACCTGGCCGCGCCCGAGAGCAGTCTGAGGCGGGGCCGCCGAGGCCTGGACGTGCCCACCGCCGGCGCAGCCGGCGAGCATGACGGCGGCGAGCGTGCCGGCCAGTGCGAACCGCAGCGAACTCGGACTTGGGCGAGAAACGGTCATCGGTATGTCCCCCTCGGTCGGCGTCAACGCCGCTTGGCCACTTGCTTGGCCAGCGTGTCGACGTCGGGATATTCGGTCAGGAGGCGGTCGAGCGCCTCGGTCATCAGTTGCTGGGCGCTGCGGTTGCTGATCGTGCAGGCCAGCCGCAATTTGAGGTGACGGTCGGCGTCGACCCGCAGCGTGAAGGCCGCGCGCCCCCCGGCGGAGAGAGCCGAGCGGCGCGGCCCAGGCGCCGCAACCCGGCTCGCCAGCTGCTCGCGTTGGGCGACGACTTGTGGTTTCAGCGTTTCATGGGCGTAGGCGTGCGCTGCCGCGATCGGAACGATTTCCGCCTCGGCGAGCGTCCCGCCGGACTCCCCCTCTTCCCCCATGTCGTTCCAGCCAAGATCGTCGACTTCGCTGCGGGCGAGCGAATCGTGGAAGTGGCTGAGGCCGATCGGGTGAATCTGCGGGCGCATCGCCGGGCGGGCGCCGCCCTTGCGCGCCAGCAGGCTCGGGCTCAGCGAGGCGAACATCTTGGGCTCTGTCATCGCCGGCGCCTGCTCAGGACGTCTGCGCCACACGCCGGCCGAAGCCGCCGATGGGTCGCTGGGCGCCGACCAGCACCGGCGTGGCCGGACCGGCGAATATGGTGCGGCGGAAGTTCTTCTCGAGCCGGTCGGAAATGTAGTGCCACAAAGCAGTGACCTCCGTCGCCGAGCGTCCGTTGGGATCGACTTCCATCACCGTGCGGCCGTCGATCATCGAAGCGGCGTAATCGGTGCGGTGGTGAAGCGTGACTGGGGCGACGGTGCCGTGCTGCGACAGCGCGACCGCGGCCTCGGAGGTGATCTTGGCTTTGGGCGTGGCGCCGTTGACGACGAAGATCAGCGGCTTGCCGGCACGGTCGCACATATCGACGGTGGCGCCGACGGCGCGCAAATCGTGTGGGCTCGGCCGCGTCGGGACGACGACCAGTTCGGCTACCGAGATGACCGTCTGGATCGCCATCGTGATCGCCGGCGGCGTGTCGATGACGGCGAGACGGAAGCCTTGTTGACGCAGCAAGTGAAGGTCGCCGGCGAGCCGCGCGACCGTGGTCTGAGCAAATGCCGGAAGCTCGTCGGTGCGCTCGTTCCACCAGTCGGCGAGCGAGCCTTGCGGATCGATGTCGATCAGCACGACCGGCCCGGCCCCCGCCCGTTGGGCCTGCACGGCGAGGTGACCCGACAAGGTGGTCTTGCCCGATCCGCCCTTCTGCGATGCCAAAGCCAGAACTCGCAAGAGGTGTCCCCCACTGCCATTGCCGATGCAACCGACGGCGGGGATCGCAGATCGTTCCTAATTTAGAGTTAAGCCGGCGGGCCAAATTCGACCGCTGCCCGGGCGGCGAGGCGGCATAAAGCCTTTGCTAACGGGCGGTTCACTATGGCAGTGTTGCGATTGCGCACCAGTCCGCCCCCGGGACGGCGGCGGTGGCCTGCAGCAACGCCTGCGCGGCGACGGGACACGGGGATAGCGGCGGATGATCAAGGGACGCATGATGGCCACCCTGCTGGTCGGGGCGGCGGCCGCGCTCGCCGGGCCGGCACTGGCCGACGTCAAGGCCGGTGTCGATGCCTGGAGCCACGGCGACTATGCCACGGCGGTCCGCGAATGGCAGGGCCCGGCCGAGCACGGCGATGCCGACGCGCAGTTCAACCTCGCCCAGGCCTATAAGCTCGGACGCGGGGTTCCCCAGGATCTCGCCAAAGCCGAGGACTTGTTCGGCCGAGCGGCCGCGCAAGGCCACATCCAGGCGTCCGACAACTTCGGACTGCTGCTGTTCCAGCGCGGCGAGCATGTCCGCGCCCTGCCCTATATCCGCGGCGCCGCCGACCGCGGCGATCCGCGCGCGCAGTACCTCCTCGGAATCGCCCACTTCAACGGCGACACCGTGCCCAAGGACTGGGTCCGCGCCTACGCGCTGGTCAACCTCGCCAGCCAAGCCGGATTGCCGCAGGGGCGCGCTGCGGTCGCGCAGATGGACCAGTACATCCCGCTCCCCCAGCGGCAGCAGGGAATCGCGCTCTCGGCCGAGCTGGCGAGCCAGGCCGAAGCGACCCGCGCACGCCAATTGGCCGCAGTCGATCTCGGCTCGAGCGTGGCTGGAGCCGCGTCTGTCGCTGCGCCGCCGCTGCGGCTTGCGCCGGGTGTCGTCGCCGCCGCGCCGCCGCTGCATCTGCCGCCACCGGCAACGGCGAGCGCGGCCGGAGCCGTCGGCGCGGCAGGGCGGGTCGCCGGCAGCGACGGTCCGGCAACGGCCGGCGCCGACTACGCCCGCCCGACCCACGCCGCGGCGCCGCATCCCGCCCATGTTGCGCCACCCCCACCCACCACTACCGCTGCGATCGTCACGACGGCCAAGACTGCCCCGGCTGCTGCCGAGACCGGCGCCTGGCGCATTCAGCTGGGGGCGTTCGCGGTATCGGGACACGCCGAGACATTGTGGAGCCAGGTTCGCGATCGCCCGGAGCTCGTCGGGCACAGCCGCGTGCTGGTCGGCGCCGGCGGCGTGACCAAGCTCCAGGCCGGGGGCTTTCCCAATCGCGCCGCGGCCGAGGCCGCCTGCGCCCGGCTCAGCGCTGCCGGAGTGAGCTGCCTCGTCACCCGCGGCTGAGGTTGAGCCGGACACGGGGGCCGAGCGGCCGCGGATCGCGGCACTCGACCTGATCCGCGGCGTTGCCGTGCTCGGCATCCTCGCGGTCAACATCGCCGGCTTTGCCGGCCCGACGATCGCCACCGACACGCCCAACCTGCCGACGCCCGGCGGGGCCACGGACCAGTGGGCCTTCGCCGCCGTGCTGGTGCTGTTCGAAGCATGGACCGCGGCGGGCGCAACGGCGCGGCGCTCCAGGCGCGGCGGCTCGGCTGGCTCGCGCTGTTCGGGTACCTGCACTACGTCCTGCTGTGGTGGGGCGACATCCTGTTCGTCTATGCGCTGTGTGGCCTGGTCGCGCTCGCCCTGCGGCGGCTGCCGGTCCACGCAATGGTCATGGCCGCCCTGGTTTGCTTCACCGTGTGGGACGCGGCAACGGTGGCTTCGGATCTACCCAGCGTTGCCGCCGAGGAAGCCGTGCGCGTGGGCACGGCGAGCGCCGGGCAACGCCATCTGATCGAGCAGCAGGCGGCACGCGAGCGGACCCAGGCCGCGCGCGAACTTCAGCAGTACCGGTCGGCGTGGCCCGAACAAGTCCTCGAAAAGCTTCGCGGACGTCCGCAGTGGCCGCTCGAGATAACGCTGGCGACTTGGGGCGAGACGCTGCCGCTGATGCTGATCGGCATGGCTCTGTACCGCAGCGGCTTGTTCGCCGGCGCCTGGCCCGCGGCGCGGCTCCGGCGCATCGCCTGGGCCGGTGTCGGTCTCGGCGGCGCCGCGACGCTGGCGGTGCTTGCCTGGGTCATGCCGCGCAAATTTCCGCCGCAGGCGATGATCGCCGCAATCGACGGCTGGCTGATGCTGCCGCACCTGGCGATGGCGCTCGGCTACGCCGCGCTCCTCGTGCTCGCTGCGCCCCACTTTCTCGCCACACGGATCGGCCGTCGGCTGCAGGCGGCGGGACGGATGGCGTTCAGCAACTATCTCGGCACGACGCTGATGCTGGCCTGGAGCGCACCGTGGCTGAAGCACTTTCGCCAGGGGCCACTCGAATGGCTATGGCGCTCGCTGACGGAAGGACGCCGATTGGCGATGCTGCGCACCTCGCCCTGATCGTGGAGATGCGTCGGAACTCGTGCACCTCAACAGCAAGGCGCCCGAGGCCTGAGCCCGACGGCTATTTCGCGAAGGGGTTCTTCGGGCTCCTCAGCGTCAGCCGGATCGGCACAGCGTCGAACCCCAGCTCGCGGCGGATGCCGTTGACCAGATAGCGGCGGTAGCTTTCCGGAAGCTGGTCGAGCCGCGTCCCGAACACCACGAAGCTCGGGGGCCGGCTCCGCGCCTGGGTGATGTAGCGCAGCTTGATCCGCTTGCCCGACGGGGCCGGCGGCGGGTTGGCAGCCAGCGCATCGTCGAACCAGCGGTTGAGCGCCGCGGTCGACACCCGCCGGCTCCACGCCTCGCGAATGGTGTAGGCGGCGCGGAGCAGGTCGTCGAGGCCCTTGCCGGTCCGGGCCGAGACCGCCAGCAGCGGCACGCCCTTCACTTGCGCCAAGCCTTCGTCGAGCGCGCCGCGAATGCCGTTGAACAGCCCGGACGGGGTCTCGGCGACGTCCCACTTGTTGATCGCGACAATCAATGCGCGGCCTTCTTCGAGCACTTGCGAAGCGATCTTGAGGTCCTGGTGCTCGAGCCCGAGGGTGGCGTCGAGCAGCAGCACGACGACCTCCGCGAAGTCGATCGCGTGCCGGGCGTCGGCCACGGCGAGCTTCTCGAGCTTGTCCGTCACCCGCGCCCGCTTGCGCAATCCGGCGGTGTCGATCAGCCGCACATGGCGCGGCTCCCCGCCCTGGGGGTCCTGCCACAGCCAGTCGACGGCGATTGAATCGCGGGTGATCCCGGCCTCGGGCCCAGTGAGGAGCCGGTCCTCGCCGACCAGGCGGTTGATCAGCGTCGACTTGCCGGCGTTGGGGCGGCCGACGATCGCCAGCTTGAGCGGACCGGCTTCTTCGTCCTCGGCATCGTCCGCTATCGGCTCACCGTCCTCACCTGAACGTTCCGGCTCGAGGTGGGGGAGCAGCGCTTCGAACAGATCCGCCAGCCCCTCGCCATGTTCGGCCGAGAGCGCGACGGGGTCGCCGAAGCCGAGCGCGAAGCTTTCATAAAGCCCGGCATCGCCGGCGCGGCCCTCGGCCTTGTTGGCGACCAGCACCACCGGCACGTCCGACCCGCGCAGCCACCGCGCGATCTCTTCGTCGAGCGGAGTCACTCCGGCGCGCGCGTCGATCACGAACAGCGCGACCGTCGCGCCCTTGAGCGAGACCTCGGTCTGCGCCCGCATCCGGCCCGGCAGGGTCTCGGGGTCCTGGTCCTCCCAGCCGGCGGTGTCGACGATCGTGAAGTCGAGGCCGAGCAAGTGCGCCTCGCCCATCCGGCGGTCGCGCGTGACCCCGGGCTGGTCGTCGACCAGCGCCAGCTTCTTGCCGACGAGGCGGTTGAACAGCGTCGACTTGCCGACGTTGGGCCGGCCGATGATGATGACCTGGGGGAGCATCGCCGCGCCGCCCTGACCGCTCGCCCGCGCTTTGGCAAGCAATCGCTCCGCTCCTTGATGCGCCGTTAACCACACCTCTGGGAGCGAGGTTAACCACCGTCGGCCATCGTGCGGGCATGACGGGACGATCGAGGGGGATCGCGTTCGCCGCGCTGCTGTGCGTGGCGGCGCCGGCCATGGCTAGGGCAGAACTGGCCGATTCGGCGGTTGACCTGGAAACGGTCACCGACGATGAGAGCGGCACGCCCGCACAGCGCTACCTGCAATGCGTTCCGTATGCGCGCCAGATCTCGGGCATCCGCATCTACGGCGATGCCCACACTTGGTGGGACCAGGCGGCCGGGCGTTATGGCCGCGGGTTCGCGCCGAAGGTCGGTGCGGTGATGGCGTTCAAGCCTTACGGCAAGATGGTGCTGGGCCACGTCGCGGCGGTCAGCCGAATCGTCGATTCGCGCACCGTCCTGCTGCGCCACGCCAACTGGTCGCCGATCAACGGCCAACGCGGCCAGATCGAGGACGACGTCGAGGCGGTCGACGTCTCGCCCGACAACGACTGGAGCGCGGTGCGCGTGTGGTTCGACCCGATCCAGGGCCTCGGCTCGACCCACTGGCCAGTCCAGGGGTTCATCTACAACAAGCCGCTCGGCGAGCCCGACGACACCCGGCTGGCATCGTCGTCGCCGACGCGCGACCCGATCGGCGCGATCATCGCCGCGCACATGCGCCTGGCCTCGCGTTAGCAGCCCTATCCGCCGTTGAGAGCGAGCGCGCTACCCCGCCTTGGCCACCGGCGCCTGATCGCCGAGGTCCTCGAACCAGGCCTCGACCGCACCGCTGAGCTTGATCGTCAGCGGCTGCCCCTTGCGGTCCATCGCTCGGCCGGCCTGGACGCGGATCCACGCTTCCGAAATGCAATACTCGTCGACGTCCTTGCGCACGCGATCCTTGAAGCGGATGCCGATCCCGCGCTGGAGCGCATCGGCATCGAAGTAGGGGCTCTTCGGATTGACCGAGAGGCGGTCGGGCGGAACTTCCGCGGCGGGTGCGCTGGCGTCGCTGATGTCATCGCTCATCCGCCAGCGCCTCTAGGGCGCGCGGGCTGCTTGTCAACGCGACCGACATTTTCTAAGGCCGCGCCTTCCGCAGACCTAGCGGGCGCGTAGCTCAGTGGTAGAGCACACCCTTCACACGGGTGGGGTCGCAGGTTCAAACCCTGCCGCGCCCACCATTGCAAGTGACTGAAGGAACGCGGATATTCTTAGCCGCCCGTCCTCCCCGAAGCTGTGGATGAAATCACACCCCACTCTATCCCCACTTCCCCAGTTGAAAAACAGAGTCGCTCGCGGTCCCGTTCTCGGGTGGCAACGCCGCTCCGACCTCGCTCGATTGCTCGCCGAAATCCCCTTAGCATAGATTGTCGCGATGCTGCGCAAGGGGCCGGCTTCGATCTCTCCGCGTCGAAGCCGCAGCGGAATGACGGCCGAGGCCCCCCCGGGGCGTGGGAACGACCATGGCAAAGACGAAGATCAGGTCGCCGCGGACGCTACTGAAAAATTTCAAAACAATCCCTGTGATGACCAGTCCCTTTCCGC
>JAEKKO010000258.1 GCA_019510335.1 Novosphingobium sp. | reverse complement strand
CCGTCGAAAGCGTCTCTGTAAGCCGTTCCGACTTCGGCTCAGCTGCGCGCCGGCAGCCCGGCGGCGCGCAGCGCGGCGTGCGCCTCGGCCACCGTGTGCGTGCCGAAGTGGAAGATCGAGGCCGCGAGCACCGCGCTGGCATGGCCCCGTGTGACACCTTCGACGAGATGCTCGAGCGTCCCCACCCCACCGCTGGCGATAACCGGAACCCCGACCGCGTCGGCAATCGTCCGGGTCAGGGCAAGGTCGTAGCCGGCCTGGGTGCCGTCGCCGTCCATCGAGGTGACGAGCAGTTCGCCCGCGCCGAGATTGGCGAGGCGCACGGCGTGAGTGACCGCGTCGATGCCGGTGGCGCGGCGGCCGCCGTGCGTAAAGATTTCCCACCCTGCTCCGACCCGCCGGGCGTCGACCGAGGCGACGACGCACTGGCTGCCGAACTTGGCGGCGATCTCGGCGACGACCTCGGGCCGCGCCACGGCGGCCGAGTTGACCGCGACCTTGTCCGCCCCGGCGAGCAGCAGCGCCCGCGCGTCCTCGACCGAGCGCACCCCGCCGCCGACGGTCAGCGGCATGAAACACACCTCGGCCGTGCGGCGGACGACATCGAGCAACGTGCCGCGGCCCTCGTGGCTGGCCGAGATGTCGAGAAAGCACAGCTCGTCGGCGCCCGCCTCGTCGTAAGCCTTGGCCTGCTCGACCGGATCGCCGGCGTCGCGCAGCGACACGAAGTTGACGCCCTTGACCACGCGCCCGTCGGCGACGTCGAGGCAGGGGATGACACGGATGCGGACGGTCATGGGTGAAGCATCACAATAGCCGCGCGTGCTACGCTTGTCGAAGCACGCATGTCACCTAGCCGCGCGCGGCAAGCACGATCGCTGCGCCCAAGTCGAGACGGCCGTCGTACAGCGCCCGGCCAGTGATCACGCCCTCAATGCCGTCGCTCTCGTAGAGCGCCAGCATGCGGATATCGTCGAGGCCCTTGACCCCGCCGCTGGCGATCACCGGCAGCGAGGTGGCGCGGGCGAGGTCGACCGTCGCCTCGATGTTGCAGCCCTTGAGCAGCCCGTCGCGGCCAATGTCGGTGAACAGCAGCGCGGCCACGCCGGCGTCCTCGAAGCGGCGGGCCATGTCCGCCACCGGCACGTCCGAAACTTCGGCCCACCCGGCCGTCGCCACCATCCCGTCGCGCGCGTCGACCGCGACGACGATCCCGCCCGGGTACGCCGCGGCCATCGCGCGGACGAACTCAGGGTTGGTCAGTGCGGCGGTGCCGATGACGATCCGCGCCACGCCGAGATCGAACCAGCCCTCGACCGCTTCCGGTGTGCGAATGCCGCCACCGAGCTGCACGTCGCCCGGGAACGCCGCCAGGATTGCCTCGACCGCCGCGCGGTTCTCCGCCCGACCGGCGAAAGCACCGTCGAGATCGACGACGTGGAGGTATTCGGCGCCCTGCTCGGCAAAAGCGCGCGCCTGGGCGGCGGGGTCGTCCCCGTAAACGGTGGCGCGGTCCATGTCGCCCTCGGCCAGGCGCACGACCTGCCCGGCCTTGAGGTCGATGGCGGGGAACACGATCATCGCGGCGCCGCCTAGCAGGGCGGCCCGGCGGCGTCACCCCTCGCGAAGGCAGCGCTCGTGCTTCGACAGGCTCAGCACGAGCGGGGGTGTTTGGATGCGCACAACACCCGCTCACCCTGAGCCTGTCGAAGGGTCGTCCTGAGCTTGTCGAAGAAAGCGCGCGGTATCCGGCGCTATTCGAACGCGTCCTTCGGCACGTGGGTGATCCGGCAGGCGAGGTCGGCTTCGCCCGAGGCGACGACGAAGTGGTCGCCAGCATCGGCGATACCGGTGGTGAACACCACGTCACGGACGTAAAGCTGCTCTTCATATGGGCGCGTCATCTCGGCATCGGGTTCGAGCAGCGGCGCCTCATCGCTGCGGAGCACGATGCCCGGATCGTCCGGATCGAGCAGCGACCAGTAGGTCCGGTAGATACCGACGATCTCTTTCGGTTCGACCGCATGCCACAGCGTCAGCCACCCGCGCTGGCCGCCGATCTCGCACGGGACGGGGGGCGAGCCGCCGCCGATCCGGGCGGTCGCCACTTGCGCCTGCGGACGGATGCCCGGCTTGAGGCAAGGCTGCCAGTGCCGGCAATCGGGCGAAGTGGCGAGATTGATCGACGGGCCCGCGCGCCATTCGCTACCCGGCGGATAGGCGAAATACAGATCGCCGAGCGGCCGCGTCTGCGCCCAGTACTTGCCGCCGATCAGCCCCTCGAAGATCAGCATGTCTTTGTTCTGGTGATCGAGGACGATCCCTTCGAACGTCCAGTCGAGCGCGTTCTCGGAGGAATAAAGCGTCGTCGAGTGGCGTTCCGGGCTGACCGAGCAGGTCGTCATCCAGTAGCGCCCCTCGACGCGGCTGATCCGCGCGTCCTCGACCCCGTAGCACTGCCAGCCGCCCGCCGGGGCCAGCGCCTTGTCGTAATGGACCGCGACCACCTCGAAGCCGTCGGGGCTCATCTCCACCGGCAGCTGCCATGACAACGAGGTGAGCGCCATGACCTTCCACCCGCCCCCGTGGAGCAGGAACTTGCGCGGGTCGGCGGTGTCGGCGAGCTCGAGCGGCCACCCGTCGAGGACGTAGCGGCCCTCGTCCCAGCGGATCGCGTGGACTTTACCGTCGACGATCGGCTGGCGCAGGGCTTCGGCGATGCGGACCATCAGCAGCAGGTTGCCGTTGGCGAGCCGGGTCATCCCGGGGTTGAAAGCGCCGAGAACGTAGGTCTCGGCGCCGAGTTGACTAGCCAGCGGCGACCGGGCGAGATCGACGTCGCTCGGCGTGAACACCAGGCGGTCGCGCGCGAAACGGCTCACGGGTGATTGCGCCGGGTTTCGACGCGCATCATCGACACCGCACAGCGCCGCGGCTGGCGCAGCATGAACTCGACGGCAACGGCAATGTCCTCCGCCCGCAGCATCTGGTGCTGCTCGATCAGCTCACGCTGCTTCTCGGGCGGGAACTCGGGATACTGGAAGTCCGAGCCGGTGAAGCCCGGCTCGATCAGGCCGACCTTGATGTCCCTGTCGGAAAGCTCCTTGCGCAGCGAGGGAGCGAAACCCTCGATCCCGGTCTTGGCGGCGACGTAGATCGACGAGCCGGGCTTCTGCGATTCCGCGCTCATCGAGCCGATCAGGACGAT
>JAEKKO010000069.1 GCA_019510335.1 Novosphingobium sp. | reverse complement strand
ACCGCGGCGCAAATCCGCTGTCCCGCAACGGGACAGGCGCTTGGCGACGCTTGTCCGAGTCGACGGAGCATGGACGTAATCGCCGCGCCTGCGAATCCACCGCGAGGCGAGGGGAAAGCCAATGCGCCATCTGAGCAACGAAGAATTGAGCCGGGTTTCCGGCGGCACCAACCCGCACCTGACGACCATCAGTGTCACCACCAATCCGGGCGGCGTCGTCAATCCCAGCATCACCAGCAACCCGAACGCCGTCACCACGACGATCACTTACAAGACCACCGGCAAGCCGGCGTAAGCAGGGTCGCACCTGACTGGGTCACGCGAGAGAAGGGCATTCCTTCTCTCGCGTGATCGCGCGCGCGAGTCTGTCCTACCCGACCTGCGTGGGCGCGCCGGTGCCCATGAACCGCGCCAGGTTGTAGTGCAGGCTGGCGATTGAGCGCTCCATGTACGGGTTGAGCTGGGTCCCGCGGAAGCCGTTGTTCTTCATCCCCTGCTGGACCGCCGCCATGTTGGCGAAGTCCTGCTGCAGCACCGGCGGCCACGCCTCGGCCGGGGTGTACTCCCACTCGTTCTGGGGCGCCTCGCCCTCGGGATAAAGCTCGTAGACCGCGCCCTCAAAGATGCACTTGTCGGGATCGAAGCCATACGGCCGGGCCTGGTAGCAGAGCATGTTGTTGACCGCGTGGCCGATCTGGAAATTGGGGAAGATCTGCCACGCCGTGCCGCTCTTGGCGGTGTGCTCGGGCGGAATCGTCGGCCAGATCACGCCGCGCGCCTCGTCGGCGGCGCGGGCGCTGGCCAGCCAGTGCTTCGAGACGTCCGCCGCGGGCGTGCCCGGGGGCAGCTCGTCGACCAGGCGCTTGGCCGCTTCGACCAGGGTCATGGTGGTGTTGGTGTTGGCGTTCTCCCAGGTGAACACCTGCATCTCGGCGGTCGACACGCGCGGGTCCTCGCCGGCGCCGAGGCGCAGCTTGGCCTGGTCCTCCTCGCGGCCCTTGGGCGCCTCGTAGCCGATGTTGCTGTGGTAGCCGTGGCTGCGGGCCCAGCCGCGGAACTGGCCGAACGCCATGAACTCGGGGTGCGTCGAGGAAACGTGGTAGGTCTCAGCGAACGCCTCCATCGCCACCTTCCAGTTGCAGTCGAAGATTCCCCACTTGCGCCACCGCGGCCGCATGTTGTGGAGCTCGAACGGCTCGAGCAGCGACGCGGCCGGCGCGAGGAAGTCGCGCAGCGCGCCGGCGTTGGGGTCCATGTTGATCCACAGCCACCCGCCCCAGGTATCCACCTTGACCGGCCCGAGCCGCGTCCGCTCCTCGGTCAGCGAGCCCTGCCAGTCTTCCTTGTGCTCAATGTAGGTGCACTTGCCTTCGAGGTTGTAGGTCCACGCGTGGTAGCTGCAGACGAAGTTTGCCTTGGTCCCGCGGGCGTTGCGCTTGCCCGCCGGCGTGTCGACGAGCCGGCGGCCGCGGTGGGCGCAGACGTTGTAGTAGGCGCTGATCTTGTCGGGCGCGCTGCGGGTGATGATGATCGAATCCGTGAGGATGTCGAAGGTGATGAAGTCGCCGACGTTGGGGATGTCCTCGACCCGCCCGGCCTGGAGCCACACCTTGCGCCACAGCCGCTCCTGCTCGGCGCGGGCGTAGTCCTGGGAAACGTAGGCTTCCGCTCCGACCGTCACCGGCTCCTCGAGCTGCTCGGGGGCTTCGACGATCTTGCCCATCTCGATCATGGTGGTCCTCGTGTGCTGGCTGCGGGCTGGCCGCGCGCGTGCGATCATTGAAGTGGCCGCGAATGTGCCACGCCGCTCGCTTGACCGCCAGTGCGGTTCGGGCAAAGCCGCGGTGACGATAGGCGTTTGCGCCGCCAAAACCGGGAGGATTCAGTGATGGCCGAGTTGCGTTTCGACGGCCGGGTCGCGGTGATCACCGGCGCCGGCCGCGGGCTCGGGCGCGCCTATGCGGAGCTGCTCGCCGCGCGCGGGGCCAGGGTCGTGGTCAATGACCCCGGGCCGAGCATGCGCGGCGAAGGGCTCGACACCGGCGTCGCCCAGGAGGTCGTCGAAGCGATCCGCGCGGCTGGGGGCGAGGCCATCGCCAACACCGATTCCGTAGCGACGCCCGAGGGCGGCAAGGCGATGGTCGAGGCTGCGCTCGACACCTGGGGGCGGATCGACGCGCTGATCCACAACGCCGGCAACGTCCGCTACGGCTCGATCCGCGAATTGAGCTTCGAGGATTTCGAGGCGGTGCTCGACGTCCATTTGCGCGGCGCGTTCCATGTGGTGAAGGCCGCGTTCGGGCGGATGTGCGACGCCGGCTACGGCCGGATCGTACTGACGTCCTCGATCGGCGGGCTCTACGGCAACAAGCGCGTGACCAACTACGGCGTCGCCAAGGCCGGGTTGATCGGCCTCAACAACGTCGCCGCGCTCGAGGGCGCCGAGTTCGGGGTCAAGAGCAACGTCATTGTCCCCAGTGCCGTCACCCGCATGGCCGAGGGGCTCGACATCTCGCAGTACCCGCCGATGCAGCCCGAGCTGGTCGCGCCGATGGTCGGCTGGCTGGCGCACGAGGCCTGCTCGGTCAGCGGCGAGATGCTGGTCTCGATCGCCGGCCGCATGGCCCGCGCCTACATCGCCGAGAGTGAGGGCGTGTACCAGCCGGCGTGGACGATGGAGGACGTCGACGCCCGCATCGACCAGATCCGCGATCCCTCGCGCCAGTGGCTATTCCCGGTCGCCACCGGACACGTCGACCACATTGTCAAAAGCTTCGAAATGGCGCGGGCTGGGTGACGATCGGGAGGCGTTCCTTCCAGCTCGATGGGGGAAGAAGGTGCGCCCCAAATCCCTACCGCCCCTGCCACACCGGCTTGCGTTTTTCGGCGAAGGCGCGGGGGCCTTCCTTGGCGTCGGCGCTGTTGTAGGTCAGCTCGTGGGCGGCGCGGGCGGCCTGGAGGGCGGCGGCGCGGCCCATCTCGGTCGCCAGCATGACCGTCTCGCGCCCGGCCTTGACCGAGAGCGGCGCCCCGTCGAGCACCTCGCGGGCGAGCTCGAGCGCGGCGTCCATCAGCCCCTCGGGCTCGGCGAGGCGGTTGACCAGGCCGATCTCGTAAGCGCGCTGGGCGGTGATCGGCTTTCCGGTGAGGATGATCTCCATCATGATCCGCTGCGGGATCATGTGGATCAGCGGCGCCGCCCACGGGCTGCCGCG
>JAEKKO010000068.1 GCA_019510335.1 Novosphingobium sp. | reverse complement strand
CAATGCGGGCGGCAAGTACCACGGCGGGATCACCCTCGGGCTGATCGACGTCGCGCTGTTCGCGGCGATGTACCTGCTGCGCGGGGTCGAGCCGGCGGGATCGGTGACGGTCGACCTGCAGGCGCAGTTCATCGGCGGCGGCGACGTCGCCCGGCCGCTCGACGCCGTGGTCGAGGTGCTGCGCGAGACCCGGCGACTGGGCTTCCTGCGCGGGCTGGTCGTGCAGGACGACGACCTCGTCTCCTCGTTCACCGCGACGCTGCGCAAGCCCACCACCCGGTCATGAGCGGCCTTCTCGCGCGCTACGAGGCGCTGGTCGCCGCCGGCGAGCTGCGCGCCGACCCCGAGCAGAAAGCGGCGGCCGCCCGGCTCGCCCAACTGCAGACGGAGCTCGAAAACGCGCCCGCTTCAGGCGGCGGGCTGTTGTCAAAACTGTTCGGGCGCAAGCCGGCGCAGCGCCCGCGCGGGGTGTACCTGTGGGGCGGCGTCGGGCGCGGCAAGTCGATGCTGATGGACTTGTTCCACGAAACCCTGGCGATCCCTGAGAAGCGCCGCGTCCACTTCCACGCGTTCATGCTCGAAGTCCACGCGCGGCTGCGCGAGGAGCGCAAGAAGGAAGCCGGCGATCCGATCCCGCCGGTCGCCGCCGCGCTGGCGCAAGGACTGCGCTGCCTCGCCTTCGACGAGATGGTGGTCAACAACTCGGCCGACGCGATGATCATGAGCCGGCTGTTCACCGCGCTGATCGAGGATCAGGGGGTGACGGTCGTCACCACCTCGAACCGCGCCCCGGCCGAGCTCTACAAGGATGGGCTCAACCGCGAGCACTTCCTGCCGTTCATCGCGCTGATCGAGCGCGAGCTCGACGTGCTGCCGCTGAACGGGCCGTTCGACTACCGGCTCGACCGCCTGCGCGGCCTCTCGACCTGGCACACCCCGCTCGGGCCGGAGGCGACGGCGCAAGTGCGCGAGGCGTTCTTCCGCCTGACCGACTACCCGCCCGAGGACAGCGCCCACGTTCCTTCGGCTGAGCTCGACCTCGGAGGGGGGCGCAAACTGCACGTGCCCAAGAGCCTCAAGGGGGTGGCGGTGTTCAGCTTCAAGCGGCTGTGCGGCGAGCCACGCGGCGCGGCCGACTACCTGGCGATCGCGCAGACGTATCACACCGTGATCGTCGTCGGCATTCCCCGGCTGGGGCCGGACCGGCGCAATGAGGCGGCGCGGTTCGTCACCCTGATCGACGCGCTTTACGAGAACCGCGTCAAGCTGTTCGCCACCGCCGCCACCGCGCCGGAGGACCTCTACGACGCCGGCGCCGGGGGCAACGCAAGCGGCCGCTTCGAGTTCGAGCGCACGGTCAGCCGGCTCCAGGAAATGCAGAGCGCCGAGTACCTCGCCGAGGGTCACGGCGAGACGTGAGCCGCGCGCGCCGAACGTGCGCCGCCCCCATTGATATGTTGTAACATACCCGCTAGAGGCCGCGCGTCGAAAGGGCTTCCAGCGCATGCGTTTCATCCGATTACCTGGGGCCGCCCTGCTCCTGGCGCCCGGCGTCGCCCACGCCCAGGCCGCTCCGAACGACTCGGCCGACCAGCCGATCGTCGTCACCGCCCAGCGCCTCGACGTCGCCCGCGATTCGATTCAGCCGGCGATCGGCGCCAGCACGACGACCATCGCCCGCGCCCAGCTGGAAGCGCAACCGGGCGGGCTCGACCGGGACATGAACAAGGTCCTGCAGCAGGCGCCCGGCGTCGACCAGGACGCCGACAACGACGGCGGGGTCCACGTCCGCAACGAGCACCTCAACGTTCAGTACCGCCTCGACGGCATCGTCCTGCCGGAAAGCTTCGCCGGTTTCGGCCCGCCCGTCGACACCCGCATCGCCAGCTCGATCCAGGTGATCACCGGCACGCTGCCGGCGCAGTACGGCTTGCGCACCGCGGGCGTGGTCGCGCTGACCACCCTCACCAGCCGCTTCGATCTCGACGGCGACGTCGGCGTCTACGGCGGCAGCCACGGCACGATCCAGCCGAGCGCCTCGATCCGCGACGCCTTCGGCAAGCTCAACGTCTTTGCGTCGGGCAGCTACTACCACAGCGACATCGGCATCGAGGCGCCGACGCCGGACCGCAAGGTGCTCCACGACAAGACCAACCAGTGGCGCGGGTTCGGCTACGCGTCGTATGTGCTGAGCGACTCGAGCCGCCTCACCGCCTTCGGCGGAAGCGAGGTCGGCAAGTTCCAGATCCCCAACACGCCGGGCCAGCAGCCGCAGTTCACCCTCAACGGGCGGACCGATTTCAACTCAGCGCTGCTCGACCAGAACGAGCGCAACCAGACCCACTTCGGCGTGCTGTCGTACCAGTATTCGGGCGACGGGCTGGACCTGCAGATCGCGCCGTTCGTCCGCTCGGCGCGCGCCCACTACACCCCCGATCTGGCCGGCGGGCTGCTGCTGTTCAATGGCGCCGACAGCGACCTGCTGCAGAAGAGCCTCGCCTGGGGCGGCCAGGCCGACGCCAGCCTGAAGCTCGGCTCGGCGCATACGGTCCGCTTCGGCCTCTACTTCAGCCACGAGCACGTCCGCAGCGACAGTATCAGCCGGGTGTTCCCAGTCGACGCGAACGGCGACCAGGCGAGCGACGTGCCGCTCGTCGTCCCGGTGCACGAGCAAGTGACGGGGAAAACCTGGAGCGCATACCTCCAGGATGAATGGAAGCTCGGCGATACGCTGACCTTCAATTATGGCGTGCGCTACGATCACTTCTCCGCCGGCCACGTCAGCGAGGGCCAGCTCTCGCCGCGGGCGGGGCTGGTGTGGAAGCCGACGCCGGGCACCACGGTGCACCTCGGGTATGCCCGCTACTTCTCGCCGCCGCCGCTCGAGCTGATCGGCGCGAACGACGTCGCCGCGTTCGTCGGCACCACGGGGGAATCACCCAGCCTGGTGGCCGATCCGGTGCGGGCCCAGCGCGAACACAGCTTCGATGTCGGCGTCCAGCAGGTCGTCGGGCCGCTGACCCTCGGCGCCGACGTTTATTACAAGATCGCCCGGAACCTGCTCGACGAGGGGCAGTTCGGCGGAACCCAGATCCAGACCCCGTTCAACTACGCCAAGGCGCATACCTGGGGGGTCGAGCTGACCGCCAATTACGAGCACGGCCCGCTCGAGGCCTACCTCAATGTCGCGCGCGGGCAGCAGAAGGCGACGCGGAT
>JAEKKO010000125.1 GCA_019510335.1 Novosphingobium sp. | reverse complement strand
GCATGCCGGTGAAGACCATCGCCAAGCCGGCCTCATCGGCGGCGGCGATGACCTCGGCGTCCCGGATCGAGCCGCCGGGCTGGATCACCGCCGTCGCCCCGGCTTCGGCGGCGGCGAGCAAGCCGTCGGCGAACGGGAAGAACGCGTCCGAGGCGACCGCGCTGCCGACCGTGCGCGGCTCGGGCCAGCCGTGCGTCTCGGCCGCTTCCCTGGCCTTGGCCGCCGCGATCCGCGAGCTGTCGCGACGGTTCATCTGGCCAGCGCCGATCCCGGCGGTGACCCCGTCCCTGGCATAGACGATGGCGTTCGACTTGACGTGCTTGGCGACGGTCCACGCGAACAGGCAGTCGGCCAGCTCCTGCTCGGTCGGCGCGCGCTTGGTGACGATCTTGAGCTGGTCGCGGGTGAGGTGGCCGTTGTCGCGGTCCTGGACCAGCAGCCCGCCAGCGATCACGATCTGGGTGAGCCCCGCCCGGCGCGGATCGGGCAGCCCTTGACTGATCAGCAGTCGCAGGTTCTTTTTCCTGGAGAAGGCCGCCCGCGCGGCGTCATCAGCGCCAGGCGCGACGACGACTTCGGTGAAGATTTCGCAGATCGCCTCGGCCGTCGGACCGTCGAGAGGGACGTTCGCGGCAACGATCCCGCCGAATGCCGAGACCGAATCACAAGCCAGCGCCTCGCGCCAGGCCTCGATCAGCGTCGGCCGGGTGGCGACGCCGCAAGGATTGGCGTGCTTGACGATGACGATCGTCGGCGCGGCCCCGGCGAACTCGGCGGCGAGCTCGAGCGCGGCGTTGGCATCGTTGTAGTTGTTGTACGAGAGCTCCTTGCCCTGCACTTGCTCCGCCTGGGGAATGCCCGTTCCGAGCGAGGAGAAGGTCGGCAGATAGAGCGCCGCCTGCTGGTGCGGGTTTTCGCCGTAGCGCAAGGTCGATTCGAGCTTGCTCGCGACGGCGCGCACGGGCGGGAAATGATACTGCCGGTCGCTACGGGCGAACCAGCCGGCGATTGCGGCGTCATAAGACGCGGTCGCGGCAAACGCCTTGGCCGCCATTTCCTTGCGGAATTCGAGCGTGGTCGCGCCGTCGTTCGCCTCGAGCTCGCCGAGCAGCGCCTCGTAATCCGCCGGATCGGTGACGATCGTCACGTAGGCGTGGTTCTTGGCGGCCGAGCGGACCATCGCCGGACCGCCGATGTCGATGTTCTCGATCACGTCGTCGCGCCCGGCGCCTTTCGCGACCGTCTCGCGGAACGGGTAGAGGTTGACCACCGCGAGATCGATGCCGGCGATGCCATGGTCGGCCATCGCCGCGGCGTGGCTGGGCTCGTCGCGCACCGCGAGGAGGCCACCGTGGACCATCGGGTGCAGGGTCTTGACCCGGCCGTCCATCATTTCGGGAAACCCGGTCAGCTCGGACACGTCGCGAACGGCCAGGCCGGCCTCGCGCAGCGCGCGCGCGGTGCCGCCAGTCGAGACCAGCTCGACCCCGCGTGCGGCAAGGGCGCGGCCGAGCTCGCTCAGGCCGGCTTTGTCCGACACCGAGAGCAGCGCCCGGCGGATCGTCACGTCAGTCATTTCGGTTAGGTTATCCCATCTTCTTGAGCAGCCAGGCGAACGTCCCGCCGCCGCGTGAGACCAGCCCTTGCAGGACCAGCTGCTGAGTCGCCTGGGGGCGGCCGTGGACATCGGCCCAGATGCTTTCCTCGACCGTCACCTCGCCGGCGCCCGAGCGGAACTGCCAGACCGAGCCGTCGGGCAACCCGAGGCCGACTCCCTGGCCGTCGTCCGAGCGGCGGACGTCGATGCCGGGACCGAGGTGGAAGCGAATCGCATAGCCGACCTTGCCACGCTTGCCCTTGCCCTTGGTCGGGACCAGCAGGTCCTCGCCGCGCAGCTCGCTGCCGTCGTCGCGCAGGATCAGGATGCGACGGTGGGTGAGGCCGTAGCGGCCGGCGTAACCGTCATGGGCCGCCTCGAGCCGGGTCGCGCCCCAGGCGGCGCGGGCGCCGCGCCCGTTGACCGCGCGCTCGCCTTCGATGGTGCGGCGGTCGACCTCGACTTCGGCAACGCCGGAGCCGAGCTTGCCGTTGATCAGCACCGCCGTCGAATTGGTCTCGTCGAGAATCAGGGTCGAGTGCGCCGCGGTCGCCCGCAGGCCCTGCTCGAGCCGGGCCGGGATCAGCCCGCCAGCTGCCGCGGCCCCGCCGCAATTGACCACCAGCCGCTGGCCGCCGTGGCTGAACTCGAACGCCAGGGTCGAGGCGCAGCCGGTCCGCGCATGGCGTGGCAGCGGCGGCGGCGCGGCGTCGAACTGGAGCACGCTCTTGTGCGCGGCGACCCGCTGGTAGCCCCACTGGCGCACGTCGCGCAGCGGCCGCGTGCGCACGCCGCTGGCGGCGACCAGGGCGGCGATCCGCTCCGGCCCGAGCGCCCACGCGCCTTGCCAGCTGCCGATCCCGCCGTCACCGTGGACCAGCGCGAGCAGCGGCGGCACCAGCAGGCCGAGGATGCCCTCGATCGCTGCCGGCGGATCCCGACGGGTGGCGCGATAGCAGGCGCGCAGCTGGGCCAGCAGCGCGATCGCCTCGGCCTGGCCGAGCGGGCTGCGGCTGACGATTCCGCCGTCGTCGCCGACCAGCTCGCCAAGCGTGCGGATCAGCCCGGACTCGCCGTAGAGCCGGCGCGGCTTGCCGTCGGGCAGGAGCAGGCCGGCGGCGGTGATCGCGCTCCACCCGGCGAGGGTAGCCAACTGGTCCTCGGCCCGGCCGACGTGGCGGTCGAGCCAGCGAGCGGTTTCGCCGATCGCGGCAAACGTCCGCGCGCGCTGCGCCTTATCGCTGCCGGAGAGAATCAGCGGTGCGTTGACCAGCCAGTTGAGCAGTCGGTTGCCGGCGGTGTCGATCGTCCACACCGGGCCTTTGCCGGGCCTCCCGGGCGGCTTGGGGTTGGCGTCGAGCCACGTCGCCAGCACGCGTTCGGCAACGGCGGTGACTTGCTCGCGCGGGGCCGCCGCCTCGAGGTCGGCGAGCCAGCCGAAGCCGTGGATGGTGCGCTCGACCGGGGCGCTGAGACGGGCCGCGCCGGCGAAGTCAATCTGCGCGAACGGCAGCTTGGCGCCATGGACGAGGAAATGGCCGGCGCGCAGCGCGGTCCCGGCAACTTTGTCGCCGACGAGCGAATTGGCGACCGTCGCCAGCAGCCGCGGCCGGGCCGGCTTGCGGAACGGGTGAGTCAGCGCCGTGGCGGGGACGCCGAGCCGATAAGCCAACCGCACGAGGCGATCGCCGGCGCCGATTGCCGGCGGGGCGAAGTCGACGAGGGCCAGCGCCCGGCCAGGCTCGATCAATTCTTCCGGCGGCAGGGCGCTTTCGCCGTCGCTCACCAGCGCCTCCGTGCCGGAGCCCGCCAGGGGGATCGCCGACGTCTCGGCCGGCGCGTCGTGCGCCGCATCGGGTCGGTTGCCGGCGAAAGCCTCGGCCATCGCTATCCGAGCTCCTTGAGGGCGGCGATGTTGGCGGCGTAGCGCTCGGATCCGCCGCGGAACGTCGCGGTGCCGGCGACCAGCACGTCGGCGCCCGCGGCGACGCATTGCCGGGCGGTTTCGCGATCGATCCCGCCATCGACCTCGAGGCGGATGCTGCGGCCGGTCTTGTCGATCATCTTGCGTACCGCCTCGATCTTGCGCAGCTGGCTGGCGATGAAGCTCTGCCCGCCGAACCCTGGATTGACGCTCATCACCAGCACCAGGTCGATGTCGTCGATCAGGTAGTCGAGCATCTTGGCCGGGGTGCCGGGGTTGAGCGAGACCCCCGCCTGCTTGCCGAGCGCCTTGATCGCCTGGACGGTGCGGTGGATGTGCGGGCCGGCCTCGGGGTGCACGGTGATGTGGTCGGCGCCGGCTTCGGCGAACGCCTCGAGGAACGGATCGACCGGCGCGATCATCAGGTGGACGTCGAGCGGCTTGGCGGTGTGCGGGCGCAGCGCCTTGACCACGCCCGGGCCGATCGTGAGGTTCGGGACGAAGTGGCCGTCCATCACGTCGACGTGGATCCAGTCGGCCCCTGCGGCATCGATCGCGCGCACTTCGTCCCCGAGCCGGGCGAAATCGGCCGAAAGGATGGAGGGAGCGATCAGCGGGGACATGGGCACGGATTGTCCTTTCCCCGCGCTTAGACACCGCATCTGGGGGGAACAAGGCCGGATCCGCCCGTTTTCCACATCGCCACAGCCGGTTGATCCGATCTGCCGTGCGATTGACGCGACGGCCTGCGCCAAGGCAAAGCGGCAAGCGATGCCCAGCGCTCCAGCAGCACGAGTCAAAGATGGCTTGGTCCCGTACGCGGTCCCGTTCGCGGACGAGCTGCGCCTTCGCGCCGGGGCCGTTCCCGAGGCGCTCGACGGGGTCGCGGTCGCGCGCGGCTGCCAGCACCTGGTCGGCGATAGCTTCCTGTTGCGCACCCATACCGGCTTCGGCTTCTACTACCGCAAGGGTGAAGGGATCCTCGTCGAGCGGCCGCACGGGGGCGACACCAGCGAGGAATCGCTGTGGCTCAACGGCAGCGTCTACGCCGCGGTGGCGAGCATAGCGGGGTTCAAGCCGATCCATGCCTCGGCGGTCGCGTGGAACGGCAGAGTCCATGCCTTCACCGGTCCCGGCGGCGCTGGCAAGTCGACGCTGATCGCCGGGCTCGGCGCACAGGGTCTGCCGATGTTCTGCGACGATACGCTGGTGCTCGACTTGTCCGACCCGGAGCGGATCACCTGCCTCCCCGGGCACAAGCGGCTGAAGCTGTTGCCGGACGCGTTGGCGTTGACGGGCGCCGTGGCCGAGGAGAAGGTCGCCCCGGATAACGACAAGTTCTACGCCCGCCCGCCAGCCGGCGACATCGCCGTGCGGCTGCCCCTCTCCGAGCTGGTGTTCCTCGAAGACGGGCCCGAGAGCGCGATGCGGCCGCTACCGCCGGGTGAGCGGTTTGCCCGTCTCGAAGCCGACCATCACACGGACGTGCTGTTCGCACAGGCCCAGAAGCTCGACCGCGCGGGGCTGTTCAGTCTCCACGCCCGGCTTGCCAGCCAGGTGCCGATGGCGCGGTTCGTCAGGCCCCGAGATCCGGCGCGGTTCGCCGCCGGAGTGGCCATCGCCGCGAACCACGTCAGATCCGCCAGGAGCGTCCGATGACCGCCATTGTCCTCAATTCCAAGGCGTTCAGCTCGGTCGAGATCGACGAAGAAGTCGTCGTGATGAACAACGCGACCGGCGATACGTTCTCGATTGTCGGCACCGCACGAGCAATCTGGCAGCTGATCGACGGAGCCCGCAGCCGCGACGCGATCGTTGCAGCGCTGGCCGCCGAGTACCAAGCGCCGGAGGAGCGGATCGCCGGGGAGGTAGATGCCTTCCTGGCCGAGCTGGCGGGCGCGGGGCTGCTTGCGCGCGGCTGACGCCTGGCCCCTGCGCGCCCGAACCGTCGAGGCGATGGCCCTGCTCTGCGTCGCGCGGCTACTGGTCGCGCTCGTGCCGCTGCGGCTCTGGCGCGGTTCGATCGGGCGGCTCGATGGGGCCGGGCAGTCCTTGGCGACGCCGCATCGGGTCGCCGCGGCGCGCCGGCTGGCGGTCCATGTCGAGCGCGCGGCGGGGCGGCTGCCGTTCGCGACCAAGTGCCTGCCGCGGGCGATGGCGCTCGCCTGGCTGCTGCGAAAGCGGCGCTGGCCATACGTGCTGCGGATCGCCGTGCGCCCGCAGCTAGCGCGCGATGGGAGCGACGATCTTCACGCCTGGGTCGAATGCGGCGGGCGCATCGTCATCGGCGAGTTGCCGGGGCCTTGGTCGATGCTGCTCTCGCTGCAAGGATAAGTGCTGGAAACGTGCCGATTTATGACGCCATTAAAGTTGTTGATTTCGCACTTGCAAACAACGCCGGGTTTCGCCTAGCGTTGTCGTGAGACCCCGGGCCTTCATCAGGCTCAGCATAGCTTCCCCGGAGATCACGATGAATTCTGCGACACCTGCCAAGAAGGAATGGACCAAGCCCGAGCTCATTCGGCTCGGGACGATCGGCAGTGTGGCCGGTCCTCAAGCAAATCCGACGCAAAGCAAGAACGGCGGCAGCTAAGGCTGGCACTCACAGCTTTTGATCGCTGCATGGCGCGACTGGTCGGGCTCGCCGGCGCGCCTGTCGCAGCGGATTGCTGCTTCGCTTGGGCTGTTCGCCGGTAGGGCTGCGTCCTACTGGGAAGAAGCCAGCACCGCCTTCAGCTACCTCCCTCGTTCCGGCCGAAGTCAGATCCGTGGCTGGCGTCCCATGCGCTCCGATTCCGGCGCACGCGTTTTGTTCAACGGCGTGGTCGAGAATGCAGCGGAAATCGCCGCTCGGCTCAAGCTTGCTTCGACCGTCGATGCTGCGACTCTTTACGGGGCCGCGGTCGATTGCTGGGGCATCGACGCGGACCGGCATGTCGTCGGCCGCTATTGTGCGATCCTCGCTTGGCCGGATCGCCTGCGGCTCTCGCGAAGCCCGTGGGATTCGCCGCCGCTGCATTACGCGCAGTTCGACGGCATGGCGGTTGCGGCCTCGGTTCCGCGGGTGCTGATCGCCGCCGGGCTTCCCGAAAAGCTCGACCGGACCAAGCTCGCCGACAACCTCTTCTTCAATCTGCTCGATCGTGAGCGCGGCTGGTTCGAAGGCGCGCGGCGCGTGCCGCACGGCTGCATCGTCGAGCTCGATCGCGCTGGCGCATCGACGTCCGACTTCTATGATCTGGCGGGGCTTCCGGAGGTCCGCTTTCGCCACGATCATGAGTACGTGGATGCCGCACGCGAGCTGCTCCAGGAGGCGGTCGCAAAGGCGCTGAAGCAAACTGACAGGCCCGCCATCCAGTTGTCGGGCGGCCTTGATTCGTCGATTCTCGCCGACGAAGTGCTTCGCCAGATGCCACCGGAACGGAGCCTACCGAGCTACACGTTCGTCCCGCTCGCGGACCACAGCATCGGTGCTCGCCCGGGCATGTACAATTCCGACCGCGAACTGGTCGAAGCGTTCGCAGCCGCACATCCGCGGTTGGTTCCGAGTTTTCTCGACAATCGAGACCGGCCGTTTGATTCCCGATGGACCGATATGTTCTTGGCAATGGGTGGGGCGCCAAATTACCTGGTCAACTTTTTTCCGTATCAGGCGATGTGGGAGGAGGCGCGGCACCGAGGCTGCGATTCGATGCTAACCGGCGAGTTCGGCAACCAGACAATCAGCAACAACGGTCGGACCAGCTACGTCGAGTTCCTGTTGTCCGGCCGCTGGCACGAACTCTATCTTGCTCTAGCCAATCGTCCGGACGACCAGCGTACCTTACTCCATCGGTTCGTCTCGCTCAGCCTAGTTCGCCTGCTGCCCTTGCGAGCTCGCCTCGCTTTGCGTCGGAGGCGGCATTCGCGCGCAGCGACGTTCAACGAAGCCATGTCGATGATGCCCGTGGCGGCAACAAACGACGCGTGGGAACGCGCAATTGAGACCGGCGCGATCGCTCAGGAGGAGTACTTCAGCAGCAAGCGCGCGGCGCTCGCCTTCGAATACCGCTGGCGGGACTGCGATGGTGGCGACCTCGAACAGGCGTTCGAGCAGATCTATGGAATGCCGCAGATCGACGTCTATTGTTATCGGCCGCTGGTAGAGTTCTGCGCCGGCGTTCCGACTACGCAGTTCATGCGCGGCGGAGTTGGCCGCTGGCTCGCCCGGAGACTGGCCGAAGGCCGTTTGCCCGAGGCCCAACGGACTAATCCGCGCTCCGCCGACCACAACGTCGAATGGCAGTTGCGGCTCGGGCGTCAGCGCGAGAACCTGCGCGAAACGATTGCGCGGATCGCGGACCAGCCAGATTTGGCCGATTTGTTTGATACCGAGCGCATGACCGCGCTGATCGACGCCTGGGACGAAGGCGATCCGCGCGAGCCGGAGGTTCGGCTGACTCGCGAAGCGGGTCTGATGCGCGCGATCGCAACCGGCCGCTTCATCGAGTTCGTCCGCAAGTCAAACCGGTAGGAACGGCGGTTATGCAGCCCTTCGCGTCTGCCCCGCCGGATCGGTCGGAAGCCGAAGCGCGCGGTAGCGAGGCGGCCGGATACCGGATCACCGAGCTCATGCCCGGCTTCGCTCCGCAGTTCGGACGGCTGGTTGCCCTGCTGGTGCTCTCCGCGATAAGCGAGGGCGCCGGCCTGCTGATGCTCGTTCCGATGCTGACCGTGCTCGGCCACCCCGTCGGCGGAACCGGCCGCGTGGCGATGACGCTGCATGCTCTCGGCATACCCCTTTCGCTCGGCCCGCTGCTGGCGATCTTCGTTGCCTTGGTCGTTGTCCGGGCGATCGTGGCCCATCTTCGGGCCCTGAGCACCGATCAGCTCCAGCTGAGCGTGGTCGACACGCTCCGCGGACGCGCCTGGACGGCCTTGCTCCACGCTGACTGGCGCCTGCTGGTAGCGATGCGTCACTCCGAAAACCTGAGCCAGCTGCTCACCAGCATCGAGCGCGTCGGCTATGGGGTGCGCTATGCCGTGGCCGGGCTGACCGCAGCAATCACGTTGCTCGCGCTCGGCGCTGCGACGCTGATCATCTCACCGATGGTCGCGATTGCGGCGGCCCTTGCCGGGGCTGGCGTGCTGCTTGCCTACCGACGGCTGCGTCGCCGGGCATCGGTACTTGGGGAACGTCTCGGCAAAGCGCACGCCGATGTCCACGAGGCTTTCACCGAAGGTCTCCGCGGGATCAAGGTGATCAAGAGCTTCAGCCGCGAAGATTTCGCCAGGGACCAGGCGCAGGCCGGCTTCGAGCGCGTTCGATGGCTGCAGCTCAGTTATCGCCGCGACCTCGGTTTCGGGCAGATCCTCCTCCAGGGTGGCGGGGCGGCGGTGCTTGCGCTGCTGGTCTGGCTCGGAGTGACCCGCTGGGGCGCCGGCCTCGCCACCGTGGTGCCTTTGGTGGCGCTTTTCGCGCGGGCGCTGCCGTTGCTCGGCTCGCTTCAGGAAAGTTGGCAGAACTGGGCCCACGCCCGTCCCGCTTTGACCAGCGTGGCCAGTCTGATTGAGCTCGCCGAGGCCCACCACGAGGGGCCGCGCGAGGGTCCCCGCGAACGAGGCGGGGCCGCATTGCGACAGGAGATCACGCTCGAAGCGGCAACCGTCCGTTTCGAGGCCAGCGCCACGGCATCGCTCGAGGAGGCGGACCTCGTGGTTCGAGCTGGAAGCTGCGTCGCTCTGACCGGCCCATCCGGCGCGGGCAAGAGCACGCTTGCCGATCTCGTCGGGGGCCTGATTGCGCCCGATGCGGGCAGCGTCGCGATCGATGGCATGGCGCTCGATGGCGGCAGCCGCCGGGCCTGGCGCGCGCACGTCGCCTACGTCCAGCAAGAGCCGGTGCTCTTCTCGGGCTCGGTGCGCGACAACCTGCTGTGGGCGGCGCCCGAAGCCGACGAGGCGCGGCTGCGGCGCGCGCTCGAGGATGCCTCGGCAGGGTTCGTCCACAACCTGCCGCTTGGACTGGACAGCGACATCGGCGAAGGCGGGCGGCGCCTTTCCGGCGGTGAGCGGCAGCGGCTCGCCCTGGCCCGGGCATTACTGCGGGACCCGGCGCTGCTGATCCTGGACGAAGCGACCAGCGCGCTCGACGCCGCCAACGAGGCGGCGATCGCCGCCGCGATCGAGCGGCTCAAGGGACGCATGACGATCGTCATCATCGGCCACCGTGGTGCGCTGGCTGGGCTCGCGGACGCCGAAGTTGCACTCGAGGCCGGGCGGATCGTATCTGTGACGCGGCGGGATGGCGCGTGACACGGTCCAATTCACTGTCCGTTCACCCGAACGTCACAAAGCAGTGCGGCAAAGTCAGCCCCGGCGCCGCTTGTCCGATGAATAATCCATCAGCAACAAAGCTTTAGGGATAATGAGGGCAGTCCCCCAATGAGGAGTCCACGCATGAGTCTGCCGAGACGGTCCCGCACCGCGGCCGTCACGCTAGCGGTTCTGGCTGCTGCCGCAGCGCTAGCCGGGCCGACCGCGCGGGCCCAGAGCGGCCCGCCCCCGGGCTGCACCGGCCCGGCCAGCTCGACCTGGATCAACGT
This sequence comes from Novosphingobium sp., assembly GCA_019510335.1. Lineage (GTDB taxonomy): Bacteria > Pseudomonadota > Alphaproteobacteria > Sphingomonadales > Sphingomonadaceae > Novosphingobium. The sequence continues at coordinate 1,349 of JAEKKO010000125.1, read as the reverse complement.
CAACGTCGAGGGGCTGCGCTCGAGCGACGGGCTGCTCGCGATCACCCTCTATCCCGACGACCCGCGGCGCTTCCTCGTCCGCCACGGCTCGCTCTACGTCGGCCGTGTTCCGGCGCACGCGGGCAGCATGCGCGCGTGCATCTTCGTGCCGGAGCCGGGCAATTACGTCCTCGCGCTGTACCACGACGAGAACGGCAATCGAAAATTCGACCGCAGCGGGCTGGGCCTGCCGGCGGAAGGCTACGGCTTCTCGAACAATCCGCCGACGATTGCCGGCCTGCCGTCGTTCCGCGCGGTCAGGCTGTCGATCCCGAAGGCCAATCTCTCGACCCGGATCCAGATGAAGTATCCGTGACCCGGGCTGATCAGGCTCGGGCGTAAACTTCCGGAAGCCAGCGCGGCGCCTCGGTTTCGGCCTGGGCGTGAGCGCGGGCATCGTCGACGTCCATCCACCAGGCAGCGCCGACGTCGAGCGTCTGCGCCCTGCCGGCTTCGGCGAGGCGCTGCATCCCGTCCGAGAGGCTGCCGGGGCGGCCAGCGGCGATTGCCTCGGCGATCGCCGCGGCCAGCTCCGGCGTCGCCAGGAATGCGCCGCAATCGACCGCGTCGTAACCGGTCAGGCTTTTGCCGATGGCCGTGATCCGCCCGTCGCGCGCGGTGCGGACCCAGGTGGCATCGTCGGGATCGATCAGCGGGCTGGTCACGCGGCGGTCGATCGCCAGGGTCACGCCCCGGTCCGGAGCGCCGGCTCGCGCCAGCCGCGCAAGGATCTCGGCCGAAAAGATGTGGTCGGCCATCATCAGCAGGTAGTCGCCCGGAATCCGCGCTGCCCCCGCCATCACCGAATGGCCGTTGGGGGTCGACCAGTCGGCGACCCGTTCCGCCTCGATCGTGACCCCGGTGCGCGCCGTGAGACCGGTGAGGAACGCCTCGACCTCGTCCGCGCGGTGCCCGGTGACGACGACCACCCGCCGCACCCCGGCCGCTGCCGCCTGGCGCACGCCGAGCTCGAGCAGGGGAATGCCCGCGACCGGCGTGAGCGGCTTCGAGCGCGAAATCCCAGCGAGGCGGCTGCCGTACCCGGCGGCGATGATCAACGCGTCCATGCGGCCCCATTCGAAACGACAGCGCCGGCCAGCTTTCGCGCTGACCGGCGGCTCGACAACCTCGCGCTGCTCCCTAAGAACCGCGCCGCCCTACTCGGCCGCGAGCGCGGCGTCGGCGATGTATTCCTCGACCATCTGCGCGGCGGTGTCATCATTGAACTGCTGTGGCGGGTGCTTGCAGAAATACGCCGACGGGCCGATCAGCGCCCCGCCCTCGCCGCGCTCGAGCGCGACCTTGCAGCA
>JAEKKO010000067.1 GCA_019510335.1 Novosphingobium sp. | reverse complement strand
CGCCTGATGTGCAATCTCTACCGGATGACCAAGGGGATCGACGAGGTCGCGCACCTGTTCGCGGCCGTCCCCGAGCGCGGCGCCAACTTCGCCGCGGAAGTCTATCCCGGGTACCCGGGCATCGTCGTCGCCGAGGGGCGGGCGCGGGCGATGACGTGGGGCTTCCCGCTGGCGCTCAAGGGCCGTGACGGCCGCGCGCTCAGGCCCAAGCCGGTGACCAACGCCCGCGAGGACAAGCTCGGCACGGCGTTCTGGCGCGCCAGCTTCGCGGCCCGCCGCTGCCTCGTCCCGGTCAGCGGCTGGGCCGAGGCGGAAGGCCCCAAAGGCCAGATGACCCGGACCTGGTACTCCCTGCCCGGCGAGGACCCGTTCGCCGTCGCTGGTTTGTGGCGTCCCACCGCCGAATGGGGCGATGCTTACGCGATGGTGATGTGCGACAGCTGCCAATCGATGGCCGAGGTCCACGACCGCATGCCCGTCGTCCTGCCGCGCGAGCATTGGTCGGCGTGGCTCGAGGGGTCGGCGGAGGAGGCATTCGCCCTGTGCCGCACCTGGCCGGGCGAATTGGGGGTCGAGCGCACGGCCGAGCGCTGGGCCGGTGGAGCGACCGTCCCGCAAGGCGAATTGCTCTGATCAGCGGTGGAAAAGCGGCTCTTCGGCCTTGTTCATTAGCCGACCTCAAGTTAACTTGAGGGCCTGGACCGGGATGGGCGGGATCAACATGGACAAGGAAGACCTGATACCGATCGGCGCGCTGGCGCAGCGCACCGGACTCGCCGTGTCGGCGATCCGATACTACGAGGACCAGGGCCTGATAACCCCGCGCCGCACCGCCGGCAACCAGCGGCGATTCCTGCGCTCCGACATCCGCCGCCTGAGCTTCATCATGATCGCCCAGAAGCTCGGCCTCGCTCTCGACGAGATCGAGAGCGCCCTGGCTACCCTGCCTCGGGGCCGAACCGCCACCGTATCGGACTGGCGCCGGGTCAGCCACGGCTTGCGGGCGCAGATCGACGCCAAGATCCAGCTGCTGACCCGCACCCGGACCAAGCTCGAGGAATGCATCGGCTGCGGCTGCCTGAGCCTCCAGCGCTGCCAGCTCTACAACCGCGACGACCGCGCCGGGACGTCCGGGCAGGGGCCAAGGTACGTGCTCGGTTGACTGTCGCCTGGTGGCACCTTATGTCTCCTAATCAGTAGGAGACAAGCCGATGTCGCTCGAGGCGTTCAAGCACAGTCGCAAAGGTGAGCGGATCGCCCCAATCCTCGCTTCCGAGGCGGAGCTTGCGAAGATCGAGGCCAAGGCTCGAGCCGGCCGCCCTGCCGTCGAAGCGATCGGTGCTCGCATCGCATCGGAGGTCGGCTCACTAAGTGACCAGGAAAAGAAGCTCGTCGGACGCTGGGTGAAGGAGGTGCTCGTCGGTCGCGGCTGGAAGCCGATCAAGAAGGGCCGTGTGGTCGCGGGCAATCTCTTCTCGCGTGGCACGATCTATCGCAAACAGGCTGACGTTGTCCCTTCGCGGGCGAGTGCGGCTGAGCGCGTCGCTGCGGCGCGGGCCATTCTGGCGCAGTCGCCGCACCCGATCATGAGTTCGGAGGAGCTCATCGCCGAGCGTCATCAGGCGTTTGAACGCGGCGAATGACGGTCGTGGTCGATGCTTCGGCGATCCTCGCGGTTCTCAACGATGAATCGGGCCAGGATGTCGTCATCGAACGGCTCGATGAGGCGGCGATCAGTGTGGTCAACCTTGCCGAGGTGATCGCAGCTCTCATTGCGAAGGGAAAAACCGAAGGGCAGGCACGGATGGCGATGCGGGCTCTCGGCTGCGCTGTGGTCGAGGCCGATGAGGAACTCGGCATCGATACCGGGATTCTCCGCAAGCTCACGCAACCGGCGGGCCTCTCTCTCGGGGATCGCTTCTGCCTGGCGCTGGCGCGCAGACTGGGTGTGGCGGTGCTCACGGCCGACCAAAGCTGGAGTCGCGTCGCCGATGCATGCGGAGTACAAGTTCGGCAAATTCGCTGACTCGCGCTACTCCGCCGCCAGCAGCTCCTCCGCGGCGCCGAGGTCGACGCTGACCAGGCGCGACACCCCTTTCTCGATCATCGTGACGCCGAACAGGCGGTGCATGCGGCTCATCGTCACCGCATTATGGGTGACGATCAGGTAACGCGTTGCGGTTTCGGCGACCATCGTGTCGAGAAGGTCGCAGAACCGCTCGATGTTGGCGTCGTCGAGCGGCGCGTCGACCTCGTCGAGCACGCAAATTGGCGCCGGGTTTGTCAGGAACAGGGCGAAGATCAGCGCAATCGCGGTCAGCGCCTGCTCCCCGCCCGAGAGCAGCGTCAACGACTGCAGGCGTTTGCCGGGCGGCTGCGCATAGATTTCGAGCCCGGCTTCGAGCGGATCGTCGGAATCGACCAGCGCGAGGTGGGCCTGGCCGCCCTCGAACAGCCGCATGAACAGGCGGCGGAAGTGCCCGTCGACGGCTTCGAATGCGGCCCGCAGCCGCTCCCGGCCCTCGCGGTTGAGGTTGCCAATCGAGCCGCGCAGGCGGTGCACCGCCTCGGTCAGCTCGCTCTGCTCGGCGAGGGATTCGCCGTGCCGGGCTTCGGCTTCGGCAAGCTCGTCGGCGGCGACCAGGTTGACCGGGCCGAGGCGCTCGCGATCTGCAACGAGGCGGTCCATCGCCGCCGATTCCTCGCCCGCCGCGGCGACGCTCTCGATGGTAAAGGCGAACGCCTGCGGCAACAGCGGCGGCGGGCGCTGGAAGCGCTCGCCGGCGATGCGGGCCATTTCGGCGCGGCGCTCTTCCTCGTTCTCGGCGCGCGCGGCGGCGCCGGCGCGGGATTCGCGAGCGGCGGCGAGCGCCTCGGTGGCGAGAGCCAGCGCCGCATCCCCATCGCGCGCGCCGTCCTGGGCAGCCGCCATCGCGGCTTCGGCGTTCGTCAGCTCGGCCCCGAGCCGCTCACGCACTGCGTCCGCTTCCTCGATCGCCCGCAGCAGCCCGGCGGGCTTGGCGGCGACGACGGCGCGCTCTTCCTCGAGCTCGGTCGTGCGGCGGATGGCTTCGGCGAGGCGCCGGGCGGCATCGCCCGAGCGCGCTTGCCAGCTGCGGATGTCGGCGCGCTGGGCCGAGGTCCGCTCGCGCGCTACCGCGAGCGCCTGGTCATGCGCCGCGAGCGTGGCCGTCGCCGCCTGCAGCGCCTGGCGCGCGGCGTCGTTGCGGGC
>JAEKKO010000066.1 GCA_019510335.1 Novosphingobium sp. | reverse complement strand
ACGCCTACGAGCCGAGCCGGGCCCTCGCGCGCGGCCTGCTCGCCGAACTTGGAGTCGAGACCCGCTGGTTCGACCCGCTCGATCCAGCCGCGCTTCAGGCGGCGATCGATCAGCGGACGCGCGCCGTCCTGCTCGAATCGCCCGGCAGCCTGACGATGGAAGTGCAGGACGTGCCGGCGCTAGCGGCAATCGCGCGCGAGCACGGGATCGTCTCGATCCTCGACAACACCTGGGCCAGTCCCTTGGGATTCCAGGGCCTGACCCACGGCGTCGACATCGTGGTGATGAGCCTGACCAAGCACGTCGGCGGCCATTCCGACCTGATGATGGGCAGCGCCGCGGCCGGAGCGGAATGGTATGGCAAGCTCAGGCGGACCGCCCAGGCGCTCGGCCAAGTCATCGCGCCCGACGACGCGGCGCTGGCGCTGCGGGGTTTGCGGACGCTGCAGATTCGGCTCGAACGGGAGACCTCAAGTGCCCTTGAGGTTGCCCGGTGGCTGCAGTCGCGCCGGGAAGTTGCGCGGATGCTGTGCCCGATTCTGCCCGGCGCGCCCGACCACGAGCTGTGGCGGCGCGACTTCACCGGCGGGTGCGGGCTGTTCAGCTTCGTCCTCAAGGGCGGCGACGCGGCGGCGCGCAACCGCTTCATCGATGCGCTGGAGCTGTTCGGCATCGGTTACAGCTGGGGTGGGTTCGAGAGCCTGGTCGTGCCGGTCGACCCCGCCGCCGCCCGCAGCGCGACGAGCTGGCCGCCGGCCGGCGCCGATCCGGCCGACCGCTGGGGCGTGCGCCTGTCGATCGGCTTGGAGGACCCGCGGGACCTGATCGCCGATCTCGAGCAGGCGCTGGCGCGGATGCCCGGATGACGATCCGCACCAATCTTTACGCCATCGGCCAACGCCTCGACGCGATCGGCTTCGACGTCGGGCACAACCGCATTTCGGTCTACCGCGGGATCGCCGTGCTGGTGGTGGTCATCGTCGTCATCGCCGTCGCTCGCCTCGCCGGGGCGGTGACGCGGCGCGTGCTGCTGCGCATTCGCCGGCTCGATTCGACCCAGCGGCTGCTCAGCGAGAAGCTCGCCTCGATCGCCGTGTGGATCCTCTGCATTCTCATCGGCATCGACGTTCTCGGAATTGACCTGACCGCGCTGACGGTGTTTTCGGGCGCATTCGGGCTGGCCGTCGGCTTCGGCTTGCAGAAGACCTTCGGCAACCTGATCGCCGGGATCATCCTGCTGATGGACCGCTCGATCAAACCGGGCGACGTGATCGCCGTAAAGAGCAGCGACGGCAGCGCGGCGGTCGGCCAGGTCAAGCGGATCGGCATCCGCGCGGTGTCGGTGACCACCCGCGACAAGAAGGAATACCTGATCCCGAACGAGAACCTGATGACCAATCAGGTCGAGAACTGGTCCTACAGCAGCCGCAATGTCCGCATCCGCATCCCGGTGACGGTCGCCGCCAGCGCCGACCTCGAGCTCGCCGAACGGCTGATGTTCGAAGCGGCCAAGGAGTCGCCGCGGGTGCTCAAGAGCCCGCCGCCGGCTGTCTGGCTGCTCGCTTTCGCCGAGGCGGGCATGGCCTTCGAGATTCGGGTGTGGATCAACGACCCCGAGGAGGGCCTCGGCAACATCCGCTCCGACGTGCTCAAGCGCGTCTGGCGGCAATTTCAGGAGCATGGCGTGCTGCTGCCCGATCCGGCCGACCGGGTCGTCACCGTCAAGCATCTGCCGCCACTCAAGCTGGAGGGAAATGCACCTGACGCGGGGCGCTGAAGGAGGGGGGCGATAAAGCTGTCCTAGCCTCTGCCCAACGCATTCTCGCTGGCGCGCCTGGCCCGGCATCGCCATCTGCCCGACCATGACTGGACCCGCGCCCGCTCCCGGTACCGTGTTCCTCGTCGGCGCCGGCCCCGGCGATCCCGACTTGCTGACGCTGCGCGCGGCGCGGCTGATCCTCAACGCCAAGCTGATCGTCCACGACGGCCTGGTCGATCCGGCGATCCTCGCCATGGCCCCGCCCCGCGCCCGCCTGATCTCGGTCGCCAAGCGCCGCTCGCGCCACACCATGCCCCAGGCCGAGATCAATGCGTTGCTCGTCGCCGAGGCGCTCGCCGGACGCGACGTGGTCCGGCTCAAGGGCGGCGACCCGTTCGTGTTCGGCCGCGGCGGCGAGGAGGTAGAGGCGTGCCGCGCCGCCGGCGTGCCGGTCGAGGTCGTCCCCGGGGTCAGCGCGGCGCTCGGCGCGGCGGCCGCGGCGCAGATCCCGCTGACTCATCGCGACAGAGCGAGCATCGTCAGCTTCGTCGCCGGTCAGTGCAAGGGCCTCACCGAGCAGGACTGGGCCGGCCTTGCCGGCAAGGGCCGCACGCTGGTCATCTACATGGGCGTCGCCACCGCGCCGCAGATCGCCGAGAAGCTGATCGCCGATGGCCTCGCTCCCGAAGTGCCGGTCGCGGTGATCGAGAACGCCGCGCGGCCCGAGATGCGCGTGCTGCGCAGCGTGCTGGCCGGTCTGCCCGAGCTCGTCGTCCGGGCGAAGGTCAAGAGCCCGGCCGTGATCGTCATCGGCGAGGTTGCGGCGCAAGGCCGGATCGGGCAGTTGCGCGCGCTCGCTGCGGAGGCTGCAATATGAAAATCCTGACCGGCAACGATCTCAAGACCGGCGCGGTCGTCTGGTGGGACGGCTCGGGCTGGTCGCTCCACGTCGAGGAGGCCGCCGATGCCGGCGAGCACGCCGACGTGATTCTCGCCACCGAGACCGCGGCCTGCCGGGTCAACGGCGGCTATATCATCGACGGGATGCGCGACGGCGACGGCAAAGTCCGCCCGGCCCACATCAAGGACCGCATCCGCGCCCTCGGCCCGACCGTGCGCCCCGACCTGACCCTCAAGCCTGCCGATCCAGCGGCGGGCAGCTGGGTGATCTGATGCGACTTCCGGCAAAGGCACGCTGAGATGTACCGCTACGACCACTACGACCAGGCGATGGTCGATGCCCGCGTTGCCGAGTTCCGCGACCAGACCCGGCGGCGGATCGAGGGGCACATGAACGACGACCAGTTCAAGCCGCTGCGGCTCAAGAACGGTCTGTACCTGCAGCTTCACGCCTACATGCTGCGCGTGGCGATTCCTTACGGGACGATCGACAGCCGTCAGATGCGCAAGCTGGCGCACATCGCCCGGACCTACGACCGCGGCTACGGCCACTTCACCACCCGGCAGAACATTCAGTACAACTGGATCAAGC
>JAEKKO010000124.1 GCA_019510335.1 Novosphingobium sp. | reverse complement strand
GCGAGGCATAGAGGGCGAAGAACACGTCGACCTGATGTCCTTGCCCGTCGTCATAGCGGCCGAGCAGGCGCTGCTCGGCCCCGGTCGCGCGGGGCTCCCACCACACTTGTGGGCGGTAGTCGACGCGGTGCCAGCCGGCGACTTCCGGCAGCTCGATCCGGCGGGGCAACGGGGCGCTCAGCCGATCGGCGGCGGACGCCCAGGCGAGTCCAACGACGGCGCAAGCGATGATCGCCGCGAGGGCCGCATTCGCCGGCATCTGCAGCCGCGACAGCCGCGCCAGCAACGGCGATGCCGCGAGAGCAGCGCCGTCGATCATCGGATCGGTGCTCGGACGGTCGAAGAACCGCCACGCCAGAGCAATGGTCACGGCGATCACGACCGCAAAGAAGATCCAGCCGTAAACGATGTGGTCGAAGCCGCCGGCCCAGGCGGCGCCCTTGTACTGGGCGACGTAGATCGTCCCCCAGGCGCGCACGCCGTTGGCGAGGATCGGGGTTGCCACCGCAATCGCCAGGAAGGCCGCCCGTCGCCACCACGAGCGGAAGCAGACGTTGGCGACGAGCACCCCGAACGCGACCATGGCGATCAGGAACTTGACGCCCGAGCATGCCTCGGCGACCTCGAACAACCCGGCCGGGGTGTTGATGAACACCCCGTCGATCACAGCCGGAACGTGGCTCAGCGCCGTCAACGCGATCGTCAGCCGCGCGGTGATCATCTGCAGCGCCGGGATCAGCTCGTCGCCGAACGGCACGAGGAAGGCCATGTAGCCGAGCGGAAACAGCAACCCGGCGGCCACGCGGGGGCCAAGCAGCGTCGGCACGCTGGCGATCAGCAACGCGACCGCGCCGGCCTCGGTCACCAGCGAAAACGCGGCGAGCGCGCCGAGAACCCACAACAGTGTCGCCGCCGCGACGAGCCCGAGCCCCGGCCACCACGGCTGCGGGACAAGGCGCACGAGCTGTGGAACCCGCAACCACACGAGCCAGGCGATGATCGCCGGAACCAGCAGCATGTGGTTGTAGGTAGAGCTGTTCCACCACTGCCCGACCATCGCCGCCCAGTCGCTGGCGAACAGCACCATGAGCGCGGCCCAGGCGAGACTCAGGCGCACGAGAGCCGCGCGCCAAGCCGCGCTCAGCCCTCGCGCCGGAACATCGCCTCCTGCGGAAACGGCGGTCGCTTCAGGCGGCATCGCGCGCGCTCCCCGATTGGCGCCCGATGATCGTCGGCAGCTCGCGCAGCGCGTTTGGCCAGCCCATCGTCTGGGCGACGAACCGGCGTGCGGCGAGGCTCTTGGCCGCGGCACCCGCTTTGTTGTCGGCCAGCGCCTGGATCTTCGCCACGATCTCGGCGTCACTGTCGGCGATGGCGAAATGGAAGCCTTCAACGGCCGGGATTCCCGTGGCGGCAGCGCGGGTCAGCACCACCGGCTTGGCCATTGCCATTGCCTCGAGCACCTTGGTCTGCACGCCGCGCGCGATCTCGAGCGGAACGACGACGACGTCGCCGGCCTTGAGCCACGGGCGGATGTCGTCGACCCGGCCCCAGACGTGGACCCCGCCGCGCCCGTGACGCGCCTGGAGCGCCGGTGTCGGATTGCGGCCGACGACGTGGAACGAAGCTTCGGAATGGCTTCGGCGCACGAGCGGGAGGATGCGATCGGCGACGCGCAGCGCGGCAGCGACGTTGGGCACGTAATCCATCTGTCCGGTGAAAATCAGCCGCGGTGCCCCGGCGGCGATCACCCGTGGCTCGGATCGCACGAATGAAGGATCATAGAACTGCGCGTCGATGCCGTTTGGCAGCATGCGGACGTCGCAATTCGCCGCCACGTCGGAACCCAGCCGCGAGACGAACAACTCGGCCTCTTCGGCCGAGACGAGCAAGCTGACATCGGCCCGCCGCGCGAGTCGCGATTCCTCGGCGCGCAGCAGGCGCGCCTCGCGCGCTTCGATCCAGCGCATCAGGCGGCCGCTTCGGGCGGCGTAAGCCTCGAACTTGGCGGAATCGACGTCTACGAAATCGGCGACGACGCGTCCGCGGAATTCATCGGGGATGTACTGCCCCATCTGCCCCGAAAACATGTAGATCACGCCGATCGGCCGCTCGGCGAGCACTTGCGCCACATATTGGGCGATCGTCCCGTCGGCGAACGCCGCCTGGCTCACCGGCCGACCCGATCTGAGCGCTTCGAGGCCCGCCACCAGCAGCGGCTTGCTCCGGCGCACCAGCCGGTAGCTGCGCGCCAGTGTCGCCAGCTCCACCTCTTCGGCCATGTCGCCTTCGTCATCGGCGAACGTGGCAACGTGAACCGGCGCAATCCGGGCCAGCCGCTTGAGGATGTGGTGCGAGCGGATCTTGTCGCCGCGGTCGGGCGGGAACGGGATCCGGTGCGACAGGAACAGGATCTCGCTGCTCATCCGAGCCCCCGCGCGATCCATGGCCCCAGGCGATTGGCGATCGGCAGCGGTAGTCGCCGCCACAGGGCGATCTGCGCCGCGTGACGCGCGCTGGTCGGATCGGCATCGCGAGCAGCGCTGCCCGGTGCCTGCCATACGGCATAAGCGAGCGGCGTCGGCGTGAAGCCCCAGTTGCGCTTGAACGCGTAAGCGCCGCTGCCGGTTTTCGAGCGGCCGAAGTCGAAACTGCTGCAGCCGCGGCTTCGGGCATGGCGCATCAGCTCGAAATACATCCGCTCGTTGGCGCGCAGGTGCCGGGCCGCGCGGGTTCCCCCGCCCCAGTACGGCATGACCGCGCCGCGATGGTAAAGCGACAGCACGCTGGCGACGGGGGTCGCGCCGTCGAAAATGGTGAGAATGTCGGAATCGCTGCCGAAGCGATCGAGCACGGCATCGAACAGCGCGCGCGGGAACACCGGAGTGCCGAGGTTGCGGACGCTCTCGGCGAAGACGGCATAATGGGCGCGCCGATCGCGCTCGCCCCGGCCAAACTCGACCGTCAGCGGCTGCGCCAGCCCCTTGCGCACTTCGGCGCGCTGCTTGCGGGGAATGGCGAGGAGCTGCGCCTCGTCATCGGCGGCGAGCGGCGCCGCGAAACCGCAATGGAATTCCCGCCGCACGTGCCAATGAGGACGCCCTTCGGGGAGGACGCCGCCGCGCAACTCGATGGTTGGGCAAGACAGCTTGCGCGCAAGTTCTTCGACCGCGGCAAAGATCGGGGCGGCGTCCGCGCCGTCTCCAACCAGCAATCCCCCGCCGACGCCAAAGCCGCTCGACGCCAGCAAACGCCCGAACAGCGGCGAGTGAATTGCGTTCAACGGGAGGTATGCGGCAATTTCGCCACGGCGTTCGGACACCAGCGCCAGCGCGCGATTGCCCGTGCCCGATGCCACTGCCTCGATCCACGCGGGCGCATGGAACGGCGTCGCCTGTGGATGGTGCGCCAGGAACGCCTCGATCCTGCGCCGGGCGCCAGTGTCGCTCAGCTCGGCCAGGCGCAGGACCAGCACATCATGGCGGAACGGCGCGTTCATGCGGCCACGGCCTCGGCGCGGGTCAATTCACGCGCGACCAGCGCGTCCATGCGCCCCCAGGCGAAGTCCGCCAGCAGGCGGCGCAGCTTGTCGGCCATGCCTTCGAGATTCGTGTAGTGGCGCAGCCGCGAGCGCAGCGGCGCGTCGGCCACGCGCGGCTGTGCCGGATCGATTTCCCATGGATGGAAGTAAAATACCGCGGGACGGCCCTCGCGCCCGTTCACCTGGCGGATCGCCCAGCGGCTGAAGCGGTACGGCAGCACCCTGAAAAACCCGCCGCCACCCGCAGCGAGCCGGCGGTTGCCAATCTCGACGGTCGTCACCGGCACTTCGAGCAGATTGGAGCCGGGCACGGGGCGAAACGGGAACCGCGGCGCATCGCGCCAGCCGTAATGATCGTGCACGATCGGCGCCACGGACGAGCTGTAGGCGAAGCCCTGTTCCGCCAATACCGCGTGGGCCCATGGGGTGCGCGCATCGATCGAGAAGCTCGGCGCGCGATAGCCGCGGACGGCAACTCCGGCCGCGTCCTCGATCGCTTTGCGACTGCGCTCGACATCGGCGGCGAAGCTCCTGGCATCGAGCTTGAACACCCGGATATGGTCCCAGCCGTGACTGGCGAGCTCGTGCCCGGCGGCCGCGATTCGCCGCAGCAGGTCCGCGTGCCGTTCCGCTACCCAGCCCAATGTGAAGAACGTCGCCTGGACGCCGGCTGCAGCGAACAGGTCGAGGATCACCGCGCAGTTACGCTCGATGCGTTCGTCGAGCGACTCCCAGTCGTCGCGGGCGAGGTATGCTCAGGCCGCCGCGCGGCCGGAGCAGTCCTCGGCCTCGATCCATTCGATCAGCATCGTCAGGGTGTGGCGGATCGTGCGATCCTGCTCGATCAACCGGCTCTCGAGCGCGGCGAGGCGCTCCTGCAGCGCCGCGATCGCCGAGTTCCCGGGCGAATGCGCCATCGACTGACCGGCTTCGGCGGCATTGGCCAGCTCGATCACCGCCTGCTGGAGCTCGGCGATCTGCGCGTCGCGTTCGGCCAAAGCGGTGGAGACGTCCGGACTTGCCACAGGAGCGGACTGCTCTGGCGCAGGGCGCGCCGGCGTTTCGATCTGGGGTTCGGGCAACGGCACCGTGACTTCCGCCGCCGCGCGCGACGGCAACACACCATCGCGGGCGACGTCGCTGAGCACATGGCTGAGCATCGCGTTGTCGATCCGGCTGCGCTGTTCGACCGCGCCAAGCAGCAACAGGCGATTGACGATCTGGTTGATCCGCCGCGGCACGCCGCCGGTGGCGGTGTAGATCTCGGCGAACACCCGCTGGTCGAAGCTCGGGTTGCCGGTCCACCCCACGCACCGCAAACGATGCTCGATGTACGGCTGCACCTCGTTTGGCTCCATCGCCTCGAGATGATGCGCGGCGATCACCCGCTGGCGTAGCTGCTCGAGCGCCGGATGGCCCTGGAGCTGGTCGCGGAACTCGGGCTGGCCGAGCAGCAGGGTCTGCAGCAGCGGGTGCGAGCCGAGCTGGAAGTTCGACAGCATCCGCAGCTCTTCCAGTGCCTCGACCGAGAGGTTCTGGGATTCGTCGACGACCAGCAGGCATCGCCGGCCGGCCCTCGCCTCGCCGTGGAGGAAAGCCTCGATCGCACCGAGCGCCTTGGCCTTGTCGTGCCCCTGCACCGGCAGCCCGAACGCCTGGGCAACGACGTGAATGACCTCCTCGCCGTCGAGCTTGCTGGTGACGATCTGCGCCGCCGTCAGCCGCGCCGGGTCGATCGTCGCCATCAGGTGCGCGACCAGCGTCGACTTGCCCGCGCCGACCTCACCGGTGATGACGATGAAGCCCTCGCCTTGAGCGAGCCCGTAGCCGAGGTAGGACAGCGCCTTGCGGTGCGTCAGCGTCTCGAAATAGAACGCCGGGTCGGGCGTCAGCTGGAACGGCCGTCCCTCCAGTCCGTAAAAGTCGTCGAACATCGTCCCTTGTCCCCGGCTCAAAAACTGTAGCGGACGCCGACCAGCGCCGATGCGGTCCAGATCTCGTCGAGCGCCTCGCGGTTGACCCCGTCGATACCGAGCGCCGCCGTCGCCGACAGGTGATCGCTCAGCCAGCGGTTGTAGGCCGCAGTTGCGCCGATGGCGGTGGTGTCGCCACCGCTAGCGAATCCGCTTTGGAACCAGTTGGCGTAAACGTTGGCCGAGATGCTCGAGCGCCGGTCGAGCCGATCGGTCAGGTAGCCGGCGACCCAGTAGTTCTGGTCGACCACGCCGTTGGCGATCGCCAGCACCGTCCCCGGTGTAGCAATGAACTTGCGGCGGTCGTAGCCGCCGGCAATGCCGGCCTGGAGGTGCCGGTCGAGCTCGATGCCATAGCTCGCCATGACCCCCCGGCCGCGGAAAGTGGCCGAGCGGACCGAGCCGAGCGCGCCGGCAAGACAGGTGCCCTTGGCGAGCGAGGCGACGCATCCGGTGAGGTCGCCGGTGAGCGGGTTGCGCAGCGCATCGAACTGCGTCGGCAGCGCGACGAGGGCGTTGTTCACCTCGCCGCCGAAGCCGCTGATGCTGTCGTAAACCGAGATGTTGAGGCTGCTGCGGCGGTTCGGCGCGTAAGCGAAACTGCCGTAGTACGTGGTCGAGCCGTAGCGGCGACCGACATGGGCCTCCAAGGCCGTCCGCCGGCTCGGCCGCCACATTACGCCCGCGTCCCAGATCAGCCCGCTGGTCTGGTAGGCGATTTGCCGCGGCGAGCCGTGGTTGGTCACGAAGCGGCCGTCGTTGCCGATCACCGGGTTCCCGGCGGAATCGCGAACCGCATCGCGGCTCGACACCTGGACATCCTCGTAGCCGATCCCGCCGATGAGCGCGATGTCGGCTGCGACGGGAATGGTCACATCGGCGCGGGCGTGGAAATCCCGTATGCGCTGGTCGAGATTGGAAATGTCTTCCTGATAATAGCCCGCTCCCGCGCCGACGCCGACCGGCAGCGCCTCGTGCGGCCGCGTGCCGGCGTGAAGCTCGGCGTTCTGCACCGTACTGTGATCGAACACGTCGACTGGCGCCTGCCCGGGCGCGGCCACCGCGTTGGGCGTCTTCACCTTGGTGTAGCCGATCCGGTACCCGCCATCGATCGCGACGCCGCCGGCGTGCGTCGCCAGCGTCGGCCCGGCGTAGGCCGAATAGACCTTGGTCACGGGGTTGTGGACGTCGAGCGAGCCGAGCACCGCGCCGTCGCCGCCGTCGACACGGCTGCGGGCAGCGAGCGCCCCGGCTTCGACCTTGAGGGTGTGCGGAACGACGCTGGCGGCGACCCGGGCGATGCCGGTGATCGCATCGGCGTCAGCGGTCTTGTGGCCCCAGCCGATCCGGCGCTCATAACGCAGCGAGACGGCGGCTTCGTTGTTGCGGCCGCGGATCGAGGCGTCGACGCCGGCGGCGATGGTCGAATACGTCACGGTGTCGCTGCCCGGCGAGAGCTGCGAGCTGACCACTTGCTCGGCCTCGATGTAGGGCGTGATCTTCATCCGCGGCTCATAGCCGCCGTGATGGCGACGCGGCGCCCCGGATGGTCCGGCCGGCGGCGCATCGCCACCCTCGGGATCGCCGTAAGCGATGCTTTGCGCCGCCGCCGGGAACGGCAGCGCCAGGGCCAGCGCGGCGCCGAGCGCGAGCGCGTGGCGGATCGTGGGCGACATGGGCTTCATCCCTCGTATCCATAGTACGTGCCGAAGCGGCGACCGCTCGGGCTGAACTGGACGGCGTTGAGCAGCAACTGGATGTTGGGGCAGGCCGAGAGCAGCGAGACTGCGTCTTCCAGCGCGCCTTGTCCGGTGCGGTCGGCGCGGGCGACGAGCACCGCCTGGCCGACGTACTTGGCGAGCTCGGCCGCCGGCGAGGCGGCGAGCACCGGCGGCGAATCGAAGATCACCATCCGCTGCGGCGCGCCGGCGGTCAGCCGGTCGAGCACCGCGCGGGTTTGCGACGAGGCGAGGAATTCGGTGTCCGAACTGTTCATGTTCCCCGCCGGAAGGACCCACAGACCGGGAACGTCGGTGGCCAGCACGCACTCGGCGACGTCGATCGCCGGATCGGCGAGCGCGTCCATCA
Source organism: Novosphingobium sp. (assembly GCA_019510335.1). Lineage (GTDB taxonomy): Bacteria > Pseudomonadota > Alphaproteobacteria > Sphingomonadales > Sphingomonadaceae > Novosphingobium. Next base: position 8,314 of record JAEKKO010000124.1, on the reverse strand, counting down.
AGCCCGGTCCACCCGGCAGACCAAGCACGCTGAGGATCGAAGGCTTGGCGAAGTCGGCATCGACGAGGACGACTTCGCTCTCCTTCTCGGCGGCGATCGAGAGCGCGAGGTTGACCGCGCAGAATGTCTTGCCCTCGCCGGGATGGGGCGAGCAGATCAGCACCCGCTGCGCCGCGGAGCCGGCCTGCGCGCGCCGCAACTCGGCGGCTTCGAGCAGGATCTGCCGTTTGACGATGCGGAACTCCTCCAGCAGCGCGGTCACCGCGCCTTCGGGATCGATCAGCCCCTGCTCGCGCAGGCGTTCTCGGTCGATCGGGTGAACCGGGCCGGCGAAGCGAACCGGCTCAGGTGCGGGTGCATTTGCGGGGAGCTCGGCGACGATAACTCCGGCGAGCGGCCCAGACTGCGGGGCAACTTCAGCCTGCACTTTGACCGCAGCCCCGTTCGTGATCGCCGCCGGCACCGGTGGCGGGGCGAAGGCGTGCAAGTCGAACGCGCGCACCGCCCGCTCGATCAGCGAGCCGTCGGTCTCCGCGGGGACGGAGATCTTGCTGTGCTCGGTCATCCTCGCCCCCTCACGCGACCGTCTGCCGTTCGACGAACTCGATCAACAGCAGCAGCACGAACAGGCCGCCGAGGGATGCGCTCGCCGCGACGAACCACGTGCGCTTGCGCCGCCGCAGCTCGCGCCCGGCCGTCGTCAGCGTCTGCGAAATGGCGCCGAGCACCGGCAGGCCGAGCGCCTGCTCGAGCCGGGCCGTGGTCGCGAACGTCGAGCGCAGCTGCCCGACCCCGAACGCCGCGCCGACACCGGCGGCGAGGCCCACAACCAGCACGCCGACCAGCAGCAGCGGGCGATTGGGCGCGACGGGCGCGCGCGGTGTGGTCGGCGGATCGATGACCTGGAACTTGACGGCGTTGTGCTCGCTCTCGACCTGGCCGCGCAGTCGCAGCTGCTCGCGGTCCTGCAGGAGCTTGTCGTACTGCTGCTTGAGCACGTCGTAATCACGGCTGATTCGCTGCGCCTCGGCGGCCACTTCGGGGTTAGCGATCTGCTGCGAGGTAATCTGCGCGAGGTCCGACTGGACCGCGGCCCGGCGGGTCTGCAGTGCCTGGACGCTGGCCTCGCGATCCGCGCGGATCGACTGCAGCGAACTGTAGGCCGGGTTCGGAACGCCGCCGCTGGCGTTGCCGTCGGCGGCGACCTGGGCCTTGAGCGCGGCGACCTGGTTGCGCGCGGCGATCACGTCCGGATGGTTGTCGGTCAGCCCGCGCGAGTGCATCGCGGCGAGATCGGCCTGTGCCTGGGCGAGCGCGCCGCGCGCGCCGCCGGCGGGGCCGGCGACGGTCAGCGTCGGCGGCGTTCCGGCAAGCTGGCCGCTGATCGAAGCCAGCGCGCTTTGCGCCGCGGCGAGGTCGGCATCGATCCCGCGCAGCTCAGCCCGGCTCGCTTCGAGCCGCTGGAGCAGAGAGGCGCCGCCTTGCGACAGCTCCGGGTGCTTGGCCTCGAACGCCAGTCGCTGCTGCTCGGCCGCCTCGAGCTGCTTCTGACGGTCGCTCAGCTGCTGGTTCATGAAGGTGATCGTCTGGCTCATCTCGCCGCGGCTCCCGGCGAGGTTCTCCTCGCGGAAGATGTCGATCATCTTCGCAACGATGTCCTGCGCGAGCCGCGCGTTCTCGGCATCGCCAAGCGAGCCGCGGTTGGAGATCGCGGTGATCTGGAACAGGTTGTCTTGCGTGCTGACGACCTTGATGTTCTTGCCCAGCGCCAGCACCGCGGCTTCGAGCTGCTTGGGGCTGGTGACGTCGTCGCCGAGGCGGGTCGAGCGCACGATCTTCTCGAGGTTGACCGCGCTGGTCAGGGTCTCCCGCACCCGGTCTATGTCGCGCCGGCGATCGCCAACGCCGACGCCGATTTGCTCGGCCAGTGGATCGTCGAGCTGGACGAAGATTCGCGCCCGGGATTCGTAGCCGTTCGGAACCAGTGCCACGATCAGCCAGCCGAGCAGGCACACGCCCCAGGCGACGGCGAGCGCGGTCCACCGGCGCTGCCAGATGCTGAACAGCGCTGCCCGCAACTCGTCGTAGATGGTGTTCATTGCCCCCTGCCCGTCCCCGCCTCAGAACGAGCTCTCGGGGATGATGATGACGTCACCCGGCATCAGCATGACGTTGGCGTGGCTGTCGCCGTGCTTGAGCAAGTCGCCGAGGCGCAGCGCGAATTCCTTCTGGCTGCCGCTCGCCTTGTCGAAGCGGACCAGCTTGGCGCGGTTGCCGGCGGCGTACTCGCTGAGGCCGCCGACCGCGATCATCGCATCGAGCAGCGTCATGTTGGCGCGGTAGGGCAGCGAGGCCGGCTTCTCGGTCGCGCCGACGACGCGGACCTGCTGGCTGAACGTGCCGGCGAACTTGTTGACGATGACCGAGACCAGCGGCTCCTGGATGTACTGCGAGAGCTGCAGCTTGATGTCCTCGGCAAGCATCGACGGGGTCTTGCCGACGGCCGGCATGTCGGTGATCAGGGGCGTGGTGATCCGCCCGTCGGGGCGGACCTGGACCTGGGCGCCGAGCTCGGGATTACGCCAGACGAAGATCGTCAGCTCGTCGAGCGGCCCGATCACATATTCCTCGCCCGGCCCTTCCTGCATCGCCACGAACGAGGCGGGCGGCAGCTGCGGCCCGCGCGATCCTCCGGCGCAGCCGGCAAGGGCCAAGCTGGCGAGCGCGCAACCGGCAAGCAGGCGGGCGGAACGGCTGTTGGGCATCGGCAGGGTCCCTCATCGCGGCCCGATGGCGCGGCGGGCATCCCCCGCAACCACGCACTCCGGCCAAAATTCAGCCGCCGCTATCGGAAAAAAGGGTGAACATTGCGTTAGCCTTGACCGATTCTGGCGGCCTGCGCAGAGGCTTGGGAAGCCGAGTCCCGGAGCGGGACGGATGCGCCATCAAGCGTTTACGGGTTCGAAATCCCGTCAACGCGCATTGGCAGAATCAGACCAGAATCTCGCGCGCCGGTCCCTGTCCGAGGAACGCGGCCGGGCTGGCGCTCGCGCCATAAGCACCGGCGCAGAACACCGCGACGACGTCGCCAGGCTCCGCCCGCGGGAACCCCGCCTTGTCGGCGAGGCGGTCGAGGGGAGTGCAAAGGCAGCCGACGATGCTCGCCTCCTCCTCGACCGGTGCATCGAAGCGGGTGGCGATCGCCACGGGGTAGTTGCGCCGGACTACGGTGCCGAAGTTGCCGGACGCGGCCAGCTGATGGTGGAGGCCGCCGTCGGTGACGAGGAACACTTCGCCGTGGCTGAGCTTGCGGTCGACGATCCGCGTCAGGTACACCCCGGCCTCGCCAACGAGATAGCGGCCGAGTTCGAGGCAGAACGCGGTTCCCTCGAGCTCCGCCGGCAGCGCCGCGAAACGTTCCGCCAAAGCGGCGCCGATCGGGGCGAGATCGAGCGCCTGCTCGCCGGGGAAATAGGGGATGCCGAACCCGCCGCCGAGATTGCAGCGCGGCGGGCGGGCACCGATCTCCGAGGCAAGCCGCGCGGCAAGATCGAGGCTCTGCGCCTGCGCCGCGATGATGGCCGCAGGGTCCAACGCCTGGCTCCCGGCGAAGATGTGAAAGCCCTGCCAATCGGCCCCGGCGGCAAGGACCTGACGGACCAGGGCCGGGACCCGCTCAGCATCGAGCCCGAACGGCTTGGCCCCCCCGCCCATCTTCATGCCCGAGCCCTTGAGGTCGAAGTCGGGATTGACGCGCACCGCCAGACGAGGCGTGACGGCAAGCCGTTCGGCAATCGCCAGCGCGCGGCCGGCTTCGTTCTCGGATTCGAGATTGATGGTCACGCCGGCTGCAATTGCGGCCTCGAGCTCACTATCGCGCTTGCCCGGACCGGCGAAGCTGACCCATGCCGGATCGATGCCGACTTCCTGAACGAAGCCGAGCTCGCCCCCCGAGGCGATGTCGAAGCCGTCGACCAGCTGCGAAAGCAGGTGAAGAATTGGCCCAAATGGATTGGCTTTGACGGCATAGTGGAGCCCAAGCCGTTCCGGCATCGCGTGTCGCAGCGCCGCCACCCGGGCGCGGATCAGGTTGGCCGAATAGACGAACAGCGGGGTTCCACCGGCCTCATCGATCAGGCGCGCGACAGGGACGCCGTCGATCGCCAGCACCCCATCGACTGCCTCGTAGCCAGGCGGGATCGGGCCCAACGGCTTCATGCCGCCAGCTCCGCTGCGAGCGCAGTCCGGTCGATCTTGCCGTTGGGCCCGAGCGGCAGCGCCTCGCGCCAGTGGATGACTTGCGGCTGCATGAAATTCGGCAGTTCCTGCAGGAGGATACGCCGCAGTTCTGTGCTTTCGGCGGAGCTTCCGCGGCGTCCCCGGACGATCAGGTGAACGGCCTGGCCGAGCCGCGGATCAGCGACGCCGAGCGCGACCGCCTCGGCCACGAGCCCACTGGCCAGCGCGACGTCCTCGATCTCCTGCGGGCTGATCCGGTTGCCCGCGCTCTTGATCATCGCATCGCGACGGCCAACGAAATAGAGCAACCCATCGCCATCGCGCCGCACCCGATCACCCGACCATACGGCCATGCCGCCATAGCGCGACGCCGCCGGCGCCGGGCGAAAGCGCTCGGTGGTGCGCACGGGATCGCGCCAATAGCCTTGTGCGACCAGCGGTCCGCAGTGGACCAGCTCGCCCTCCTCGCCGTCTTCCGCGAGCTGTCCATCGTTGCCGATCACCAGGATTTCGGCATGGGGGATGGCGCGGCCGATCGATGTCGGGTGGGTATCGATCAGCGTCGGGTCGAGATACGTCGAGCGGAACGCCTCGGTTAGGCCGTACATCGCAAACAGGCGGGCCTGCGGGAACAGCTCGCGCAGCCGCCTCACCAGTGCGGGCGTAAGCGCGCCGCCGCTATTGGTCAGGCGCTGGAGTCTCGCCGCGGTCTCGGTTGGCCAGTCGATCTCGGCAAGTTGCACCCACAGCGGCGGCACCGCGGCCAGCGTGGTGACATCGTGCCGCCCAACCGCCTTCACCACGTCGCGCGCGGTCAGATACTCGAGCGGCACGACACTTCCGCCGGCGTACCAGGTGCTGAACAGCTGGTTCTGGCCATAGTCGAACGACAGCGGCAGCACAGTGAGCGTCCGGTCGGCCGGCCCCAGCACTAGATACGTGGCGACGCTCTCGGCGCCGAGCCACAAGTTGGCATGGCTCAGCATCACCCCCTTGGGGAGGCCGGTCGAGCCGCTGGTGTAGAGGATCGCCGCGAGCTGGTGCGGATCGGCTGCGCTCGGCGGCAGGCCCTCGGCCAAGCTTGCCGCTCCGGCGAGGGCTGCGGGTTCCTCGATCACCGCACAGCCGTCCGGTACATCGCCGGTTGCAAGGGTAGCCAGCCGCGCCGGGGTGCCGAGCAGCAGCGACGCGCCGCTATCGGCCACAATGTGCGCGACCTGGGCGTGCTTGAGCAGCGGATTGATCGGGACATGGACCAGCCCCGCGCGGGCCGCAGCGAGCGGCATCAGGCAGGAAAGCTCACCCTTGGCCGCCCAGGTGGCGACGCGGGCGCCAGGCTGGCTGGCCCGCTCTCTTAACCAGGCGCTAAGCTTCCCGACACGGCCTCTTAAGGCCTCGTAGCTAAGCACGCGGTCGCGCAGGACGAGCGCGGGCGCTTCGGCGGATCCACGCAGGACGAGATGGTCGAGCGGCCGGATCGCGGGTTCGGGTTCGGCGCGCACGAGAGTCAGCTGGGCTCCGGTCGGAGTGTGTGGGTACGTGGTGGCGATCGCATATCATTGCAATTTGCGTGAAGTGCAAGGCGACCCGGAGGTCGCTGCCCTGCTCGATTCGCCCGCACAAGCCGCCCCGTTCGACCGCCTCGCCTGGTGGCAGGGCCTGGCTGACACCTGCGGCATGGACGCGCTCATGGCGGTGGCGCGCAACGGTAGCGGCGTCGCCGTGCTGCCGCTCCGGCACGAGGGCAGGAGCCTCGAAGCGCTCGCCAACTGGTACAGCTTTCGGGTCCGCCCGGTGCTGAGCCCCGGTGCCGACGCCTGCGGCCTGATCGGTGAGCTCGCCAGCGATCTCGCCCGACGGACCGCCGCGATCCGCCTCGCGCCCGTGCCGGACGAGGACGGATCGGCGACGATGATTGCCGCCGCATTCCGCGCCGCGGGCTGGTCCGTGGCGAGCGAGGCTTGCGACGTGAACCACATCTTGCGCCCGGCCGGCCGCTCGTTCACCGAATACCTGGCCGGGCGCCCGGGACCATTGCGGACCACTCTGCGGCGCAAGTCCAGCAAGAGCGAAATCGCGATCTATCAATCTTTTAACGCAGATGCCTGGGACGAATACGAGACGATCTACGAGCAGAGCTGGAAGCCCCGCGAGGGCTCGCCGGCGTTCCTCCGGAGCTTTGCCGAAGCCGAAGGCGCTGCCGGCCGACTGCGCCTGGGGATCGCCCGCGTCGGCGGCAACGCGGTCGCCGCGCAGTTCTGGACGGTCGAGGGCGGCACCGCATACATCCACAAGCTCGCCCACCTCAAGGCGGCGAGGCACCTTTCGCCCGGGACCACGCTGACCGCAGCGATGCTCGAGCAGGCAATCGACCGCGATCGGGTCGAGTTGGTCGACTTCGGCACGGGCGACGATCCTTACAAACGCGACTGGATGGAGGAAGTTCGCCCGCGCTACCGCCTGGAGATGCTCCGCCCCGGCGCGCCGGCAAATTGGCCGCGCTTTGCCCGCCGCACCGCGCGCCGCCTTGTCCACGCCGCGCGACGTGGCTAGAGCGCGCCGCACGTCCAACGGAAGGTTCACGCGAGGGGCATGGCGCCGGACACCGATCAGCAGCTGCGGCAAATTCTGACGGACGTGCTCGGGCTCAAGCGCGGGCAGTCCCAGAAATTCACCGCCGAGACCGGGCTGTTCGGTCACTTGCCCGAGCTCGACTCGATGGCGGTCGCCGGCCTGCTCACCGAAATGGAGGACCGGCTCGGGTTCGTCATCGAGGACGATGAGGTCGATGGCGAGCTGCTCGAGACGTACGGCTCGCTCCTCGCATTTGCCAAGGCGAAGCGCGCCACCGCGTGATCGCGAGCTGGCTCTGCCCCACGTCCGTCGCCGGCAGCGCCGAGGAACACGCGTTCGTCTTCGATCGCGGGCGGCCCTTGCGGCTGCTGATCGTGCCCGCGCTGTTCGATGAGGCGAACCGGCTGCGACGCCTCACCATCGAGGTTATGCGCCGGCTCGACGGCGCCGGCATCGACAGTTTTCTGCCCGACCTGCCCGGCTGCAACGAAAGCCTGCAGCCGCTGGCGAGCCAGACGCCGGCATCGTGGCGCGCGGCGATGGCGGCCGCGGCCGCGGAATTTGGCGCAACGCATCTGCTTGCGATGCGCGGAGGCGCCCTGGTCGCGCCCGACCGGCTACCCGGCTGGCGCTACGTTCCGCTGCCCGGCGCTGCCGTGCTCCGGCAGATGCTGAGGACGCGAATCCTCGCGTCGCGCGAGGCCGGTATTGCCGAGACGCAGGACGGCTTGCTTGCCAAAGGCTTGCGAGACGGACTCGATCTTTCAGGGCACGCGTTGAGTGCTCGCTTCCTTGCTGAATTGCAGAAGCTGGAAGTTCCGGCGGCCATGCGCACCAGCGACATCGGCCAGGACCTCGTCGGCGGTGCTCCGCTGTGGCTCCGCGCCGAGCCTGGCGAGGACCGCGACCAGGCCGATGCGCTTGCCGCGATCATAGCTGTCGGGATGAAGGCATGACCCGGCGCCACCTGACGTTCGATTGCGCAGGCGCGACGCTGGTCGGCACCCTCGACATGGCGGACGGTGCGACCGGACTGTTGATCGTCAGCGGCGGAAATGAACTGCGTTCCGGTGCTTGGGCCGGTCAGGCCAAGCTCGCCGCGCGAATCGCCGAGGCCGGCTATCCGGTGTTCCGCTTCGACCGTCGCGGCGTGGGCGATAGCGAGGGTGCGAACGGCGGCTTTCGCAGCGAGGGACCGGACATCGACTCGGCCATCGCAGCGTTTCGCGCCGCCGCGCCCCGGCTCGAGCGGATCGTCGGCTTGGGCAACTGCGACGCCGCAAGCGCGCTGATGCTCGCGCGAGGTGCCGGACTCGACGCGCTGCTCCTGGCCAATCCGTGGACCACTGAGGATGACAAGGCGCGTGACCCGCCGGAAGTGATCTGGGCGCATTATCGTCAGCGCCTGGCCAGCAAGACCGCGCTCATGCGACTTCTCAGTGGCAGGGTGAAGTTCAGAGCGATTGCCCCGGCAATCGCTGCGGCGCTTGCACCAACCAGG
>JAEKKO010000123.1 GCA_019510335.1 Novosphingobium sp. | reverse complement strand
GCCGCGATGGGCAAAACGCCGCCAGCGTCGGGAGGAACCCGGCGAGCGTCTTGCCCGCCCCGGTATCGGCGACCAGCAGCCCGTGCGCGCCTGAATCGGCGACGTCGAGCATCTCCAGCTGGTGTCGTCGCGGGCGCCAACCGCGAGCGGCGAACCAGCTTGCGAGCTCCGGCGGAAGGGCGGCCCTCATCGCTCGAAAGGCTGTCCCGCCCGAATGCGACAAACCGCCGCTAGGGTGCGACGAAACGCCGTCCTGCTGCGACGACTGACGGTCTTCGTCGGCAACGCGCCTGCCCTCCGCAACGTTGAACTCACGTGAACCGGACACCAGCGCTCCGATCGCCAACTCGTGCAAGGAGATATACCATGAATGACCGCACCCATGACTCGCGCCGCGACCGCCCATGGGACCGCGAGCGCAACCAAGGCGACCGCTGGTCCGAGCGACCGCGTTCGCACAGCCAGTTGGGCCAGGGCGATTGGGACGAAAGCCAGTCCGAACAGCGCGAGTGGGAACGCGGCCAGCAGGGCTCGTGGGGCGAGGACCGCGGTCGCCGCGAATATGGCGGTCAGCAACAGGGTGGCGACGTTGGCCGCCGCGCACCATCGTCGAGCGGCCGCCAGGCCGGCGGGACCTATGGCTACGGCGATGGCAGCCGTGGATCGGGCGGCAGCACTCGCGGCGAGTACGGCTCATCCGGTGGTTGGGCAGGCGGGTACGGCCAGAGCAGCGGCTATGAATCCGGCGGCCGGCCTTACCGCGGCGACTTCGGGCAACACCACGAGGACTGGGAGGGTTCGCGCCAGGATTATGCCGGAGAGAGCTTCCGCACCCAGCGCATGTCCGATCCCGACCGGCATCGCAGCGGCTCGGACTACGGCACGGGCAATGCCAGCGCGGGGTATGGCTCGGGCGAGCGGCAGTCCTATGGTCGCGAATTCGGTTCGGGCGACTACGGCGGCGGCGGCCAGCACGGTGAACGCGGTTTCCTCGCCAGAGCCGGCGACGAGATCGCCTCGTGGTTCGGCGACGAGGACGCCGCCCGCCGCCGCGAACAGGACCATCGCGGCCATGGTCCCAGCGATTACCGCCGCTCGGACGAGCGCATCCGCGAGGATGCCAATGATCGGCTGACTGACGATTCCGCCGTCGACGCTCGAAACATTTCGGTTTCGGTCAGCAACGGCGAGATCACCCTCAACGGTACCGTCCCCAGCCGGGAGCAGAAGCGCCGGGCCGAGGATTGCGTCGACCGCATCTCGGGCGTCAAGCACGTCCAGAACAACTTGCGGGTTAGCCAAAGCGGTAGCAGCGCAACCGCCAGCAACTATGGCGGCGGCGCCGGCGCGATGGGCTCAGGCTCGAGCGGCATCGGGGCGGCCCGAACGACCACCGGCACCGCTGAAAGCACCCAAGGGACGACCGGCAGCGGCTGGAGCGGTTCAACCGGCACTACCGAAGGCAGCGGCGCGGCCGGGCTCGGCGGCAGTGGTGTCGGCGGCAGCGCGATCGGCACGACCGGGACCAGCGCTGCGGGCAGCGGCGTGACCGGTCCGGGCACCAGCACCGGCGATACCACCGGCGGCGGCACGATGGGCGCGGGGGCCGCAACCGACACGACCTCGACGGCCAAGCCCAGGGTCTGACGACCGCCTGTCACCAAAGAGGAGGGCGCTCCGACCGGGGCGCCCTTCGCCTTGCAAGCGTCAGGGTCCCAGCAAAGGAGACTTGCGATGAAACAGCGCACGATCGCCACCGTCGTCGGCAGCCTCCGACGCGAATCGTTCAACCGCAGGCTCGCTCGTGGCATCCAGCAGCTCGCGCGGGTGCACCACTTCGTCCATCTCGAAATCGGCGACCTGCCGCTCTACAACCAGGACGACGACCCTAACCCTCCGGCCGAGGCGGTGCGGCTGAAGACGGCGATCCGCGCCGCCGACGCCGTGATCTTCGTCACCCCCGAATACAACCGCTCAATTCCGGGGGTGCTCAAGAACGCCATCGACCATGCGTCCCGGCCCTACGGCGACAACGCCTGGGAGGGAAAGCCGGCGGGCGTGATCGGCGCGTCCGCAGGGGCCGCGGGAACGGCGATGGCGCAACAGCACTTGCGCAATGTCCTGGCTTATCTCGACGTGCCCGTGCTGGGCCAGCCCGAGGCGTTCATCCAGGTCAAGGACGACACATTCACGGCCGACGGCGCTCTCGGGGACAAGGTCCGTCCGTTCATCCAGAAGTGGGTCGAGGCGTACCTGTCCTTCGTGGAGCTGCACCTGGCCGCCGCTTGAGCACGGCTAATGCCCGACGGGGCCGCGCTCCAGGCCCGATGCGGCGAGCTGGGTGTCGATCTGCTCCATCAGCCGGTCGAGCCCCCGCTCGCTCTCGCTTTCGGCACGGGCGACGAGCACGTCCTGGGTGTTCGAGGCGCGGAGCAGCCACCAGCCATCGTCGGTGGTCACCCGCACGCCGTCGGTCGCGTCTACTTGCGCGCCGCTCCCGGCAAGGCGGTTCTTGACCTCGTCGATCACCGCGAACTTGCGGCTCTCATCGACCTGAAACCGCAGCTCGGGGGTGTTGATCATCTGCGGCATGGCGTCGCGCAGCTCTGTCACCGAGCGACCCAACCGGGCCGAGGCGGCGATCAGGCGCACGGCTGCATAGAGCGCATCGTCGAAACCGTAGTAATCGTGCGCGAAGAACACGTGGCCGCTCATCTCGCCGGCGAGCGGCGCATGAGTTTCTTTCATTTTGGACTTGATCAGGCTGTGCCCGGTCTTCCACATCAGGGGCTTGCCGCCGAGCTGCGCGACCCGCTCGAACAACGCCCGTGACGCTTTGACGTCTGCGATAATGGTGGCTCCCGGCTCGATCCGGAGCAGGTCTTCGGCGTAGATCATCAGCAGCTGATCGCCCCAGATCACCCGGCCCTGACCGTCGATGGCGCCGATCCGGTCGCCGTCGCCGTCGAAAGCTATTCCGAAATCGAGCTTCTTCGCCGCGACCAGCGCCCGGAGGTCTGCGAGGTTCTTCTCCTCGGTAGGATCAGGATGATGGTTGGGAAAGTTTCCATCGACTTCGGTGAACAGCAGGAAGTGCTCGCCCGGCAATTGCGCGGTCAGCAGCTCGAGCGCGGGGCCGGCGGCGCCATTGCCGGCGTCCCAACCGATCCGCAGGCCCTGCAGCCGATCTTCTTCGACCCCCGCCAGGCCCTGGCACAGCCGATCGATATAAGCGCTCATGACATCGCGATGCTCGCTCGTGCCATGGCCGTCGAGCCAATCGCCGGCGGCCGCGAGCCGGCCGAGCTCCTGGATGTCCGCGCCGAAGAACGGCCGGCCCATAAATACCATCTTGAAGCCATTATAATTGGGGGGATTGTGGCTGCCAGTTATCTGAATGCCGCCCTGCACATCTTCGGCTGAGGCTTCGGCGTAATAGAGCATCGGCGTCGGCCCGAGCCCCACCCGCACGACATCGACCCCGCTCGCCGTCAGCCCCTCGATGAGGGCATGTTCGAGCATCGGCGAGCTGATCCGTCCATCATAGCCGACCGCAACCTTGGTGCCCCCGGCGCGGCGTAGCAGCGTGGCGAAGCCACGGCCGATGGCGCGGGCATCGTCGGGCCCCAGCGTCTCGCCGATGATCCCGCGGATGTCGTATTCCCGGAGGACGGTCGGGTGGAAGTTGTAGGTCATGGTATCTCCGTCGTTCATCGGATCAGCCGCCCCAGCAGGAGGTCGCGCGCGGCATTGACTTCGTGGACCTGCTCGACGGTGCCGCCGCGGTCCGGATGGACCTGGGCAATGCGGCGTCGGTGAGCATCGATGATTTCCTCCCGCGTCGCGTCGCGACGAACCCCTAGAAGCGCGCGGGCTCGCGCGTCGTCCTGCGAACGCGGCGAGGTTGCGGCGAGTTCCCAGGGCCAGCGGCCGAAGAGCAGCTTGCAGGCAAGCGCCGCCACCAGCGCCAACCAAATCAGCTTGCTCATGCCCGTTCGAGGACGGGTTCGGGCTCGCGCCGGGTGGGAATCTGCAGGTTAAGGCCCGCGAGCAGCGCGCGCAGCTCCTGCCGGGCAACAAGATGGCTGGTGCCGAGTTCGCCGAGCTGCCCCTTGTCGAGCAAGGTCAGGCCGGAAGGGAACAGCTCGCGGTAGATCACCCGCTCCGACAGCCCGTTGGCGATGCGGAAGCCGACCCGCTTGCTGAGTTCGCTCAACGCGCCGTCGAGACGGCGCATGTTGCGCGCTTCGACGTGCTGGACGCGGTTGCGCACGACCACCCAATCCATTTCCCGGCGCTGATCGCGGATCGTCGCCAACGCCCGCTTCTTGCGCGCTTCCCAGATCAGCTCGGCGTAGAACGAAAGGCGGCGGACCTTGAACGTCTCGGCGTCGACCTGGCCGATCAGATCGAAGTCGACGAAGCTGTCGTTGAGCGGAGTGACCAGCGTGTCCGCCCCGGTCGCGGCGTGGCGGGCGAACGCGTCATCCCGGCCGGGGGTGTCGAAGACGAGGAAGTCCTGGCCTGCACCGATTTCGGCAACCAGGGCGTCGAGCTCTTCGACCGTGCCGCCGTTGAACACGGCGAAGCGGACATTGGGCAGGGCGACGCCGCGCCGCCGCTCGGTCTCGGCGCGGTTCTCGAGGTAACGGTGGAGCGTGCGTTGCCGTGGATCGAGATCGATCGCTCCGACCCGGGCGCCGTGGTAGGCGAGCGCGATCGCCACGTGGACGGCGGTGGTCGATTTTCCGGTGCCGCCCTTTTCATTGGCGAAGACGATGCGATGAGGGTCGGACACGGGTCTTGGCTCGCGCTTTCCTTGATCATTGCCGGTGCGCTAGAGGCAAGGCGAACCGTGCCGCGGTCTTATCCAAGGGGCAGAGCAGGTGCAAACCATCAATCGGCTTAATCCACTGCGCGATGCGGTGACGGCGCTGCGCCGGGACGGCCCTGTGGCGCTGGTCCCGACAATGGGCGCGCTCCACGATGGGCACCTGTCGCTGGTCCGCGAGGCGAAGCGGCGGGCGGCGCACGTCGTCGTCTCAATCTTCGTCAACCCGCGCCAGTTCGGGGCCGGCGAGGATCTCGCCGCCTATCCCCGCCAGCTCGCCCGCGACAGCGAGCTGCTGGCGAGCGAGGACGTGTCGCTGATCTGGGCGCCCGGGGTCGAGGAGATGTATCCGCCTGGATACGCCACCAACATCTCCGTAGCAGGCATCAGCGACGGCTTGTGCGGCGCCAACCGCCCCGGGCATTTCGACGGCGTCGCGACGGTCGTCTGCAAGCTGTTCCATCAGGTGCTCCCCGACCTTGCGCTGTTCGGCGAGAAGGATTGGCAACAGCTCGCCGTGATCCGGCGCATGGCGCGCGACCTCGACCTGACGCAGCCGCGCGCCGATGCGATCCACGGCGTTCCCACGGTCCGCGAAGCCGACGGGCTCGCGCTGAGCTCGCGCAACGCCTACCTGACGGCCGACGAGCGCGAGAGGGCGGGGGCGCTGCCCCAGGCGATGCGAACGGCCATCGCACAGATCCGCGCCGGCGGCGCGGTGGCGGACTCGCTGGCCGAGCTGCAGCGCAGCCTCACCGCAGCCGGGTTCACCGCGGTTGACTATGCCGAGCTGCGCGAGGCGGACTCGCTGGCTTTGCTCGATGGCCTCGGCGGGCTTCCGGCGCGGTTGTTCGTGGCGGCGCGGATCGGACGAGCCCGGCTGATCGACAACATGCCGGTCTAAAAGCCTTCGGGCGAAATGAAATTCGCCTTTGCCTTGCACGTTGGGCGGGCGTAGGTTGCTTCGCAGCGGTCGCACGGTCTTCCTGGCAGCGCATCAAGTGTCGCGCCGGGTCATACAGGGAGTCTGTCCATGAAGGCTTTGGTCGGCAGCCTGGCTGCCATTGCGCTCGCTTTTGCCGCAGGTCCGGTGTCGGCCGCCGACAAGGGCTCGTCCGGTCACCAGCAGCAGGCACGCGGCGAGGCGCAGATTCCGCATTGCACCCGCCACCTCGGCACGATCGCGATCGTCGATCCGGATAACCAGTGGTGGCGCGAGTACAACCTCGGTAGCCCCGAAGCGATCCTCAAGATCTTCGTCGCGCAGTCGGGGTGTTTCGGCATCGTCAACCGCGGCCGTTCGATGCAGAGCCGGGCGATGGAGCGCGCGCTCGCCGACAGTGGTGAGTTGCAGCGCGGCTCGAACGTCGGTCGCGGTCAGGTCAAGACCGCCGACTATTTCCTCCAGCCCGACATCGTCAGCGCCAATCGCAACTCCGGCGGCGGCGGCATCGGCGGTGCGCTGGGCGGCATCGGCGGCATGTTCGGGCACGGCTTCGGCGCGGTGCTCGGCGGCATCAACGTCAAGAAGGGCGAAGCCAACGTGACGCTGTCGGTCGTCAACGCCCGCACCACCGAGGAGATGGCGCTGGTCCAGGGCTACGCCCGCAAGTCCGATATCAGCTTCGGCGGCGGTGGTGGCGGCTGGTTCGGCGGGACGTTCGCGGCAGCCGACGTCGGCGGCTATCAGAACACCGAGATCGGCCAGATCATCGTGCTCGCCTATCTCGACGCCTACACCAAGCTGGTGACGCAGCTCGGTGGCTTGCCGGCCAACGCCAATGCCGCGGCGCCGATCGCACGCTGACGGCCATTGCTGATCGGGACGGGGCGGCCCGGCCGGTCCGCCTTCGTTCTGCGCACCATCGGCTGACGACAGGCTGGAGCGGGTAGCGGGAATCGAACCCGCATAGCCAGCTTGGAAGGCTGGTGCTTTACCACTAAGCTATACCCGCGAGCCGGCCGGCGGATTGCCACGGCAGCTGCCCTCTCGTCAACTGCCTCGGTCCTCGCGGCTCGGTCCGTGCGCCGCGCGCGCCGGAGCGAGGGCGTGATCGCTTGTGCGGTCGCGGTAGCCCCTTGTCACAAAACCGTTCTCGCCGGATGATAAGCAGCGAAAAGGGGGCGCATCCGGCGCTCACCGGGAACCGAGCGCAGGAATATCCATGGAAATGCCGCACCCGAACCGCCCTCCGGTCCAGCGGGCGCGCAGCCCGTTCGCGCTGGTGCTCGGCCAGCGACTCGGCCGGCTGCTGCCACGCTTCGGCCGGACTCCGCAGCCGGCCAGTGGCGACAGCTTGCTCGACTTGGCCGGCGGCCTGCTCTCGCTGCGCGGCCGCGCTTCGGGGCCGTCGCTGGCGTCGGCGTTCTTTGACCTTTACGAGGCGAGCGACCTGGCGGCGCGCCAGGCGTTCCTGGCGCAGCTGCACGATCTCTATCCCCGCGACCGCGCCGCCATCGGGCAGGCGATCGCCCAGTGGCAGGAGCGCGGCGACGAAACTGCTGCGGCCGCGCTCAACGAAGCCAGCGAATCACCGAGCCAGCGGCTGATCCGCCTGCTCAACCTCGCTCCCGGGGGTACCCGCCGGCTCATCGCAATGCGCGAGGACTTGCTCGCCGCGCCAACGATGACTCCCGGCCTCGAGGCGCTCGACCGCGAGTTCGAGGACGTCTTCGCGACCTGGTTCAATGCTGGCTTCCTGGAACTGCGGCGGATCGACTGGAACGCACCGGCCGCGCTGCTCGAGCGGATAATCCGTTACGAGGCGGTGCACGAGATCGACGGCTGGGACGAGCTGCGCCGCCGCGTCGAGCCGGTCGACCGGCGCTGCTACGGGTTCTTCCACCCACAAATGGCCGACGATCCCCTGATCTTCGTCGAAGTCGCCCTGACCTTGGAGTTGCCTTCGTCGATCCGCCAGGTGATCGCCCTCGACCGCGCGACGCTTGATCCGCACGAGGCAAGCTGCGCGATCTTCTATTCGATCTCGAACTGCCAGACTGGCCTGCGCGGGATTCCGTTCGGCAACTTCCTGATCAAGCAGGTCGTCGGCGTGCTTTGCCAGGAGCTGCCCCAGCTCAGCCGCTTCGCCACGTTGTCGCCGGTCCCCGGTTTTGCCCGCTGGCTGGGCAAAGAGCTCGATGGGGCGCCGGTACCGGAGGGCGACGCCTTGCGCGCCCAGGCGGCGCGCTATCTGGTGACGGCGCGCAACGGCCGCGGCGAGGTGCTCGATTCGGTTGCCCGCTTCCACCTCGGCAACGGCGCTCGCCTCGAGGCCGTGCACAGCGACGGCGACCTTTCGCCCAAAGGCATGCAACAGTCGCACGGGATCATGGTCAACTACCTCTACGACTTGGCGGAGATCGAGGCCAACCTGTTCGGTCTCGCCGAGCTCGGCACGGTCGCCACATCACGCCCGGTGCAGGAGCTGCTGGGCGAAACCAGCGTAAAAAACGGCAAGAACCGCAAGCGCGCGGCCTGACCGACCGGCGGCTCAGTGGCCGTGAAAGTCCATCAGCGCTTCGACCGTGATGCCGGCGCCGCGCAAGCGCTCAGCCCCGAACAGGTCGGGCAGGTCGATCACGAACAAGGCGTGGCTGACTGCGGCGCCGGCCAGCCGCAGCAGCTCGGCGGCGGCGAGGGCGGTGCCGCCGGTCGCGATCAGGTCGTCGACGATCGTCGCGCGCTGCCCGTCGCGAACGCGATCGGGGTCGATCTCGAGCCGGTCGCGGCCATATTCGAGCGCGTAGTCGATGCCGATCGTCGGCACCGGCAGCTTGCCGGGCTTGCGCACCGGCAGGAACGGCAGGCGCAAGCGAGCCGCCACCGCCGCGCCGAAGATGAAGCCGCGCGCCTCGATCCCGGCGATCAATTCGCTGTCCGCCGCCTCGGCCCGTTCCGAGAGCGCGCGTACCGTTTCGGCGAAGCCTTCGCCGTCGCTGATCAACGTGGTCAGGTCCCGGAACAGGATGCCCGGCGCGGGAAAATCCGGCACCGTCCGGACCAGCGCCTTGAGCTCCTCGAGCGTCATGTCACGCCGGCAAAGCAAACGCCCCTCGCACCGGGTGATGCGAGGGGCGCTTGAAAGCCATCGTCGGTCTGAGGATCAGTGGTTGCCCTTCTTGCCGGCCCAGACGTTCTGGTACGCCATGTAGGTGAGCACGGTGGCGAAGATCAGGAAGCCGAGCACCGCCCACCCGAGCTGGCGGCGCTTCTCGAGCGAGGGCTCGGCGGTCCACACGAGGAACGCCGCGACGTCCTTGGCCATCTGATCGCGCGTGGCCTTGGTCCCGTCGCCGTAGCTGACTTGACCATCGGCGGTCAGCGGCGGCGGCATCGCGATGGCGAGGCTCGCGAAATAAGGGTTGTAGTGCAGGCCTTCGGGAACCTTGGCGTCGGGGAAGCGCTTGAGCAGCTCGGCCGGCTGGTCCTGGTATCCGGTCAGCAGCGAATAAACGTAGGCCGGGCCGCCGTGCCGCGCCTTGGTGATCAGCGACAGGTCGGGCGGGGTGCCCTGGCCGGCGTAATAGACCAGCGGGAAATGGTCGGCGGGGACGTTCGGCCGCTCACCCTTGTCGCCGGTCTTGGGATCGAAGGTCGGCTGCTTGGTGCTCCACTGCGCGGCGATCGCCTTCACCTCGTCGTCATTGTAGCCGAGGTCCTTGAGATCGCGGAAGGCGAGGTAGCGCAGCGAATGGCAGTTCGAGCAGACTTCCTTGTAAACCTGGAAGCCGCGCTGCAGCTGCTCGTTGTCAAAGCGGCCGAACGCGCCATCGCTGGCGAGCTGAAGTTCCTTGGGGTGCTGGTGATATTCCTCGACGGCGGTTTTCGCCGGCGGCTCGGAGATGTAGCTGCTGGCGCCCAGCAGGAACGACCAGGCTAGCCCGGCGGCGAAGAACAGGCCGGCGAGAATGGCGAAGATGCGGATCATGTCGGGGTCAGCTTTCCGTCTCGCGAGGGGTCACGCCGGCACGCCCAGCGCCGCTTGCTCGTCACGCCCGAGCACCGACTCGGTGATCGAGAACGGCAGCGGCTCGGGCCGCTCGAGCGAGGAGACGATCGGCAGGATCACCAGGAAGTGAAGGAAATAATAGATGGCCGCGATCTGGCTGATCATCACGAACGGCTCTTCCGCCGGCGAGCCTCCGCAGTAGCCGAGCACCACCACATCGACGACGAGCACCCACAGGAACCACTTGTACATCGGCCGGTAGCGTGCCGAGCGCACCGGCGAGCGGTCGAGCCAGGGCAGGAAGAACCACATCAGGATCGCGCTGAACATCGCCAGCACGCCCATCAGCTTGGCCGGGATGAACAGGAAGTTCTGCGTGAAGGCGCGCAGGATCGCGTAGAACGGCCAGAAGTACCACTCGGGCACGATGTGCGCGGGGGTCTGCATCGGATTGGCCGGAATGTAGTTGTCGGGGTGGCCGAGGTAGTTCGGGAAGAAGAACACCAGCGCGCAGTAGAGCACCAGGAACACGCCCAGGCCGAACCCGTCCTTGGCCGTGTAGTACGGGTGGAACGGCACGGTGTCGCTCTCGCTCTTGACCTCGACCCCGGTCGGGTTCGACGAGCCTGGAATGTGCAGCGCCCAGATGTGCAGGATGACCAGCCCGACGATAACGAACGGCAGCAGGAAGTGCAGCGAGAAGAAGCGGTTCAGGGCGGCGTTGTCGGGCGCGAAGCCGCCGAGCAGCCAAGTGTGCAGGGCGTTGCCGACGATTGGGATGGCGCTGAACAGGCCGGTGATGACTTGCGCGCCCCAGAAGCTCATCTGTCCCCACGGGAGGACGTAGCCCATGAACGCGGTCGCCATCATCAGCAGGAAGATGACGACGCCGAGCAGCCAAATCATCTCGCGCGGGGCCTTGTACGAGCCGTAGAAGAAGCCGCGGAAGATATGGATGTAGACGACCACGAAGAACGCGCTGGCGCCGTTGGCGTGGGCGTAGCGCATCATCCAGCCCCAATTGACGTCGCGCATGATGTGCTCGACCGAGGCGAAGGCGATATCGCTGTTGGCGGCATAATGCATCGCCAGGATCACGCCCGTGACGATCTGGATCACCAGGCAGAAGCCGGCGAGGACGCCGAAGTTCCAGAAGTAATTGAGATTGCGCGGCACCGGATAGCCGGCGCCGACGGCATTGTAGACGAACCGCGGCAGCGGCAGCTTCGCGTCGAGCCACTGCATGAACGGGTGGGTCGGCGTGTACTCGTTGGCCCAGGGGAAGCTCATCGTTTGCCTCTGTTTTCCTTTGGCCTCAGCCGATCGTGACCGATGTCGGGGTCGTGAACTTGTAGTCGGGCACCTCGAGATTCTTCGGCGCCGGACCTTTGCGGATCCGCGCCGCGGTATCGTATTGCGAACCGTGGCACGGACAGAAATAGCCGCCGAACTCGCCGCGCGGCTCGCCCTCGGCGGCGCCGAGCGGCACGCAGCCGAGGTGGGTGCACACGCCCATCGTGATCAGCCAGTTCTCATGGCCGGGCTTGGTCCGCTCGGCCAGCGTCTGCGGATCGCGTAACGAAGACAGCGGCACCGCGTAAGCCGCGGCGATTTCCTTGGGCGTCAGGTTGCGGACGAACACCGGCTGCTTGCGGAACACTTTCTTGATCGCCTGGCCCGGCGCGATCCCGGTCAGGTCGACCTCTTGATGAAGTCGCGCCGCCGCACTCCGGCTCCGGCGGCAAGCTCCGGAGTTTCAGTGACCGCCTCTTGTGCCATGATCTCGCCTTGCCTTGCTTCGTGCGGCTCGCCGTCCAGCGCGTGACGTGCCGAGATTTCCCTACCGTGGTTCGCCCGGGAAGCCCCCCTTGCGATCGGCCGTCTGCCGGCAAAAACCGGGGCAGGGGCCGACTTGGCCGGCCTGATAGACGTGAAAGGGCACCCTGCCAACTGCGTTTTTCGCGCCGCGGAAGGCGTCTCAGGGCAGCGCGATAACGCTGATCTGCCGGCCGTATGTCGCCTCGCCAAGGTGAGTAGCACGACGGAACGAGAAGAACCGCTCGGGCGCCGCGTAAGTATCGAGGGCGAGGAGTTCGATCGTGCCGATGCCCGCCGCCACGAGCCTGGCCGCGACATAACGTTCCAGGTCGAAGTGGCGGTGGCCGGGGCGCCCTTCGGCAAAGAACCGGGCATTGGCCGGATCGGCTTCGGCGAACCGATCGGCGAACGCCTCATCAACTTCATAGTTCGGTTGCGCGATGCACGGACCGATCGCCGCAGCGATCCGCACCCGCGCCGCGCCGAGCGCCTCCATCGCGGCGATCGTGCGGTCGGTGACTCCGGCGAGGGCGCCTTTCCAGCCGGCATGCGCCGCACCGATGACGCCCGCAGCCGCGTCGGCGAGGAGCACCGGTGCGCAATCGGCGGTGAGCACGCCCAGCAGCAGTCCCGGCCGATCGGTGGCGAGCGCATCTGCGTGCGGGCGGGCAGCCTCGGGCCACGGCTCGGTCGCGGTTATGCATTCGGCCGAGTGCACCTGGTAAACCGTGACCAGCCGCGCTCCCGGCGCGACCGCCGCTACCACGCGGGCGCGGTTCTCGGCGACGGCGGGAGGATCGTCGCCGGCACCGTGGCCGACGTTGAGGCCTGCTACGTCTCCGGTCGAAACGCCGCCGCGGCGGCCGAGGAATCCGTGCGGCAGGCCCGCCAGCGCCGCCGTCCGAATGACCTCGGGCGCATCAGTCAAGGCTGCGGCTGACCTGCTCGCACGTGTCGCGCGACAGCCTCGGCGCGGCTGCGATCCGCTCGAGCTCGGCTTTCATCAGCGCGGCGCGGTGCGGCTCGATCCGCCGCCAGCGCCCGAGCGACGGCACGAACCGCGCCGCCGTCTGCGCATTCATTGGGTCGAGCGCGAGGATCAGGTCGGCGATCATGCGGTAGCCTTTGCCCGAGGCGGCGTGGAACGCGCCGGGGTTGACCGCGAACGCCATGTACAAGGCGCGGACGCGGTTCGGATTGGCGAGAGTGAAGTCGGGGTGCTCGGCCAGAGCGCGGACCTGCTCGAGCACGCGCGGGTGGAGGGAGCCGGCCTGGAGCGAGAACCACTTGTCGATGACCAGGGCGTTGCCCGAGTAGCGGCCATGGAAATCCGCGATCTTCTCGTCTCGCAGCGGGGTCTCGAGCCCGCTCAGCACCATCAGCGCGCCCTGCCGGTCGGTCATGTTATCGGCACCGTCGTACTGGGCTGCGGCGCGCCGCGCGGCCTCCTCGGGCGCGCCGGCGGCAAGGTAGACGAGCGCCTGGGTCTTCAGCTTGCGCGCACCGCGCGCCGCCGCCTCGAGCGAGAACGGCACGGCGCTGCAACGCTCGTGGAGATGCGTGAATGCCTCCTGCAGGAATCCTCCGAGCCAGCCCTTGAGCGCCTCGCGTTCGGCGCGGATCGCCTGCGGATCGGCGCGGAGCAATTGCTCGGCCAGGTACGCCTCGCCCGGGAGGATCAACAACTCGCCGCGCATCAGGTCGTCGAGCGAAGCATCGGCGAGGATCAGCCGCAACGCCTGACCGATCGCTGCACGTCCCGCCGCGCGCGCCACTTCGTCGAGGCCGACGGTGAGCGCCGAGACGAGGTGCTGCACGATCAGCTGCTGGAGCGCCTCGTAGCGGGCGAACGGGTCGTCATCGTGCTCGGCCAGAAATACCAGGTCCGCGGTGGAGGGGCCGGCATCGATCGCCACCGGCGCCGAGAAGTCGCGGTTGATCGACAGCACCGGCCGCGCCGCGAAGCCGGGGAAGCGGATCGTCGTCTCGGCCTCGCTCAGCACGATCAGCTGCTCGCCATGGTGACGCCCGCTGGCGCGATCGAACAGGGCCGTTCTCAACGGGATCGGCATCGGCTGCTTGGTCTCTTGGCCGGGGGTCGAGGGAATGCTCTGCGCCAGGTGCAGCGTCGCCACGTCGCCATCGTGCTCGAGACGGGCGGTGACTTGGGGGGTGCCGGCCTGGGCGTACCACTGGCGGAATTGCCGGAGGTCGAGGCCAGCGCCATCCTCTATCGCGCGGATGAAGTCCTCGCATGTCGCCGCCTCTCCGTCGTGGCGCTCAAAATAGAGGTCGGTGCCTTTGCGGAAGCGCTCCGGCCCGGCCATCGTCCGCATCATGCGGATCACCTCGGCGCCCTTGTTGTAGACGGTGGCGGTGTAGAAGTTCGAGATCTCGTGGTAGCTGTCGGGCCGGATCGGATGGGCGAGCGGCCCCGAGTCCTCGGGGAATTGCGACGCGCGCAGCACCCGGACGTCCTCGATCCGCTTGACCAGTTCCGAACCCATGGCGGCGCTGAACAGCTGATCGCGCAGCACCGTGAAGCCTTCCTTCAGGCTCAGCTGGAACCAGTCGCGGCAGGTGACGCGGTTGCCTGACCAGTTGTGAAAGTACTCGTGCCCGATCACCCCCTCGACGGCATCGTAGTCCCCGTCGGTCGCCGTCTCCGGGTCGGCGAGAACGTAGCGCGTATTGAAGACGTTGAGCCCCTTGTTCTCCATCGCCCCCATGTTGAAATCGGAAACGGCGACGATGTTGAACAAGTCGAGGTCGTACTCGCGGCCGAACGTCTCCTCGTCCCATTTCATGGCGTGCTTGAGGCTGCGCATGGCGTGGTGCGTGCGGTCCTCGTCGCCCTTGCGGACCCAGATCACCAGGTCGACCTTGCGCCCGCTCATCGTCGTGAAGCTGTCGCTGTTGGCGACGAGGTCGCCAGCCACGAGCGCGAACAGGTACGAAGGCTTGGGCCATGGGTCGTGCCATTCGGCCCAATGCGTGCCGTCCGGGTTCTCGCCCTTGGCGATGCAGTTGCCGTTCGACAGCAGGACCGGGAACTGCGCAAGATCGCCGCTCATCCGTACGCGATAGGTCGCGAGCACGTCCGGCCGGTCGGGGAAGAACATGATGCGGCGAAACCCCTCGGCCTCGCACTGGGTGCAGAGCATCCCGTTCGAGGCGTAGAGGCCCATCAGCTGGCTGTTCGACAGCGGATTGACCTGCGTTTCGATCTCGACGCGGTGAGCCTCGCCGGGCAGCTCGATCACCAGGTCGGGTCCGTCCATCCGCCAGTCGTTGATCGCCTTGCCGTCGACGGTGACCGATCGCGCGGCGATCCCGTCGCCATTGAGGCGCAACGGCTCAATGTCGCTGCCGGCCGGATTGCGCCGGACTTCCAGCACGGCCGACACCCGCGTCTCGTCCAGCCCCAAGGCGAAATCGAGACCGACTTCGGCGACCAGCCACTCCGGCGGGCGATAATCTTCGCGCCGGATCAGCGGCGGCGGAGCCGCGTCGGCGGTCTTGGCGTTCTCGGGCGGAGTCGACGGTCGGGTGGCAATGTCCATGGATCGAACCTAGGGCGGCGGGCGAGGCGGAACAACCAGATACAAGTCGGCTCAGCACGAGTGGAGGTTCGACGTGCCGCGATTCTTCATCTTCGGTCTCGGCTACAGCGCGCTGGCGATCTCGGCGGAGTTGCGCGGGCAGGGTTGGACGGTCGAGGCGACCGGCCGCGCCGGCGATCTCGCCTTCAGCGACGATCGTGGGGTGACGGCTGCCCTGGCTCGCGCCAGTCACGTCCTCTCGTCGGTGCCGCCGGACGGTGGCGGCGATCCGGTCCTTGCCGCCTATGGCGATGCCCTCGCCGGCAAATGGCTGGGCTACTTGTCCTCGACGGGAGTCTACGGCGACACCGCCGGCGCCTGGGTCGACGAGACAGCGCCAGTCGGCCGCGGCCGCCGCAGCGCGCGGAGCGAAGCTGATGCGCGGTGGCTGGCGCTCGGCGCCCGGGTGTTCCGGCTGCCTGGCATCTACGGCCCCGGGCGCAGCGTGTTCGAGCGCTTGGCCGACGGGCGCGCCCAGCGGATAGCCTTGCCGGGCCAGGTGTTCAGCCGGGTCCACGTCGAGGACATCGCCGCCGGCGTGCTCGCCGCGCTCGAGGCGCCGCCGGGCGCATACAACCTCGCCGATGACGAACCGGCTAGCCAGAACGCGGTCATCGAGGAAGCGTGCCTCATGCTCGGCCGCGCGCCGCCGCCGCTGCTGAGCCTTGCCGAAGCCCAGCTCTCGCCCGCGGCGCTGGCGTTCTATGCGGAGAACCGCCGCGTCGCCAACGGCAAGGCCGCGCGGGTGCTCGGTTGGCGGCCGCGATACCCCAGTTTCCGCGAGGGGCTATGCGCGATCCTTGCGTCCCGATAGCGCGATCAGCAGCCCGGTCATCGCCAGCACCGCCCCGCCCGCCGCCAGAGCCGTCCAGCGGTAGCGCTCGAACAGCGTCGACAGCGTCATCGCGATCACCGGCACGGCGACCCCGTTGTAAGCCGCGCGGCCTGCGCCCATCGCCCGGATTAGCCCGAAATAGAGCGGGAAGGTCACCACCGAGCCGATCAGACCGAGATAGGCGATCCCGGCAAGGTACTGCGGCCGCGGGTCGAGCCGCGGGGCTCCGTCGGTCGCCCAGGCGAACGCCGCGTTGGCCAGAGTGCCCCACAGCATGGCCCAGGCGATCAGCGGCACCACCGGCAGCCGCCGCGCCGCTTCGGTTGCTTGCAGGACGTTGGCGATCGAGGCGGAAAGCAGCGCCGTCAGCGCCAGGCTGACGCCCAGCGGGACCGAACCGCCAGCGGGGGCGAGTCGGGCCTCATTCACCAGCAGTAGGGCGATTCCCGCGATCGCCACCGCCGAGCCGATGAGGAAGCGCGCGCCGATCGCGCTCCCGAGAAACAGGCGCGACAGCAGCGCGTTCGGCACCAGCAGCAGCGCGAACAGCACCGCGACGAGGCCGGAGGTGAGGTGGATCTCGGCGCGATAGACCAGCTGGAAGTTGGCGAAGAACTGGCACAGCCCGACCGCCGCGGCGAGCGCCTGCGCTTGCCCGGACAGCCGCAGCGGATCGCCGCGCACGAGCGCCAAGGCAAACATCCCGACTGTCGCCAGCGCGAAGCGCCAGGTTACCGTCCATCCTGGCGGCACCGCGCTGATCTGGTCCTTGATCACCAGCCAGGTCGAGCCCCAGATCAGCGCCACCAGCACGAACGCGCCGATCGTGCCGGCGCGCGGCGCCCCCGTCTCTTCCGGTGCGGTCACAGCCCGGCGATGGCGCGGGCGAGCGCCGCGACGTGCTCGGGATTGTTGTTCCAGGCCGTCACCAGCCGCGCTGCATCGCCGCCCCAGTCGTAGAAGGCGAACCCCTGCGCCCGCAGCGCGGCGCGCTCATCGGGAGTGGCGCGCAGGAACAGCTCGTTGGCCTCGACCGGGTGCAGCAGGCGCCCGCCCGCGGCGGTCGCCAGCTCCTGCGCCGCGGCATTGGCGGCGCGCCCGTTCTCGAGCCACAGCTCGTTCTCGAGCATCGCCAGGATCTGCGCGGCGAGGAACCGGCCTTTCGACTGCAGGTGCCCGGCGCGCTTGCGGCGATAGCGGGCGACATCGGCCAATGCGGGCTCGAAGAACACCAGCGCCTCGGCGTTCATCGCGCCGTTCTTGACGCAGCCGAAAGTCAGCGCGGCCACCTCGCCGGCTGCTTCGGCCGGGGCGCAGCCGAGGAACGCGACCGCGTTGGCGAAGCGTGCGCCGTCCATGTGCAGGGTAAGCCCATGGGCGCGGGCCGTCGCGGCCACGGCGGCGAGCTCATCGGGCCGATAGACGCACCCGTACTCGCTCGCCTGGGTGATCGAGACGGCATGCGGCTGGACCTGGTGGACGTCCTTGCGGATCGGCGCGATCACCGCCTCGATCTCGCCCGGCGTAAGCTTCGCCCCATACCCGTCCGCAAGGATCAGCTTGGCGCCGTGCAGGTAGAATCCCGGGGCGCCGCCTTCGTCGGTCTCGATGTGCGCCTCGCGGTGGCAGATCACCGCGCCGTGGGGCGGGACGAGCGTCGCCAGCGCCAGGCAGTTGGCCGCCGTGCCGGTCGCGACCCACAGCACCGTGCAGTCGCGCCCGAACAGTTCGGCGAAGGCGCCATCGAGCCTGCGGCTGAGCGCGTCGCCAGCGTAAGGTGCATCGGCCTCGTCGGCCGCGCGCAGCGCCGCCCACACGGCAGGATGGACGGCGGCGGCGTTATCGGAGAGGAACTGCATGGCGGAACGGCATGGGCAGGCCGGCGTTGCCGGTCAAGCAGCGAAGGACGCGACGATGGAAGGGCTGAC
>JAEKKO010000122.1 GCA_019510335.1 Novosphingobium sp. | reverse complement strand
GCGCCGGATCGAAGCGCGCGCGGCGGGTCGATGCAAGCCGGCCCAGCGCCGGATGCGACAGCGCGCGGTCCTCTTCGCTGTGGGGGCTGACGACGGCAAGGATCAGCCGCGGCGGCGCTGCGAGCACGGCTTCGAGCGGGAGCACATCGGCCTGGCGCAGGCCGCGCGCGGCGGCGAAGTTGGCGAAGCCGGCACGGCGCAGCAGCTCGGCGATCAGCGTGCCCTCGCCCGGGACGATCCCGCCCGATTGCCAGACCAGCGTCGGGATCGGCGGTGCACCAGGCGGCGGCGCGGCCCGGCCGAGCGCCGCCTCGATCCGGCCGACGAGCGCCTCGCCCCGCTCCGGGTGACCGGCCAATGCGGCAATGCGGCGGACTTGCGCCTCGCTCGCGGCAACGCTCGCGGCGATCCCGAACGGCTCGAGCCTCAGGCCGAGCCGGCGGTAGGCGGCGGCCGTCGGCGGCGGAACGAAGCTGCCGGCCACCACGATGTCGGGCCGGAGCGCCAGCACTTCCTCGATGTCGTCGCCGACCGCGGGGAAGCGCCGCGCCAGCGCCACGTCCATCGAGCTCGACGCCGGATCGCGGCTGTAGTGGGACAGCGCGAGGATCTGCCGGGGGTCGGCGACTTCGGCGAGGATCGCGTCGGTGCAGGGGTTGAGGCTGACGATGGTCGGGTGGAGGTGCGGCGCGGCGGCACGCTCGGCTGGCGCGCAGGCGGAGAGGATGAGGGGGAGGAGCGCCAAAAAATACCTCCTCGGCACGGGGAGGGTGACCGCGTCGCGCAACGGCGGCATGGACGGGGCAGTCGGCAAGTGCTGCGCCAAGTCGAATCCCCCCTCCACCAGCCTGCGGCTGGTCCCCCTCCCCGTGCCGGGGAGGATCCGTTTCAGAACCGCGCCCTCACGCCGGCATAGGCACTGCGGCCGTACGTGCCGTAGCCGGCGGCGGTCTGGTAGCGCTCGTTGGCGAGGTTCTCGATGCTGCCATAAAGCTCGATTCCCGGTGTGACGGGCAGGCTCGCGCGCAGGCCAAACAGCGCGTAGCCGTCGAGCCGGGTGAAATTGCCCGGATCGTCGTAGCTGTCGGAGACCAGCCGCACGTCGGCGCCGATAGTCAGGTCGTGAAGCGGCGAGCGCCAGTCGGCGGCGACTGTCACCGCGTTGCGCGGGCGGCGGGCGAGGTCGCGCCCGGTGGCAAGGTCGCTCGCCTTGACGTAGCTGTAGGCGGCGTGGAGCGTCAGCCGGTCGCTCGGGCGGGCGTCGGCCTCGAGCTCGACCCCTTCGGCGCGGGCTCGGCCGACGTTTTGATAGTGATTATAGAACCCGTTCTGGATGCAGAAAAAGCCGAGGGGGCATGCGACGTAATCGATCAGATCGCGGCTGTCGCGGCGGAACACGGTTGCGGCAAAGTGCAGGCCCGAGTTGCGGTCGCCCTTTTCGATCCCCGCGTCGTAACTACGGCTGCGTTCCGGTTGAAGGGTTTGGTTGCCGAAGCTCGAGTAGAGCTGGAATAATGTCGGAGCCTTGAAGCCCTCGCCGTAGCTGGCGCGCACGCGCCAGTCGCCGGCGATGAGGTAGGCACCGTTGGCCCCGAACGTCCAGTGCGTGCCGAAGCGGTCGTGATCGTCGACCCGCACACCGCCGGCGAGCATCAGGCGATCGCCGTACCAGCCGAGCAGAGCGTGGCCGCTGCTCAGGCGAGCTTTCCGCTGCGGGTCATAAGTATCGGAGAACTTGCTCCATTCACTGTCCGCGCCGAAGTCGACAGCGAAGCGCGAGGGGAGCTGGACCCGCCCGGTGAAATCGGCGCGAATGCTGCGGCCGTAGGTGTTGTAGTTGGGCGCAGTGCCGTACGTCGGGTCGAAGTACCACCGCCTTGTCGACGCGAGCGCCACCCCGCCCCGCAAGGTCAGGCCTGTGGCATCGTATTCGAACCCGGCCCGGCCCGAGCCCTCGCGGGTCTTCTGGTATTCGGCGGTGTCGGCGAAGGCGTAGAACGGCGGCGGATAGCCGTCGATGTCGAGACGGCTATCGGCGTAGCGGCCGTTGGCGACCAGCGACAGGCCATCCGTCAAGGCCACCTTGCCGCGTCCGGCGATCCGCCACTGGCGAAACCCGTCGGGTTCGGTGCCGCTCGCCGCCTGGCTGATCCCGCTGGTGCGGGTGTAGCCGCCGGTCAGACCGAGCTCATAGCGATCGGTGACATGGCCGACGCTGGCTTGCCCGTCGAACGTGTCGTGGGCGCCGTACTCGGCCGACGCCTCGATCCCGTTCACGGTGCGGGTGGTGACGGCTAGCACGCCGCCGATTGCGTCCGAGCCCCAGATCACGCTGTTCGAGCCGCGCAGCAGCTCGATCTTGCCGATCCCGCCGGCCGTGAGATTGCCGAAGTCATAGCCGCCGCCCGGCGCCGCGACGTCGGCGACGCGGACGCCGTCGACCAGCACCAGCAGCTGCTCGGCAGCGGCGCCGCGCACCCGCACGCCGGTGAAGCTGCCGAGACCGCCGTTGCGGGTCAGCGTAACCCCAGGCAGCCGCTCGAGCGCGCGGCTCAGGTCGGGACCCTGGATCGAGGCGAGCTCGTCGGCGCCCATGACGCTGATCGACTGCCCGGCCTGGTCGACCCGCAAGTCGCTCCCGGTGGCGACGACCGTGATCGTGGAACCGCTTGCCGAGGCAACCGGTGACGGGGCCTCCGCATGGGCCGACGGTGGAAGCATAAGGATGGTGAAAGCAAAACTATAGCGCAGATTCATGAGAAACCTCCTGACACGAACGACATGCCGTTCATGGCGAGAGGCCCACGCGCCCTGGGCACGCGGTCCACGCTGCATTCCGGTACACCCCGCGCGGAACGACCATCTCGGGCAGGTCTCCTGGCTCCCGGATCATCGCCCCTCGCCGGCCTTCCCAGCCCGTCAGGGCCAGTGGCTTAGGAGGCGAGGCGCTCCCCGGTCACAGTTGCGGGGGCAGCGCGGGAGTTCCCTGTCCGCCTTGCGGCGGCGCGGGGCACCCGCTTCCCTCTTCGGTCCCGAAGGACAACCCGTGACGTGGCGCCGCCGATACGCCCGTGTCGGGCTGGGTGCAAGCTGTGATGCTCCCCGCCTCAGCAGGCGCACTTCCGTAGCGGGCGTCGCGCCACAGCCGCCTCCACCACACCCCATCCCGCCGGCGCGGGACAGGGAGGATCTTAGGAAGTTTACGCTAGCTGGCGCGGCTGTCCCGCGGCGGCACGGCGGCGAATCCGCGGCTGCGTGCGGGCTCTGTCGGAGCTACGCGCGTCAGCGCGCATGGAGAACCGAGCCGCCGCGATGAGCCCCTGTTCCGCACCTAGCGAGCCGCGTCCGCGCGATTTCGCTGCACGGATCGCCCGACGGCGGCGGGCGACGCTTGGGCGCAAGCAGCCCCTCGCCCACAACGGCCGGCGCGCCGCGGTGCTGCTGGCGGCTGTGGCGGTCCCGGCATTCGCCACGCCGCAAGGCTGGGGCCGGTTCGAGATCGGCAACGCCGGCCACGCCGCCGCGCCAATCGAGCCGATGCCGTTCGAGCAAGCCGGCGCGAGCTTCCCCGGCTCGGCGTTCTATTACCTCGCCGCCGATCCGCCCGCGCCGCTGCTCGGCGCCGGCATCCACTCCGACGCCGAGGATGCACCGACCCGGATCGATCCGTTCGCCGGACCCGCGGCCCGGGCGCTGCGGATCGACAACAGCGGGGTTGACCGGACCCGCGCGCTCGAGTGCCTGACCACGGCGATCTACTACGAGGCGGCGAGCGAGCCCGACGCTGGCCAGCGTGCAGTCGCCCAGGTGGTGCTCAACCGGGTCGCCCACCCGAGCTTTCCCAAGACCGTATGCGGCGTCGTCTACCAGGGCTCGGAACGGTCGAGCGGATGCCAGTTCAGCTTCGCCTGCGACGGTGCGCTGGCGCGCGCGCCGAGCCGCTTCTTCTGGCTGCGCGCCGAGGAAGTCGCGCGGCAGGCGCTGGCCGGTTCCGTCTACGCCCCGGTCGGCCTCGCCACGCATTACCACACGATCGCCGTCCACCCGTACTGGGCCGACACGCTGAGCTTCATCGGCACGATCGGGGCTCATCGCTTCTATCGCTTCGGCGGCCCGGCCGGCGCACCGGCGACCTTCCGTTTTGCTTATGCCGGCGGCGAGCCGATCGCCGCGCCGCACCCGCACGATGCCGCCGCCGACGCCGCCCCGGCGCCCGATCCAGTGGCGCTGCAGCGAGCCTACCTCGCCGGACTCAAGACCGCGCAAACCGCTGCCGTGACGCCGACCGCGGGCGGGCTCGCCGCGGTCCGGCCCGCGCCTCCGCCGATGTACGCGGCCGACCTTCAAGGCCGGGGCGGCGAAGCGCTTTACCGCGGTGACCGCTTGCCCGAAGCGACCGGCGTCCGCCCCGAATGGCAGAACAGCGGCCGCTGGATCGTCCGCCCCGGGACGTGACCGGGCGCGGGGTTAACGCCGCGCAACCATAGCCGGATACCAACGCTTAGCAGCGCCTCGCCTAATTGCCGCGACGAGTCGCCGCTATCCCGGAGCATTTCCATGACGATCCGTTTCGCCGCCGCGCGCACCCGGGATGGCGCCGCGCTAAGCCGGGTACTGACCGCGCCGGCGGCGAACGATGCCGCCAACGATAACGGCGCGGCGCTCGGACGCGATGCCTTGCTGCGCGCGGCGCTGCGCCATTTCGCCGAGCACGGTCTCGGCGCGGCCGACCACGCCCGGGCCGCGGCGGAAGCGGCATTCTTCTCGGGGGACCGGGAGAGCTACCAGCGCTGGCTCGAGATCTGCCGCACACTCGACCGCCGGATGGCGGCAGCGGTGGCGGCGCGGCGGCGCCCGTGCGGCGCCGGACGGGCGCCCTAGTCCCACCGGGACGCGTCCTCCTTCTCCCTTCTTGCGACTGCCGGCGACCGCCTGATTAAGCAATCGGTGACAGGTTGCCGATACAGCGCGCGTGGAGGGTTAAGGAAACCGACTGATCAGCCGCGTGCGCGCCTTGCTGCGGGTGCTCCTGAGCACCAACGCCGTCGACGACCGCGCCAAGGCGCTGCTCGTCGATTCGCTGTACGCACAGCCGCTGAGCCTGGCGATCGGCGGCGTCTGCGGGATCCTCACCAGCCTCACCGCCGCGGTCGAATCGCACCAACCGCCGATCGCCTGGGTTGCGCTGGCGCTTTCGATGATCGCGTTGGTGCGGATCGCCTTGGCCCTGCTCTTGCCCCGGATCGGAGGCGACGCCCGCAGGCTCGAGTTGTTCTACGAGGCCGGGGCGTTCAGCTACTCATTCCTGGTCGGGCTGATCGCCGCCCTCGCTATCTCGCTAAACGTCAACCCCGCGGTGATCACGCTGATGGTCGGAAACGCCATCGCCTACGGCGTGGGCATCGCCGCGCGCAACGCCGGCCGCCCGGCGATTGCGATCGGCCAGTTGTTCCTCGCGCTGGTCCCGGTGATCGGCGCAGCGGCGCGGCAGCACGATCTTGCCTATACCTTCCTCGCCTTGACCCTCGCGCTGGTGCTGCCGGCGATGATGGCGATCTCGCTGCAGACTTTCCGCGTCCTGCGCACCTCGATCGTGGCCGCCGAGACCAGCGCGCTGCTGGCGGACAAGATGCAGATCCTCGCCCGGACCGACGTGGTCACCGGGCTGCTCAACCGCGCCGGGCTCAACCACCACCTGGTCGAGCGGCTGCTGGCGGTCAAGGACGGCGACAAGCTGGCGCTGTTCTGGCTCGACCTCGACAAGTTCAAGGAAGTCAACGACACCCTCGGTCACCAGGTTGGCGACCGGCTGCTCGCCGAAGTGGCGACCCGGCTGCGCCAGCAGGCCCCGCCCGGCGCCACGGTCGCCCGCTTCGGCGGCGACGAGTTCATCGTCGCCTGCGAGGCCGAGGACCGCCACCAGGTCGAGCTGATCGCCCAGGACATGCTCGAAGCGATCGCCCGGCCAACGCGGATCGACGACGACCGGCTCGAGATCGGCACCTCGATGGGCATCGCGATCCTTCCCGAGGATGGGGAGGATCTCGACACGTTGATGCAGAGCGCGGACCTCGCGCTGTATCATGCCAAGGTCAACGGCCGGAACCAGGTCAGCTTCTTCGACCCGTCGATGACCCGCAACCTCGTCCGCCGCAAGGAGATCGAGGCCGAGCTGCGGCTCGCCCTCCAGCGCGACGAGCTGTCGATCTACTTCCAGCCGATCGTCGACCTCGCCACCGGAAACATCCGCGGATTCGAGGCGCTGGTCCGCTGGTTCCACCCGGAGAAGGGCGAGCTGCGCCCCGACGAGTTCATCCCGGTCGCCGAGGAATCGGGCGCGATCATCACGCTCGGCAACTGGATCACCGCCCAGGCCGCCAAGGCCGCGGCGCAGTGGCCCGACCACGTCACCCTCGCCGTCAACCTGTCGCCGCTTCAGATCCGCGCACCCGGCGCAGCGCTAGGCATTCTCAACGCCCTGCGCGAGGCGCGGCTACCGCCGTCGCGGCTCGAGCTCGAGATCACCGAGACCGTCCTGCTCGACCACAGCCAGACCACCGACACGTTCATGGCCGACCTTGGCGCCGCCGGGGTGCGGTTTGCGCTCGACGACTTCGGCACCGGCTATTCGTCGCTGAGCTACCTCAACAAGTACCCGTTCGGGAAGATCAAGGTCGACCGCAGCTTCGTCTCGGGGGTCAACGTCGGCAAGACCAGCGACGCGATCATCCGCGCCGTCTCGGGCATGGGCACGACCCTGGGGATGGAGATCGTCGCCGAGGGGCTGGAGACGATCGAGCAAGTCCACGCCGTGCGCCAGGCCGGGTGCACGCTCGGCCAGGGCTACTACTTCAGCCGCCCGGTGCCCGACCACCTTGCGGCGATCCTCCTCGCCCAGGAGAGCGAACGGCTCGACGCCCACCGCCTCGCCGGTTGAGCCCGGCGCATCGCGGGGCTTTTCACCGGCCCCCCACCCCCATACACCTGTGTCTTAGGCGCACATGCCCGACACAGAGAGGGGAGCTTCGATGAAGACCGGTTCCGCCGCTATCGCCAGCCTGGCGCTGATCCTTGCCGCGACCTTCCCCGCACTGAGCGCGCCGGCGCGCCAACCGGCGGTGCCGCCGGCCATCGCCGCAGCCGTCGCCGATCCGCTGCGGCCAGCCGAAGACCGGCCGCGCGATCCCTTGCGCAAGCCGGCCGAGGTCGTCGCCTTCGCCGGGGTCAAGCCGGGCGACACGGTGGCCGAGTTCCTCCCCGGCCGCGGCTATTTCACGCGTATTCTGGCGAAGGCGGTCGGGCCGGCCGGTCACGTCTACGCGATCGTCCCCCAAAGCCAGGCCCAGCGGCCTGGAGGGCTCGACGCGATCAATGCGATCGCCGCCGCATATCCCAACGTGACGGTGGTGCCGGTCGATCTCACCACCTTCACCCTGCCGACGAAGGTCGACGTCGCCTGGACCAGCGAGAACTACCACGACCTCCACAACGGCCCGACCGCCAATCCGGTAGCGTTCGACCGCGCGGTGTTCGCCGCGCTCAAGCCGGGCGGGGTGTTCTACATCGAAGACCATTCCGCGCCGGGCACCGGCGTGACCGCGACCAACACCTTGCACCGGATCGATCCGGCCGCGGTCATCTCCGAGGTGACCTCCGCCGGGTTCCGGCTCGAGGCCCGCTCCGACTTGCTCGCCAACCCGGCCGACCCGCACACCGCGCGGGTGTTCGATCCCGCGATCCAGGGCCACACCGACAAATTCGCGTTCCGCTTCCGCAAGCCGAAGTAGAGGCCTTGGCCTTTCTTGCGATTAGTTCTCATTAGCGGAAGCGGCGAAATTTAGCCGCTTTGGCGGGTTGCAATGCTCCGGCCACGCGCCTAGGGCACCCCGGTTCGCGTGACGGCCGGCCCAACGATGCGGGACCGGGAGGCCGTCGGTCGTCCGTTTGGCTCGCCCGCAGCAGGGAACAAGGACAACATCGGGATGGCCACGGCCCAAGCCGCCACCAAGGCTCGCAGGAAAATTGCGCTGATCGGCGCCGGCAACATCGGCGGCACGCTCGCCCACCTCGCCGCGCAGAAGGAGCTGGGCGACGTCGTCCTGTTCGACATCATGGAGGGCATCCCCCAGGGCAAGGCGCTCGACCTCCAGCAGTGCGGCCCGGTCGAGGGCTTCGACGTCAAGCTGACCGGCACCAACGACTATGCCGACATCGCCGGGGCCGACGTGATCATCGTCACCGCCGGCGTGCCGCGCAAGCCGGGGATGAGCCGCGACGACCTGCTCGGCATCAACCTCAAGGTGATGCAGTCTGTCGGCCAGGGGATCAAGCAGCATGCCCCCGGCGCGTTCGTGATCTGCATCACCAACCCGCTCGACGCGATGGTCTGGGCGCTGCGTGAATACTCGGGGCTGCCGCACAATATGGTCGTCGGGATGGCCGGGGTGCTCGATTCCGCCCGCTTCTCGACCTTCCTCGCCGAGGAGTTCGGAGTGTCGGTGCGCGACGTCTCGAGCTTCGTCCTCGGCGGCCACGGCGACACCATGGTCCCGGTGGTCGAGTACTCGACGGTCAAGGGCATCCCCGTCCCCGACCTGATCAAGATGGGCAAGTCGACCCAGGAGCGGATCGACGCAATCGTCAAGCGCACTGCCAACGGCGGCGGCGAGATCGTCGCGCTGCTCAAGACCGGCTCGGCGTTCTACGCCCCGGCGGCAAGCGCGATCGCCATGGCCGAAAGCTACCTGTTCGACCAGAAGCGCCTGCTGCCCTGCGCCGCGCACCTCACCGGCCAGTACGGCGTCGACGACCTTTACGTCGGCGTGCCGGTGATCCTCGGCGCCGGCGGCGTCGAGCAGGTGATCGAGATCGCGCTCGACGACAAGGCCAGGGCCGGGCTCCAGGTCAGCGTCGACGCGGTCAAGGAGCTGCTGGTGGCGTGCAAGGGTATCGACGGTAATCTCACATAGGTTTCCCAATAACCGTCATCCCGGCGAAGGCCGGGACCCAGACCTGAGAAAATAAAGCCGCGAAGCGACATTTGTTTGTAGGGACTGGGCACCGGCCTTCGCCGGTGTGACGAACAGGAGAAGTGATTGGAGAAGAGTGGTTTCGTCTACATCATGGCGAGCAGCAGGAACGGTGCGCTCTACATCGGAGTGACGAGCGATCTCATCAGGCGCGTGACACAACACAAGGACGAAACATTCGAGGGTTACACGAAGAAATATGGCTGCAAGATGCTGGTGTGGTTCGAGCAGCATGGCGGAATAGAAACGGCCATCCAACGTGATAAGCAGATGAAGGAATGGAAGCGGCTGTGGAAGCTGCGGGTGATCGAAGAAATGAACCCGAACTGGGACGATCTGTTCGAGTCCTTGTTCTAGATTCCGGGTTACAGAGGTCTCGTCACCCCGGCGCAGGCCGGGATGACGGACGATGAAGGGAAACACATGAGCATCCTCGTCGACAAGAACACCAAGGTCATCACCCAGGGGATGACCGGGGCGACCGGCAGCTTTCATACCCAGGCGGCGCTCGACTACGGCACCCACATGGTCGCCGGAGTAACCCCGGGCAAAGGTGGCACCAGCCACCTCGGCCTGCCGCAGTACGACACCGTCGAGGAAGCCAAGGCCGCGACCGGGGCGAGCGCATCGTGCATCTACGTCCCACCGGCCGGCGCGGCCGATGCGATTCTCGAGGCAATCGACGCCGGGATCGCGCTGATTGTCGCGATCACCGAGGGCATCCCGGTGCTCGACATGGTCCGGGTCAAGCGCGCGCTGTCAGCCTCGGGCTCGCGGCTGATCGGGCCCAACTGCCCAGGCGTGCTGACCCCCAACGAGTGCAAGATCGGGATCATGCCCGGCGCGATCTTTCAGAAGGGGACGGTCGGGGTCGTCTCCCGTTCGGGCACCCTCACCTACGAAGCCGTCCATCAGACGACGATGGCCGGGCTCGGCCAAACCACCGCGGTCGGGATCGGCGGCGATCCGGTCAACGGCACCAACTTCATCGACGTGCTCGAGCTGTTCCTCGCCGACGACGCGACCAAGTCGATCATCATGATCGGTGAGATCGGCGGCTCGGCCGAGGAAGAAGCCGCCCAGTTCCTTCAGGATGAAGCAAGGCGCGGGCGCAAGAAGCCGATGGTCGGGTTCATCGCCGGGCGGACCGCGCCTCCGGGGCGGCGGATGGGCCATGCCGGGGCGATCGTCTCGGGTGGCCAGGGCGGCGCCGACGACAAGATCGCGGCGATGGAAGCCGCGGGCATCCGCGTCTCGCCGTCGCCGGCCGAGCTCGGCACGACGCTGGCCGGGCTGCTCAAGGAGTACGCCTGAGCCGGGAGCGAACCGGTCGGCTCGGCATTGAGGTGAACAGGCGCCGCTCCGCCGGCGCGCAAAGGTGACGAGCATGGGCAGCGAAAGCCACGAGTTCCTCCCCGACGACCCGCAGCCCGGGCCGAGCTGGCAGCGCGCCGGTTGGCCACGCGTTGACGCAGCGGCCGAGGACGACCTCACGCGCGCCCTCGATCCGGTGGCGCTGGCCGAGGCGATCAAGGCCGCGGCACCGAAGGGCGCGCCAGCTGCCGAAGGTCCGGCGATCGAGCAGGCGGTCGGGGATTCAATCCGGGCGATGCTGCTGATCCGCACCTATCGGGTGCGCGGCCATCTTGCGGCCGATCTCGACCCGCTTGGCCTCACCCATCACGACGTTCCGGCCGACCTCACCCCCGAGTACCACGGCTTCACCGGCGCCGCGCTCGACC
The DNA here is from genome assembly GCA_019510335.1 of Novosphingobium sp. GTDB lineage: Bacteria > Pseudomonadota > Alphaproteobacteria > Sphingomonadales > Sphingomonadaceae > Novosphingobium. The sequence continues at coordinate 3,814 of JAEKKO010000122.1, read as the reverse complement.
GTAAGGTCTACCTGGCCGGAATGCTCGGTCTGCAGTGGACGACGGTCCGCGAGCTCGTCGACATCCTGCGCGCCAACTACTGCGGCAAGGTCGGCCTCGAGTACATGCACATCGCCGATGTCGAGGAGCGGCGGTTCCTGCAGGAGCGCTTCGAGGGCGCCGACAAGTCGATCGAGTTCACCCCCGAGGGCAAGAAGGCGATTCTTGGCGCGGTGATCCGCGGCGAGCAGTACGAGAAGTTCCTCGGCAAGAAGTACGTCGGAACCAAGCGCTTCGGTCTCGACGGCGGCGAGTCGATGATCCCGGCGCTCGAATCGGTGATCAAGTACGGCGGCCAGATGGGCGTGCGCGAGATGGTCTTCGGCATGGCCCACCGCGGCCGGCTCAACGTCCTCGCCAACGTCATGGGCAAACCCTACAAGGTCATATTCCACGAGTTCTCGGGCGGATCGGCCAACCCCGATGACGTCGGTGGCTCGGGCGACGTCAAGTACCACCTTGGCACCAGCACCGATCGCGAGTTCGACGGGATCAAGGTGCACATGAGCCTGGTCCCGAATCCGTCGCACCTCGAGACCGTCGATCCGATCGTGCTGGGCAAGACCCGCGCCACGCTGACCATGCTCGACGACCTCAAGGAAAAGGACATGGTGCTGCCGGTGCTGCTGCACGGCGACGCTGCCTTTGCCGGGCAGGGGATCGTGTGGGAGACGCTCGGCTTTCAGGGCATCCGCGGCTACGCCACCGGCGGCTGCATCCACTTCATCATCAACAACCAGATCGGCTTTACCACCAGCCCCAACTTCGCGCGCAATTCGCCCTACCCGTCGGACGTCGCCAAGGGCGTCCAGGCCCCGATCTTCCACGTCAACGGCGACGATCCCGAAGCGGTCACGTTCTGCTGCAAGCTCGCCGTCGAGTTCCGCCAGAAGTTCGACAAGGACGTGGTCATCGACATGTGGTGCTACCGCCGCTTCGGCCACAACGAGGGCGACGAGCCGAGCTTCACCCAGCCGCTGATGTACGCGCAGATCCGCCAGCATCCGCCGGTCAGCGCGCTCTACGCCGCGCGGCTGGTCGAGCAGGGAATGATCGCCCCGAAGTTCGCGGAGGAGAACGCCGCCACCTTCACCGAGCTCCTCGAGGAGCATTTCGAAGCCGCCAAGAGCTACCAGCCCAATGAGGCCGACTGGTTCGCCGGCCGCTGGAGCGGGTTCAACAAGCCGGTCGACCCCGAAACCGCGCGGCGCAACGTGCCGACCGGGATCGAGGCGCGGCTGTTCGACAGCCTCGGGCGGACGCTGACCACGGTTCCCGAAGGACTGACGATCCACAAGACCCTCGGGCGGGTGCTCGACGCCAAGCGCGAGATGTTCGCCCATGGCACCGGGTTCGACTGGGCGACGGCCGAGGCGCTGGCGTTCGGCAGCCTCGTCACCGAAGGCTTCGGGGTGCGCCTTTCGGGCCAGGATTCCGGCCGCGGCACCTTCAGCCAGCGTCACGCGGTGTGGGTCGACCAGGCCGACGAGCACAAGTACGTGCCGCTCGCCAGCCTGCCCCACGGCCGCTTCGAGGTGCTCGACAGCCCGCTGTCGGAGTACGGCGTGCTCGGCTTCGAGTACGGCTACGCGATGGCCGACCCGAAGACGCTGGTGCTGTGGGAAGCCCAGTTCGGCGACTTCGCCAACGGCGCGCAGATCATCATCGACCAGTACGTCGCCGCCGGCGAAGCCAAGTGGCTGCGCGCCAACGGCCTCGTCCTGCTGCTGCCCCACGGCTACGAAGGCCAGGGGCCCGAGCACAGCTCGGCCCGACTCGAGCGCTTCCTCCAGCTGTGCGCGCAGGACAACATTCAGGTCTGCAACATCACCTCGCCGGCCAACTACTTCCACGTGCTGCGGCGACAGATGCTGCGGCCGTTCCGCAAGCCGCTGGTGATCATGACCCCCAAGTCGCTGCTGCGGCATCCGATGGCGCGCAGCGCGGCGCGCGAGTTCCAGGGCGAATCCCACTTCAAGCGGATCTTCTCCGACCCGAAGGAGATCGCAGAGGAGAAGGTCCGCAAGCTCGTGCTGTGCTCGGGCAAAGTTGCCTACGACCTGATCGAGGCGCGTGATGCGGCCGAGCTCGACGACGTTTCGGTCGTCCGGCTCGAGCAGCTTTATCCGTTCCCGGGCGAACCGCTGGCGATCCGCCTGGCGCAGATGACCAACCTCGAGGAAGTCGTCTGGTGCCAGGAAGAGCCGCGCAACAACGGCGCGTGGTTCTTCGTCGGCCCGCTGATCGAGGAAGCGCTGCGAGCCGCCAAGAGCCCGGTGGCGCGGCCGCGCTATTGCGGACGGGCCCGCTCCGCCTCGCCCGCTACGGGCCTCGCCAGCCGCCACCAGAGCGAACAGGGCGCGCTCGTCGCCGATGCACTGGGGCTGTCGGTCCGTTCCGAGATCCGCCGCCGGAAGAATGGCTGAGGAGCAATCATGTCCGCTGAAGTGAAAGTTCCCACACTCGGCGAATCCGTCGCCGAGGCGACGATCGGCGAGTGGCTCAAGCAGCCAGGCCAGGCCGTGACGGTCGACGAGCCGATCGCCAGCCTCGAGACCGACAAGGTCGCGGTCGAGGTCAACGCGCCAGTTTCGGGCGTGCTGGGGCCGCAGCTGGTCAAGGTCGGCGACACCGTCGGGGTCGGCGCCGTGATCGCGACGATCGAGGACGACGTGCCGCCCGGCGAAAGCGAAATGGTCGCGGCACGGACGAAAGAGCCGATCCCGCCGGCCTCCGACACGCTTGCTCCGGCGGGAGCTCCCCCTGCCGCGCCGGCGGAAGGCGCCGAGAACACGGTGCTCTCCCCCGCTGTGCGTCGCGCGGTACTCGAGCATGGGATCGACCCAGCCAAGGTCAAGGGCACCGGCAAGGATGGCCGGCTGACCAAGGAAGACGTGCTCGCCGCGGCCCAGGCCAAGCAGGCGCCGGCGCCCTCCCCCGCGCCCGAACCCGCCGCCCCTGCCCCATCGGCCGAAGCGCGTACGCCCACCGGCGAGCGGCGCGAAGAGCGGGTGCGGATGACTCGCCTGCGCCAGACGGTCGCGCGTCGCCTCAAGGAAGCGCAGGACACCGCCGCGCTGCTGACCACGTTCAATGACTGCGACATGTCCGCGGTCATCGCCGCGCGCGACAAGTACCGGGATTCGTTCGAGAAGAAGCACGGGGTCCGGCTCGGCTTCATGGGCTTCTTCGCCAAGGCGGCATGCCTCGCGCTGAAGGACGTCCCCTCGGTCAATGCGCGGATCGAGGGCGAGGAGATCGTCTACCACGAGTACGTCGACATCTCGGTTGCGGTCTCGGCGCCGAACGGGCTGGTCGTGCCGGTGGTCCGCGATGCCGACCGGCTGTCGTTCGCCGGAATCGAGAAGGCGATCGCGGGCTTCGGCAAGCGCGCCCGCGACGGCACCCTGACGCTCGAGGACATGAAGGGAGGAACATTCACCATCTCCAACGGCGGCGTGTTCGGCAGCCTGATGTCGACCCCGATCATCAACCCGCCGCAATCGGCGGTGCTCGGCCTCCACCGGATCGAGGACCGCCCGGTGGTCCGCGACGGCGCGGTCGTCGTCCGCCCAATGATGTACATCGCCCTGAGCTACGATCACCGGCTGATCGACGGCCGCGAGGCGGTGACGGCCTTGAAGATCATCAAGGAGGCGATCGAGGACCCGACGCGGGTGCTGATCGATTTGTGAGGCCAAGATCGCGCGAGCCACGGAGGCCCCATGCCTGAGCAGAGTTACGACTACGACGTCCTCGTCATCGGTGCCGGGCC
>JAEKKO010000121.1 GCA_019510335.1 Novosphingobium sp. | reverse complement strand
GGGGCGGACGTGGGGTGAGCAATCAGGATGTCGAGGTCGCGCACCTTGCCGAATTCACGCGCGAGGTCGCGCAAGCGCGTGTTCAGTTCCCGCGACATTCCGTCGCAGCGCAGCAGCGGTCGGAAAATCGAAAGCGCCGTGCGCAGTCGCCGCACCGCCACGCGCGCCTGATGCACCGCCGCCGGGCAGCGTCGCTCGAGCGCAATCGTCTCGTTCAGGCGATACTGCTTGAGGCAGGCGTGAACGACCGCCGCAAACCCATCGACGACGCTCATGCACGGGTCGAGACGCAGTTTCTCGGCCTTTTCCGCGGCGAGGATCGGCCCGAGCAGGCGGTAGCCGCGTTCGGCTTTCGAGAGCACGCCGATCCGCGCGGGCGCTTGCGCGCCGATGCGCCGGGCAAGGCGGAACAGAGCGGCGGGTTCGCCGGACTTCAACTCCAGCTCGACCTCACAGAACGCCCCGAAGCGCCCGTCGACGGTGATTTCGCCGAAATCGATAGCAGCGTCGAACCAGGCGTTGCCGTCGGTCGCGGCGAAGTTGCGGCGATTGACGATCACGCGAAATTGCTCGGCGAGCTCGCTGGCGTCGCCGCCGAGCAAGTCGGCAAGCGGTGCGCGCGGGTCCGGCTCTGGCCGATTGCTCTCGACCTCGCGCTCCCATTCGGCGCGCGAGAACAGTCCCGCCGCGGCCGTGTCGGTCGCCTTCACCGCCTGAATCTGCCGCCCGTTCTCGCCGCGAATGCGTAGCGAGAGGCCATTGCGCCGCAGCTTGTGGTCGGGCGTGTCGAAATAGACTGCGCTCAGCACCACGTCCGCAGTGCACCGGCCGAGCAGTTGCGAGGCGGCGAGCGCATCGGCCGCTTCGGGCGCCACTACCAGCTTGAGTTCGATTTCCCGCGTCACGGCATGTTCTACATGCATAGTCCGCCGTCGCCGGGGAGGATAGTCTCTCCCCATTTCGGCCGCGATTGCCTATCTCGCCGGAATGTCCGCCGCCGGCCGCCCGCCGCATCCCGAGAACGCCGATCGCTTCGCCGAGGAGCGGGCGACGTACGCCGTTCGCGGGTCCGACCAGCCGGACATCGACGCCGGCGTCGCCGCTATCCGCGAAGTCGTGCGCACGCTGAAGCCCAAGCCCGGCGTCTATCGGATGCACGACGCGCGTGGCGACGTGCTCTATATCGGCAAGGCCCGGGTGCTGAAGAACCGCGTCGCCAATTACTGCCAGGTCGAGCGCCTGTCGAACCGGCTGCGGCGGATGGTCAGCCAGACCCGCAGCCTGACGATCGTCACCACCAATTCCGAAGCCGAGGCGCTGCTGCTCGAAGCGCAGCTGATCAAGCGCTATCGGCCGCCATACAACGTGCTGCTGCGCGACGATAAGAGCTTCCCGTTCATCCTGCTGCGCTCGGATCACGATTTTCCCCGGATCATGAAGCACCGCGGCGCGCGCAAGGCGAAAGGCAACTACTATGGCCCATTCGCCAGCGCCGGTTCGGTCAACACCACGATCAATGCATTGCAGAAGCTGTTCCTGCTCCGCTCGTGCAACGACGGATTCTTCAGCCGGCGCGACCGGCCGTGCCTGCTCTACCAGATCAAGCGCTGCTCGGCGCCATGCGTGGGGCGGGTCGACAAGGCCGCCTACGCCGAGCTGGTCCAGGAAGCGAAGGACTTCCTCGGCGGCAAGTCGGGCGCGGTCCAGAAGAAGATCGAGGAGCAGATGGCCGAGGCCGCTGAAGCGCTCGATTTTGAACGCGCGGCCATGCTCCGCGACCGCCTGCGCGCGGCGACGTTCATCCAGGGCAGCCAGGCGATCAACGCCCAAGGCGTGGCCAACGCCGACGTGTTCGCGATGGCAGCGAAGGGTGGGCAGATCGCCGTCCAGGCGTTCTTCATCCGCGGCGGGCAGAACTGGGGTCACCGCGCGTTCTTCCCCGCCCATACCGAAGGCCTCAGCGAGGAAGAAGTGCTGACCAGCTTCCTCGCCCAGTTTTACGAAGAAGTGCCGCCGGCACGGTGCATCCTCGTCGATCGCGAGCTGCCCGAGGCCGAGCTGCTCACGGAAGCGCTAGCGGTGGCAGCGGGCGGCAAGGTCGAGATCTCGGTCCCGCAGCGTGGCGACCGCCGCCGGCTGGTCCAGCAGGCCGAACGCAATGCCGTCGAGGCGCTCGAGCGGCGGCAGGCCGAGAGTGGCACCAAGGCCAAGGTCCTGCGCGAAGTCGCCGAGTTCCTCGAGCTACCGGAGCCGCCGCAGCGGATCGAGGTCTATGACAACAGCCACATCCAGGGGACCAACGCGCTCGGCGCGATGATCGTGGCCGGTCCCGAGGGGTTCATCAAAGGCCAGTACCGCAAGTTCAACATTAAGCGGACCGAGACCGCGCCCGGGGACGATTTCGCGATGATGCGCGAGGTGTTTTCGCGGCGCTTCGGCCGGGCCCAGACCGAGGACCCAGACCGGCAGTCGGGCACCTGGCCGGACCTCGTGCTGGTCGACGGCGGCAAAGGACAGCTTTCGGCGGTGCGCGAGGCGCTGGAGGAGGCCGGGATCGAGGACCTGCCGCTGATCGGCGTGTCGAAGGGGCCGGACCGCAACGCCGGACGCGAGGTGTTCCACTTCCCCGACGGGCGCGAAAAGACCCTGCCGGTGAATTCGCCGGTGCTGTTCTACCTCCAGCGGCTGCGCGACGAGGCTCACCGCTTCGCGATCGGCGCCCATCGCGCGAAACGCAGCCGCGCGATTACCGCCAGCCCGCTCGACGAGATTCCGGGCATTGGGCCGGCCCGCAAGCGCGCGCTGCTGCTGCACTTCGGCACCGCCGGGAAGGTCCGGGCGGCGTCCCTCGACGACTTGCAACGCGCGCCCGGTGTCAGCGCCGCTGTGGCCCAGGCGGTGTATGATTTCTACCATCCGAACGGTTAAGCCTGAGCGGGTGGCTAATACTGCGGGTTGCCGATAAGCTGGCGCATGTCCGGCACGCGCGAGCGGATTAGTCGGGGAGGATCGATGAACAGGTTCCGCCGCATCGCTAACCTGGATCGGCAGTTGCCGGCATTGTTCCGAGTCACGCCAACTGGCCGATAGCAGCCCTGTGACGGTGCGCCTCACCAGCGTGGCGCTCGTCGTAACGGGCAGCGCCGCGGCGTTGGCCATGCTGTATTACTTGCGCAGCATTGTCGTGCCGTTCGTGATCGCCTTCGTGCTGGTCGTGCTGGTCGACGCCCTGATCACCACCATCCGCCGGCGCTGGCCCGAGGCTCCCACCTGGCTCGTCTCGGGTCTCGCCGGGCTGGTGGTGATCACCGCGGCCGGCACGGGCATTTTCGTGCTCGGGCAGGGCGCGGTCGGGGTCGTCCAGCAAGGACCAGCGCTGGTCGATCGGCTCGACCTCCTCGTCCAGGAATCCGGGAGGGCACTGCGGCTTCATCAGCCGCTGCACATCAAGTCGCTGGTCGGAGACGTGACGGCGCAGCAGATCGTCGGGATCATCTTGGCCGCCGTCCACGGACTAGGGGGCACTTCGTTTCTCGTGGTCGTCTTTTTCGGATTCATGCTCGCGGGGCGGCACCGCATCTGGCAAAAGTTCGATCGTCTTGCCGGCTCATCCCGCGGGCCCGGACTGCCGATGAGCCTGTTTGCAAGGATTGCGGCCGACATCCGCACGTATCTGTGGGTACAGACGGTCACGGGCGCGATGAAAACGGCCGCCGCGGCCGCCGTCATGCTCACCGTCGGGCTCGACAATGCGCTGTTCTGGACCGCGGTTTTCTTCCTGCTGACTTTCATTCCCAGCATCGGCGTGACAGTCGGCTCGATTGCTCCCGCCCTCTTTGCGCTGCTGCAGTTTCCATCGACGGGGCAGGCGATCGCGATCTTCGTGGTGATTCAGCTTGCGGCGTTCGTCGTCGGCAACTTCATCTACCCGCGGATGCAGGCGGACATGCAGAACATCGACCCGGTGGCGACGATCCTCTCGCTGGCGTTCTGGGCGCTGCTTTGGGGGATTCCCGGAGCGTTTTTGGCGGTGCCGCTTACGCTAATCCTGTTGATGATCTTCGCGCAGTTCGACAGTACCAGGTGGATCGCCGCGCTCCTCTCCAACGACGGCCAGCCCGATTTTCGGAAACAGACGTAAGTGGCCGCGGCCGTGGCGGTCGTCAGCCGCGGTTCAACTTCGCCGATGAAAGGCGGCGGCGGACGCGGCGCGGCATTGGCCGCGGGAAGGGCGGGGCAGGTGCAATCAGGGCAGACCCCATTCGAGCCGCTCGGCCGCCCACAAGGCTATCGCGCCTCCGGCCGAACACGGGCGCCGGCCGTCGCCGCCTCGCTGGCCGTGACCGCGCTGATGATCCTGGTTCTCGTGACGATGACGGGCAACCTGCCAATATTGGTTCCGGACGGGCCGCGGCTCGTCGCCTTCGACTTGTCACCCCCCGTGGCGCCTGCCGAGAAGCACCTTCGCGCCACCGCCCACAAGCCAGTGACGGAGCGACCCACGCTCGCGGCACCGGCTCGCGCTACGATGCCGAAGCCTACGCCCGTGGTGAAGGTGCCGACGCTTCCGTTTCCGATGATCAATCTGTCGAAGGAGGAGTTGGCGGCGTCGGACATCGGCAAGATGCCGCGGCACGGACCCGGCAGCGGAGACGCCGGCGAGGGCAAGGACAGCAAGACCGCGTATGGCCCCGGCGAGGGGCCCGGCGGGGCGCGGCTCTATAATGCCGAATGGTACCGCGAGCCGACCGATGCCGAGCTGGTCACTTACATGCCTGCCGGGGCCCACCAGGGCGACTGGGCGATGGTGGCGTGCCGGACGATCGAGAACTTCCACGTCGACAATTGTCAGGAGCTGCAGGATTCGCGCCCTGGATCGGGCCTGGCGCGCGGGTTGCGCCAGGCGTCGTGGCAGTTCCTCGTCCGCCCCCCGCGCATCGAAGGCCGGCCGCTGATCGGCGCCTGGGTCCGCATCCGCTTCGATCTCAAGTGACACCATTCGGGCGATTTCACCGGCCCTTGGCGCTGCTGTTCTCATTTATTCGGTCGGCTGCCGTGACCGCCCCATTGCCCCCTTCGAGCCTCCGCCCCATTCCTGCGCCTTCCGCGCGCTGTCGCCAGCTTTCTTGGGAGCGGGCGACTTGTCGCTGCCGCTGCCGCGCTTGCCTGAAACTTGTCCGGCCATTGTCGATGCTCCTGCGTCGGTCGCGGCGGCGACAGTCGCGCCGCTGCCGATCTCACGAAAACGAGTCGAACTGCGCCCGGTTCAGTGGGGTGCCAAATTTCCCGCAGCCGCAACCGTTGCGCCAACGCTGATGCGATCTTGGCTCGGGCGCGTTGACCACCGCCGCGTGGCTGTTCACCGACGAACCCGGCTACGTCACCGGCCAGGTCACGGGTCAACGGTGGACGCTACATCTAGGCTGGCGACTGCTCCACCAGCCGCAGCATGCCTTCTTGCGCCACGCTCGCGACCAGGCGGCCGTCCGGCGCGAAGATCTGGCCGGTGACGAAGCCGCGGGCGCGGCCGGCCCAGCCGCTGCGGGCGACATAGAGCAGCCACTCGTCGGCGCGGAAGTCGTCATGGAACCACACAGCGTGGTCGAGGCTGGCTTCGCGGATCTGCTGCTTCATCCAGCTGATCCCATGTGGCAGCGTGGCCGTGGCGAGCAAGGTGAAGTCGCTCGCATAGGCAAGGACGGCCCGGTGCAGGCGCGGGTCGTCGCCGAGCGGCGCGATGGCGCGGAACCAGGTGTGGCTGACCGGCGGCATCGCGGTTCCGGTCATCCACGACTTCTCTTCGATCGAGCGCTGCTCGATCGGCCGGCGTGCGCCGAATGCCTGCCGGCGCTCGGGCGGGAGCTTGTCGAGCCAAGTGCGGCGCAACTCCTCGTTCGAGGCGAGCCCTTCCGGTCCCGGCACTTCCGGCATCGGGTCTTGGTGGCGGAACCCGTCGGCGCGTCGCATGAACGAGGCGGTCAGGCTCAGGATCGGCTTTTCGCCCTGGCTGGCAACGGTCCGCCGGTTGGAGAAGCTGCGCCCGTCGAGATCGCGCATGACGGCGTAGTCGATCGGCCGGGTGTCGTCGCCAGCGCGGAGGAAGTAGGCGTGAAGCGAATGCGCGGGACGGTCCTCGTCGACCGTCTGCTCGGCCGCGGCCAAGGCTTGGCCGATCACCAGCCCGCCGAACACGCGCCCGGTGCCGGTGCCCGCCCCCAACGGGGTGCGGGCGCCGACGAAGCGGTCGTCGCCGGCCGGGGCGACCCGAAGCAGGTCGCACAGTTCGTCGACGAGACGGCGCGCTTCGGGGTCATGGCTCATCGTGCGGCTTTGCCGACCCGCTCGGCGGCCGTCAACGCAGCGGGGGCGATCTGCCGCCGCTGCGGCGACCTGAGCAAGCCGCGCGCTGGACCAAAGCAAAACCCCGCCCGGATCGCTCCGGACGGGGTTGAGGTTTCGGTAAGTTGCTCGACGTCAAACCGCGTGCGCGGCGAGGGCCGAGAGCAGCAGCAGGGCGACGATGTTGGTGATCTTGATCATCGGGTTGACCGCCGGGCCGGCGGTGTCCTTGTACGGATCGCCGACCGTGTCGCCGGTCACCGCGGCCTTGTGCGCCTCGGAGCCCTTGCCGCCGAGGTTGCCGTCCTCGATGTACTTCTTGGCGTTGTCCCACGCGCCGCCGCCCGAGGTCATCGAGATCGCCACGAACAAGCCGCTGACGATGACCCCGAGGAGCATCGCGCCGAGCGCCGCGAATCCGGCGGCGCGGCTGCCGGCGACGGCGCTGATGATGTAGAACACCGCGATCGGCGAGAGCACCGGCAGCAGCGAGGGGATGATCATCTCCTTGATCGCCGCCTTTGTGACCATGTCGACGGTGCGGGCATAGTCGGGCTTGCTGGTGCCGGCCATGATCCCCGGGTTCGACGCGAACTGCTCGCGTACGTCGATCACGACGTCGCCGGCGGCGCGGCCGACGGCGGTCATGCCCATCGCCCCGAACAGGTACGGGAGCAGCGCCCCGAGCAGCAGGCCGACGATCACGTACGGGTTCTCGAGGCTGAAATCGACCTTCAGCCCGGGGAAGAACTCGCGCAAGTCGGTGGTGTAGGCGGCGAACAGAACCAGCGCGGCGAGGCCGGCCGATCCGATCGCGTAGCCCTTGGTCACTGCCTTGGTGGTGTTGCCGACCGCATCCAGCGCATCGGTCTTCAAGCGGACCGCGTCGTCGAGCCCGGCCATCTCGGCGATGCCGCCGGCGTTGTCGGTGACGGGGCCGTAGGCGTCGAGCGCGACCACCATGCCGGCCAGCGCGAGCATCGACGTGGCGGCGTAGGCGATGCCGATCAGGCCGGCGAGCTGGTAGGCGACGATGATGCCGGCGCAGATCACCAGGGTCGGCAGGGCGGTCGCCTCGAGGCTGACGGCGAGTCCTTGGATGACGTTGGTGCCGTGGCCGGTGACGCTCGCCTTGGCGATCGAGCGGACCGGACGAAAATTGGTCCCGGTGTAATACTCGGTGATCCAGATGATCAAAGCCGTGATCGCCAGCCCGACCAGCGAGCAGAAGAACAAGGTCTTGCCGGTGAACGTTCCGATCGCCGCGTTGCCGCCGAGCACTGTGTTCATATCGCCCAGAGCGTAGTTGATCGCGAACCAGATCGCCGGGATCGAGAGGATGGCCGTCACCAGGAAGCCCTTGTACATGGCGCCCATGATGTTGGTGCCGCCGCCGAGGCGGACGAAGTAGGTGCCGATGATCGAGGTGACGATGCACACTCCGCCGATCAGCAGCGGCAGGCTCATCAGCGGCATCAGCAGCGGTCCGATGCCTTTGAGCAGCAGCGCGGTGAGCACCATCGTCGCACCGACGGTGACGACGTAAGTCTCGAACAAGTCGGCAGCCATGCCGGCGCAATCGCCGACGTTGTCGCCAACGTTGTCGGCGATCACCGCCGGGTTGCGCGGGTCGTCCTCGGGGATGCCGGCCTCGACCTTGCCGACGAGGTCGGCGCCGACGTCGGCCGCCTTGGTGAAGATGCCGCCGCCGAGACGCGCGAAGATCGAGATCAGCGAGGCGCCGAAGGCCAGCGAGACGAGCGCGCGGACGACGGTGCGGTCGGCGCCGGCGGGGTCGAACCCGGCCGGTCCGGTGAGGTACCAGAAGAACACCGAGATCGCGAGCAGCGCTAGGCCCGCCACCAGCATCCCGGTGATGGCGCCGGCGCGGAACGCCAGCGTCAGGCCAGCCTGCAGGCTCTTCTGGGCGGCAGCGGCGGTGCGCAAGTTGGCGCGAACCGAGATGTTCATGCCGATGAACCCGGCGGCGCCCGAGAGAATGGAGCCGAGCACGAAGCCGGCCGCGGAAATCGGCGCGCCGTGGTGATCGAGGAAGAGCCAGACGAGCACCGCCACTACCACGCCTACGATCGCGATCGTGCTGTACTGACGGCGCAGGTAGGCCGAAGCGCCCTCTTGAATGGCCGCCGCAATCTCCTGCATGCGGGCATTGCCCGGCGAAGCCCGTAGCACCTGATTGCTAGTGAAGATGCCGTAGAGCACGGCCACCAGGCCGAAAATAATCGCGATTGCGACGAGATTCACGTGCGCTCTCCCCCTGTTTGGTTGCGCATAGTAAAAGGTCCCGTCGAAGCGGGACCGTAGGCAGTCGACGGCCTATAGGCGAGCCTTCGCGGCGCGCAACCCCTCGCACGCCGCGGCCCGCGCAATGTTTCGGGACAATCGTCTCACAGCTTGGAAACCCCGGTTCCTTGCGGCAGCGCGTGGTTTATGCGAAGTTAACGTCGTGTCGGGGGCCCTTCAGAAGCTACTGGCGATCATGCCGTTCCTGTTCGGGATCGGCTTCATCGCGCCGCTTATCGCGCAGGTGGTGCAAGCCTGGGGGATGAAACTGCCCGGCGGCATCAGCCCGATTGCGTTTGGCCTGCTGCTCGGTGGGGGCTGGGGCCTCATCGCGAACGTGCGCGGACGGTGGCTCTGATGGCGACGGAGGAGAGCGCCGAAAGTTTGTTGCTGCGCCGCGACATCGGCGCGCCGCCTCACGCCGGCGATCGGCCGGCGCTGCCGCTCGGGCCCGATGGTCTTGACCGTTACACCCGCCGCGATCTGCGCAAGGAGGAGCTGGCGATCGCTCGCCAGTTCATCGGCGGGCGGATGTGGCCGTACGCGCTCGCAGCGTTCGGCTGCTTTGCGGTGTGGCTGTCGTTCTTCCCGCTGGCAATCCTGGGTGTGCTCAACCTCCCGTTGGCGTTCGTGTTGTCGACGGTTTTCGCCGTCGGCGGCTACGTCACCAGCCATGAGGCGATGCACTCGAACATCGGGCGGGCCGGCGAGCCGCGGCGCTGGCTCAACGAGGCGGTCGGGCAAGTCTCGACGATCCCGATCGTGTTCCCGTTCAGCATGGCGCGCCTGATGCACCTCGAGCACCACTATCACTGCAACGATCCCGAGAGGGATCCCGACTACACCGACGAAGCCCCGAACATGTGGGCCGCGTGGTACAAGACCTGGTACAATCGCCAGCCGGGGGTCGATGGCTCGATCCACCACTACAAGCGCATCCTCGCCGACATGGGCACGCCCGCGGCGGCCCGCGCGCTCAAGGAAACCGTGGCGCTGCAACTGCTGTTCATGGCCGTGCTGTTCACGATGGCGTGGACCGGCCACGCCGTCGCCGCGGCGGCGCTCTGGTGGCTGCCGCGTCACATCGGGCTTAGCTACATTCGCTTCTACCTGAGCTGGGCGCCGCACCACCCGCGCGAGGGCCGCCGCGGCCGCTATGAGAATACCAACGTGTTCAAAAGCCGGCTCGGCCACGTGCTGTCGATGGGGATGGAGACGCACATTGTCCATCACCTTTATCCGGCGATCCCCAACCACCGGACGAGACCGGCCTACCACGCATTGAAGCCGATCCTGGCTGCGCGCGGGGTTGACGTTTCGCCGCTTTAGCAGGCGGGTTACCGGTGTTCGTAGCCGAGGCCGTCGGCTTCGCTAAGTGGCGCGCCATCGAGCAGGAGCGGGGCGGGACCGGGCGCGAGGACTTCGCCGATCCGATGGGCCTTCACCGGCAGCGCGGCTGACGCCGGAGCCGTGAACAGCAGCTGGTAATCGTCGCCCCATCGCAAAGCCTCGTACCGGCGCGGCTCGGGCGTGGTGATCGGCACGGTGCTGCTTTCGATCGCCAGCGTGACGTCGCTGGCGTGGGCCAGCCGGGCGGCGTCGAGCAAGAGCCCGTCCGAAACGTCCATCATCGCGCTGACCAGCGGCGCCAACGCCCGTCCTTCGCCGAGCAACGCGCGCGGGCGGCGGTAGGCTAGGGTATCGCCGGCGCCGTCCCGAAGCGCCTCGTACCCGAGCATCGCCGCGCCCAAGGGCCCGCTGACATAGAGTGCATCGCCGATGCGCGCACCGCTACGCGAGGGCACCGGGCGATACGTTGCGCGACCGATCGCGGTGAGCCCGAGGACTTGCGCCGGAGCGCCAGAAACAGTGTCGCCGCCGAGCAGTGGTGCACGGTAATGCGCGAGAGCTTCGGCCAAGCCCGCCAGAAACCGCTCGTCGTCGTCTCTTTGCAGTGTGTAGCCGAGGAGCACTCCGATCGGCTCCGCGCCCTTGGCCGCGAGGTCGGACATGTTCGTCGCCACCAGTTTCCACGCGACGTCGGCCGGGTCCTGGCTGGCGAGATAGTGAACGCCTTCGACGAGCACGTCATGCGTCAGAACCAGCGCCTCGCCGCCGAGTGAGAGCACGGCCGCATCGTCCGCCAGGCCGCGCGCCGCGGGGTGCATGGCAATCCGGCGCAGGGCGGCGATGAATGAAAGCTCGGAGGTCATGCGGGCCCGATCCTGCTATCCCATCCCGGGCTGACGGGCGGCCGTCACCGCACTGCCTTGGCCACCGCATCGAGCACGCCGTTGACGAACTTCGCCTCGGGCGGGTCGAAGAACGCGTGGGCGACATCGACGTACTCGCTGATCGCCGTGCCGGTGGGCACGTCGGCGCGGGCGAGCAGCTCATACGTGCCGGCGCGGAGGATCTGGAGCATGGTCTTGTCGAGCCGCTCGATCCTCCACCCTTGCGCGAGCTTGCCGGCAAGCAAGCCATCGATCTCATCGCGGCGGGCGAGCACGCCTTTGACGAGGTCGTCGAAGAACGCCACTTCGGCCTCAGCGTAGTGCGTTTCGTCGATCTCGGCGCCGAGGCGGTGGCGGTGAAACTCGTCGAGCAGCCGGGCGAGCAGGGTCGCTTCCATCTCGTGCTGGTACAGCGCCTGGACAGCGGCGAGCCGCGCTGCGGCGCGTGCCTGGCGCGAATTACCGGTGCGTGCGCGGCTCATTGCCCGAGTCTCACTGGCCGAGCCTCACTGCGACCGAGCGGCCGTGGGCAGGGAGCCCCTCGGCATCGGCGAGCGCCACCGCCGCGGGGCCGATCGCGGCGAGCGCTTTCGGGTCGAGCTGGATGAAGCTGGTCCGTTTCATGAAATCGAGCACCGACAGCCCCGAAGCGAAACGGGCGCGGCGGCCGGTGGGGAGCACGTGGTTCGGCCCCGCAACGTAGTCGCCGATCGCCTCGGGCGTATGGCGGCCGAGGAACACCGAACCAGCGTGGTGGATCGCCGCGAACAGCGGTTCCGGATCGTCGACCGCCAGCTCGACGTGCTCCGCGGCGAGCGCGTTGGCGAGGGCGGGCGCTTCTTCTAAAGAAGCGACCTCGATGATCACTCCGTGGCGGGCCCAGC
>JAEKKO010000120.1 GCA_019510335.1 Novosphingobium sp. | reverse complement strand
GCGTGACCCGCCGGAAGTGATCTGGGCGCATTATCGTCAGCGCCTGGCCAGCAAGACCGCGCTCATGCGACTTCTCAGTGGCAGGGTGAAGTTCAGAGCGATTGCCCCGGCAATCGCTGCGGCGCTTGCACCAACCAGGCCAGGCAAAAACACGCTCGTTCAGGAGTATCTCCGCGGAATCGGGGAATTCACCGGAATCGTGAGAATTCTTCTCGCCGAGCGCGACCGCACCGCTCAGGCGTTCCTCGGCAAGTGGAACCGTAAGGACCCGCGAATCCGCATCTGCGCTGGCGCGTCGCATAGCTTCGTCGAGCCGAATGCGCAGGAATGGCTTGCCCGCGAAGTGCTTGGCGTGCTGGCGGAAAGCCAGGAGCTCCCGTTTACTCCGCCGCCAGCGCCTGGTGCTGCTTGAATTCGCGCTCGGCGATCCAGCGTTCGGCATCGAGCGCGGCCATGCAGCCGGTCCCTGCTGCCGTCACCGCCTGACGGTAGACCTGGTCCATCACGTCGCCGCAGGCGAACACCCCGGGAATCGCCGTCTTCGGCGTCCCCGGCTCGACCACGATGTAGCCGCCTTCGTCGAGCTCGAGCTGGTCCTTGAACAGCTCGGTCGCCGGGGCATGACCGATCGCCACGAAGGCCCCCTCGGTGAGGATGTCGTAAGCCTCACCCGAGATGGTGTCCCTGAGCAGGAGTCCGGTCAGGCCGCCCGCCTGCGGATCGCCGAGGAACTTCTCGACTTTCTTGTTCCACATCACCGTGATGTTGGGATGGGCGAACAGGCGCTGCTGCAGGATCTTCTCCGAACGCAGCGAATCGCGGCGATGGATCAGGGTTACGTCGGAGCTGTGGTTTGTGAGGTAGAGCGCTTCCTCGACCGCGGTGTTGCCGCCGCCGATCACCACGACTTTCTTGCCGCGGTAGAAGAACCCGTCACAAGTCGCGCAAGCGGAAACGCCTTTTCCGCCGAGCTCGTGTTCCCCGGGAACTCCCAGCCACTTCGCCTGGGCCCCGGTGGCAATGACCAGCGCTTCACCTTCATAAATGTCGCCGCTGTCGCCGATGGCGCGGAACGGCGAGCCGGAGAGGTCGACCGAGACGATCGTATCCCACATCACCCGCGTCCCGACGTGCTCGGCCTGGGCCTGCATCTCCTCCATCAGCCACGGGCCCTGGATGACATCGCGAAATCCGGGATAATTCTCGACATCGGTGGTGATGGTCAGCTGCCCGCCGGGCTGCAGCCCCTGGACGACGATCGGCTTCAGACCGGCGCGCGCGCCGTAGATCGCCGCCGAAAAGCCGGCGGGACCGGAGCCGATGATCAGAAGTCTGCTGGTATGATGAGTCGCCATGGCGCGGCGCCATACGGTGTAGATGGGGCGAACGCCAGTCGCGCCGGCGATAACGTTGCGGACCGCCGCGGCGTTGACGCGCCCGGCGGCTGCGCGCATTCCGCCCCGCGATGCGCTCGACAACCCCGCTCCCTGGCCCGACCTCGAACAGCTTCATCTCGCAGCGGCTGCGGCTGCATTATGTCGACTGGGGCAATCCCGAGGCGCCGCCGCTGATCCTCCAGCACGGCGGGCGCGATCATTGCCGCAGCTGGGACTGGGTCGCCCAGGAGCTGCGCGACGATTGGCACGTGATCGCCGCCGACTTGCGCGGCCACGGCGACAGCGCGTGGTCGCCCGATGGCGACTACTCGATGAACGCCTTCGTTTACGACTTCGCCCAGCTCGTCCACTCGCTCGGGTACGAGCAGGTCTCGATCATCGCCCACTCGCTCGGTGGCAACATCGCCACAAGGTTTGCAGGACTTTACCCCCAGAAGGTCGGAAAGCTGGTCAACATCGAAGGGCTCGGGCCGACGCCCGAGCAAGCCGCCGAACGCGACGCGCGGCCGATCGCCGACCGCATCCGCGAGTGGATCGCCGACAAGCGCAAGGCCGCCGGTCGCATGCCCCGGCGCTATCCGACGATCGAGGCCGCCTACGCGCGGATGAAGGAAGAGAACGCCTATCTTACCGACGAGCAGGCGCGGCACCTGACGATCCATGCGATCAGTCGCAACGAGGACGGCACCTGGAGCTGGAAGTTCGACAACTACCTGAACGTCTGGGCCGTGACCGACTTGCCCCAGGGCGAGATCGAGGCGCTATGGGCGGCGGTCACTTGTCCGCTGTTGCTGCTCTACGGCAGCGACAGCTTCGCCTCGAATCCCGAACGCGATGGCCGCGCCCGCCACTTCTCCGACGCACGCGTGATCGAATACGCCAACGCCGGGCACTGGCTCCACCACGACCAGTTCAGGCGGTTCATGAAAGATGTGAAGCATTTCCTGTAACCGGAAGCCAAAGCACGAAAATCATCGGCGACTAGCTCTCCGCCAGCCGCTCCCGCAGCTTTCCGCGGAGCGCGGCATCCGCACCGAGCTCCTGCTCGAGATATGCGTCGATGCTGCCGAACTTTTCGCGAATCGACGCCATGGCGGTGTCGAGGTACTCGGCCTCTACGCTCATCAGCACCCGCAACGTCTCCGCGTCGAGCGGCTTTCGCGCCGCTCCCGTGGCCTGCATCGCGACCATTCCGGCGGCGATCCGCGCGTCGACGTCGCCGGCCATGTTGGTCAGCAGGTAGTCGGCCATGATGTCATCGGGGTGAACCCCGAGGGCGCACTGGATCATGGCGACCGCAAAGCCGGTTCGATCCTTGCCCGCCATGCAGTTGACGAGGCTCGCCCCCTCGCCCTCGGCCAGCCAGGCGAGTTGCCGGCGGATCATTACCGCCAGACCGAAGCGGAAGGCGATCGATCGGTACGACAGGCGCATTCGCTCGCGTGGCGGCAACCCGCTGACCGGCGGAATTTGCGCCGCTGCGACGTGCGGCGCGAGCGCCGCGGCATCCTCGTCGTGGAAATGGATCTTTCCGGCAAAGCCCGCCGGGCGGCGGCACGGCTGGCGTTCGCGCTCGACGCCGTTGCGCAAGTCGAACACCGCGGCAAGGTCGAGCGCTCCGATGCGCGCGAGATCGGCTTCGGTCGCGGTCGCGTGCTGGCCCGAGCGCCACAAAAGACCCCTGCGGACCCGTCCGCCGCCGGCAAGCGGGTAACCGCCGTAGTCGCGAAAGTTGTGCACGCCCTCGAGCACGAGGATGCGAGCGTCGGCCATGCGGGTTCCTCGAGTCGATGGTAATTGCGACCGATTGATACTTGCCATGCTTACTATCGCTAATCATAGCGAGCAACCGATCGCCCGATTGGGGAGCCACATGTGCCTGATGACGTTAGCGAGGCCGAAGCCGGCGAGGATAAGCCGTCGCGATCGCGCTTGCGGCGGCCGCTGCTGCTTGCCGCTCCGATCCTCGTCATCGTTGGCGCGCTGTATTTCTACCTGACCGGCGGCCGTTACGAATCGACCGACAATGCCTCGCTCCAGACGGGGCTGGTCGGGATTGCCGCCGACGTCAGCGGCAAGGTCACCGAAGTCGACGTTCGCGAAAACCAGTTCGTTCACGCCGGGCAAGTTCTCTTCCGGATTGCCTCGGACGTACCCCAAACCGCAGTCAGCCAGGCCGAAGCGCAAGTCGCCGCGGCGCGGACGCAGATCGGTTCGAAACAGGCCGATTACCAGTCGAGCCTGGCCGACGTGAAGGCGAACACCGCCAAGCTGATCTATGCCCGCGCCGAGGCGGCGCGCCAGCGTGCCCTGCTCGCTTCCGGAATCTCGTCGCGCGCGCAATACGACCAGGCCGTCACCGCGGTGCGGACGAACCAGAATGCGGTGGAGGCAGCGCAGGCGAAGGCGGAAAGTCTCAAGGCCGAACTCGGCGGCACCGTCGGCGGAACGCCCGACACCCGCCCCGCGGTGCGCGCGGCGCAAGCGGCGCTCGAGCAGGCCCGCATCGCGCTGGGACGCACCGTCGTCCGCGCACCCGAGGACGGCATCGTCACCCGGGTCAACCAACTGCAGGTCGGCAGCTATGTGACGGCTGCACGGCCGGTGTTCACTTTGGCCGGCACGCGCTTTTGGATCGAGGCCAACTACAAGGAGAGCCAGCTGCGCTACATGCGCGTCGGCCAACCCGCCGAGATTTCGATCGACGCCTTTCCCGACCACAAGCTCAGGGGCCATGTCGCCAGCTTCAGCCCCGGCACGGGCAGCAGCTTCTCGGTGCTGCCGCCAGAGAATGCCACCGGCAACTGGGTCAAGGTCGTCCAGCGGCTGCCGGTGGAGATCGCAATCGACAACCCTCCCCGCGACCTCCCGCTCCACGCTGGCCTCAGCGTCAGCGTCAGCGTCGATACCGGTCACCAGCGCCACCTGTTGGGGCCCGACACGCCTCCCTCTGCGCCGCGGGGAGCCGCCGGAACGGCGGTCGCCGTGCGGTGAGCCAAGCCTATCCCGACGGCACCCGGCGAGCCTTGATTTCGACCTCCGCGATGCTGTCGTCGATGCTGGTGGCGATCGACACGACCATCGCCAATGTCGCCCTGCCCCACATCCAGGCGACTGTCGGCGCCTCGCAGGAGCAGATCGTCTGGGTCCTGACGAGCTATCTGATCGCTTCGGCGATCGCCACGCCGCTCAGCGGCTGGGTGGCGACCCGCTTCGGGCGCAAGCGCGTGATGACTTCGTCGATCGCCGGGTTCGTTCTCGCGTCGCTGTTGTGCGGCCTGTCCAACTCGCTGCCGCTGCTGGTGATTGCGCGGGCGATCCAGGGCGTCTCCGGCGCCGGCCTGGTGCCGCTGAGCCAAGCCGCGCTGCTCGACAACACGCCACCCGCGCAACACCCGCGGGCGATGGCAATCTTTGGCCTCGGGGCGATGTTCGGGCCGCTGATCGGGCCGACGCTCGGCGGGTACCTGACCGATGCGCTGTCGTGGCGCTGGGTGTTCTTCGTCAACCTGCCGTTGGGGCTTCTCGCGCTGCTCGGTCTGATGACCTTCATGGGCGAGACCAAGGATCCGCATCCGACCCGGTTCGACGTCTTCGGCTTTGCCACGGTGTCGATCGCGCTGGCTGCTTTCCAGCTGGTGCTCGACCGTGGTCAGCAGCTCGATTGGTTCGACTCGAAAGAGGTCGTGCTCGAAGCGGTCGTGCTGGTCGTCGCCGGCTACTACGCCGTGGTGCACATGTTCACCGGGCGCGATACGTTCATCCGGCCGGAGCTGTTTGGCGACCGCAATTTCGCGCTCGGCTGCGTCCTGAGTGCGATCGTCGGCGTGGTTGCGTTCGCGACACTGCCGATGATCACGGTCATGATCCAGCAGCTGCTCGGCTACACCGCGTTCCAGACCGGCCTGATCAGTGCGCCGCGCGGGATCGGGACGATCATATCGATGTTCACGGTGAGCCAGCTCGTCGGCAAGATCGACACCCGCTACTTCCTGATAGCCGGGCTCTCGCTGCTGTCGCTGGGCCAGGCGATGTACACCCAGATCGATCTCGAGGTCAGCCAGCGCGCGCTGGTCGTTGCCGGTCTCGTGCAGGGCTGCGGTGCCGGGCTGTTGTTCGTGCCGCTGTCGACGATCGTCTTCGCCACGCTCGCACCGCGCTTCCGAAACGAAGGCGCGGCGATCTACGCGCTGACCCGCAACATCGGCGCGTCGCTGGGAATCTCGTACCTGCAGAGCTCGATCATCAAGAACGGAGCCCGCGCCCATTCGCGGCTCGTCGAGTGGATCCGACCCGACAATCCGGTGCTCGCCGCCCGCCAACCCGATTTCGACTTCCAGTCCCCGGCGGCGCTGGCGCAAAATAACGGGCTGGTGACCCGCCAGGCCATGATGCTCTCGTACATCGATATGTTCTGGTTCGTGGCGGTACTCGCCTGCATCATGATCCCGATGGTCATAATGATGCGCACTCCGCGCCGGCAAGCCGAGCCCGTCGAATTGCCGATGTTCGACTGATGGCGCGCCGTCTCCTCCGCGGCTTGGTCGCCGCGCTGCCAGCGTTTCTGGCCGCATGCACGGTCGGGCCGAACTTCAAGGCGCCGGCGCCGCCCGCGCCGACGGCCGGCTATGCCCCGGTCGCCACGCTGCGCGCGACATTCGGCGAAGGACCACAACTGCGCTGGTGGGAGACGTTCGGCAATCCGCGCCTGAATGCGCTCGTCGAGCGCGCGCTGGCCGGCAACAAGAGCCTCGAGGCAAGCAATGCCACCCTCGCGCGGGCGCGGGAGCGGATCGCCGCGGTCGCCGGGCAACGGCTGCCGCAGATCGATGCCAATGCCCGGGTTGAGCACCAGCAGGTCAATCTTTCCGCCTTCGGGCTCGACCCGAGCAGCTTCGGCGGGTCGCTCGGCAATCCCGAGTTCACCCTCTACACGGTCGGCGGCGGAGTCCGCTACGACCTCGACCCGTTCGGCAAGAACCGCCGCTCGCTCGAGCAGACCCGCGCCGAGGCCGAGGCGCAGCTGCGCCAGACCGAGGCCGCGCACCTGACGATCGCCGGGCGGGTGGTGAACCAGGTGCTGACCATCGCCGCGCTCGACGACCGCATCGCCGCCGCGCAGGAGCTGATCGCGGAGAACCGCCGCAACGTGGCGCTCACGGACCGCAAGCGCCGCGGCGGCGAAGGCACCCTGGTCGAAGTGCTCAGCGCCGAGAGCCAGCTCACCGCCGACCAGGCGGGTCTTCCCGCGCTCGAGCAGCAGCGTGCCGAAGCGCGCGACATGCTGGCGCTGCTGATCGGGGTGTCACCGGCGGAGCTCGGCCCGACCGACTTCGCGCTCGCCGCCTTCGCGTTGCCCACCCCGGTGCCGGTGGCAGTGCCCTCGGCGCTGGTTCACAAGCGGCCCGACATCCTCGCCAGCGAAGCCCAGCTCCATGCCGCGACCGCGGCGGTCGGCGTCGCCACCGCCAACCTCTACCCGGACATCTCGCTTGGCGCGACGCTGACGCAATCGAGCACCGATCTCGGTAGCCTGCTGTCCAGCGGGTCCCGCGGATTCGACATCTTCGGCGGGCTGATGGCGCCGATCTTCCATGGCGGCACGCTGAGGGCGGAGAGGCGCGGCGCCGAAGCCGGGATGCGCGCCGCGGCGGCGACGTACCAGCAGACGGTGCTCGAGGCGTTCACCCAGGTTTCGGACCTTCTCGCCGCACTCGGCAACGATGCCGCGACGCTGGCCAACCAGCAGCAGGCGGCGGACGTCGCCGCCAGATCCTTGCAGCTCTCGCGGCGCAGCTACGAAGTCGGCAACAGCGGCGTCCTGCAAGTGCTCGACGCCAGCCGCGCCTACCAGCGCGCCCGTCTCGCCGTGCTCGACGCCCGCAGCCGGCAGTACCTCGACATTGCGCGGCTGTACGTCGCCACCGCGGGCGGTTGGACTGGCCCGGCGGCCGTGCCGGCGGCAGCGCCTTGACCAAGCCCGTGCAATTGTCCGTTAACCAAACATGCTTAGAGCCCGAAAACGGATTCGGGGCGGTTTCGGGTGACACGGTGACGATTCAGCAGCGGACGATCAGGACGAGCGACGACGGCGTCGAGGCAGCGCTCCCCGACGTTTCGATCGTCATGCCCTCGCTCAACGAGTGCCAGAGCCTGCCGCACTGCATCGCCAATGCCCACGAGGCGCTGGCCCTGATCATGGAGCGGTATGGCTTGATCGGCGAAGTCGTCGTCGCCGATAACGGCTCGACAGACGGCAGCCAGGCGCTGGCCGAAAGCCTCGGCGCGCGGGTGGTGCCGGTGGCGCAGCGCGGCTACGGCGCAGCGCTGATCGGCGGATGCCACGGTGCGGCCGGACGCTTCCTGCTGATGGGCGACGCCGACGGCAGCTACGACTTCACCGACGGCGTGGCGATGATCGGTCGCCTCGTCGACGGCGCCGACGTGTGCATGGGCTCGCGCTTCCGCGGCGGGATCGCGCCCGGCGCGATGCCGTGGAAGAACCGCTACATCGGCAACCCGGCGCTGACCGGCGTGCTCAACCTGTTCTTCCGTTCCGGGATCGATGACGCTCACTGCGGGCTGCGCGCGATCACCAAGGACGCGTTCCTCGATTGCGGGCTTGCCGCGACGGGAATGGAATTCGCCAGCGAAATGGTGATCAAGGCCTCGCTCCGCGGCCTCAGGATCGACCAGGTTCCAGCCAAGCTCTCGCCCGACTTGCGCGACCGCGCGCCGCACTTGCGCCCGTGGCGCGACGGCTGGCGCCACTTGCGCTACCTGCTGATGCTCAGCCCGACCTGGCTGTTCGGCGTACCGGCGCTGCTGGCGCTGTGCCTCGGACTGGCCCTGCTCGGCGCCGCCGGCGTCGATTACCTGTCGCCGGGCACGGTTCCGGCGATCGGCGCGTATTGGACCTTGCTCGGCTCCGCCTCGGTCGCCGTGGGACATCTTGCGCTGCTGATGGCGCTCGCCGGGCATCTTTACGGCATCCGCGCCGGCTACCGCTCACCGACTTTCGTCACCGGCATCGCCCGCCGCGTTGCCAATCTCGAGAGCATGCTGGTGACGGGCCTGGCCCTGCTTGCGACCGGGGCGGCGATCCTCGCTTGCGTCGCCTATGGCTGGGTTCACCGCGATTTCCGCGCGGCATCGTCGCTGCTCCCGCCCGCACTCGGCACACTGGCGATCACGCTCGGCATGCAGAACATGTTCGGCGGCTTCCTGATGGCGATCATCGGCGGTCACGAGGCGCGGTTCTTCGGCGACGTCACCGTCGATCGCCGACGGGAGACGCGGCCGTGACGCCGTGGCTGAGCGTGATCATGCCCGTGCACAACGGGGCGAATTATCTGGCCGATGCCCTCGCCGGCATCTCCGCCGAGAACCCCGACGGGGTCGAAGTCCTGATCTACAACTCGGCCGAAGACGGGGGCGCTGCGCGGCGGATCGCCGATCGTTTCGCCGGACGGCTCGACATCGTCTGGAGGGACACGCCCGAGCTCGACAGCTGGACCCGCAAGACCAATCGTGGCGTCGCCGATGCCCGCGCCGATTACGTGGTGGTGCTCCCGCATGACGACTTGTGGCTGCCCGGCCATCTCGCCGAGCTCCGCCGTGCGATCGCCACCGATCCCGACGTGGCGCTGTCCGTCGCCAATGTCCGTTACGCCGGCGCCGACGGTCGCCTGCTTGGACTGTGGCACGTCCCGTTCGCGCCGGGCAGGGTGCGCGGTGAAGAGTTCGCCGCGACACTGCTCGTGCAGAACAACGTCTGCGTCACCAGTGCCCTGATCCGCCGCGATGCCTTCCTCGCCTGTGGCGGGGTCGACGAGACGCTGTGGTATACGGGCGATTGGGACCTCTACCTCAAGCTCGCCCGCCGCGGCGACGTGCGCGTTCGCAAGGCGGTGACGACGGCTTACCGCGTCCACGGTGGCGCACTGACGATCAGCGGAAGCCGCGACGAGGGCGAATTCCGGCGCCAGCACGAGATCGTTCTCGCTCGCCATCCAGCGGCGCTGGCGTCGACGCGGGGCCTGGAACGCCGGGCAAGGACCGGCATTGCAGTCAATTGCGCGCTGGCCGCCGCTTCGGCCGGCCGCTTTGGCGCGCTCCCGCGGGTGATGGTCTCGCTGGTCGGCCTCGGCCCCTTGGGTCTCGCCCGGTTCCTCGCGCAGTCGCGCATCATAGACCGCTTGCGCCCGCGGCTGCGGATGCGGCTCGGTCTCGGCGGAGCTTCCTGATGGCCATCGGTCCGCTCGTGCGCCGCGCGTTCGGACGGCACGAGCGGCGCGTCTCGGAGCTGTACCGCGCGATCTTCGTCGACCTCGACGAATGGATCGCGACCATCCGCGACTGGTCACCCAACCCGCGGCGCATCCTCGAGCTCGGGTGCGGCGAGGGCTACAGCACCGAGCGGCTGGTCGCGGCGTTTCCGGACTCGATCATCGAAGCGATCGACATCGCGCCGAACATCGGTCGGCTTTACGCCGGACCACCCGAGCGCGTGAGTTTCCGCATCGCTTACGCCGAGGAGATCGCAGCGGAGTGCCCTGGCGCCTACGACCTGATCATCCTGGGCGATGTCATTCATCATGTTCCGGCCTCGGCGCGGCAATCGCTGCTCGAAGCGGTCCGGCAAATGCTCGCGCCCGGCGGGACGTTTGCGTTCAAGGATTGGGAGCGCACCGCCAGTCCCATTTACTTCGCCGGGTATGCCGCCGATCGCTGGCTGACCGGCGACCGCATCGCCTATCTCACCCGGGGCGAGGCCCGCGACATGCTTGGAACCATCTTCGGCCAGGCGAGCCTCGTCGCCGAACGGTCGATCCGGCCGTGGTCGAACAACTACGCCATTTGCGTCAGGCCCGAAGCATGCGCCGCCTGACGAAGCGGGAGCCGGCACGGTATCTCGGCGTGGCCACCGCGTGCGCGGTGCTCAACAACGTGCTGCTGATCGCCGGCGACCGGGCCGGACTCGGCTATGCCGGCCTGATGGCGCTGCTTGGCCTGGTCTCCGGGACCATCGCCTATCTGCTGCATGCGAGAATCACGTTCGCCGCACCGCTGACGCGGGGCGGGTATGGCCGGTTCATGACGGGGGTCCTGCTGGCAATCCCGGTCGCGTTCGCTTGTCTCGCCTTCTTCAAGTCGTTGCTGGCCCTGCCGATGTGGGCGGCGGCGCCGGCTGCGACCGTCGCGATGTTCGTCTTCAATTATGCGAGCGCCCGCGTCGCAATCCTCCGGCGGCTGCTGCCGCGGCGGCCGGAGGCGGTTTAGCGTAGGAACACGACGCTGCAGCCGGCTTCCCCGAACACCGGCGCTTGCTCTGCCGCACGGCGATCCGCGGTGTCGGTCGGCTTGGCGTGGAATGCTTCCCAGATCGGCCCGTAGAAGCTCCCCTGTGGCAGTGCTATCTGAACACCCGGCCGGCAGATCCGCGCCGCGAGCGCATCGATGTCATCGATTTCCCCGGCAACCAGGCGGATCGGCCGGTTCGACAGGTCTGGCCGGTTGAGCACGAGGTCGAGCGCAAACGGGCCTTCCTCGGCGCCGACGATGGCGTAATCGGCGCCGCTGGCGTTCAGACGGGCGCTGGCACGGGCGAATGGCGCGTAAAGCCAGTGTGCCATCGTCGCCTGCAGCGGCAGCATCACCAGCACCGTTCCCGCCGTCGCCGCGACGAACCACCCCCGCAGCCGCGGCTCGACCGGGGCCAGTCGCCGCCACGCATAGCCGCCGAGCAAGGCGGCGTTCCCGAGCAGCCCGTGAAGGTAGCGATAGCCGAAGCCGTGCCCCTGATACGGCAGGATCGCGCCCATGACGACGATCGGCAGGATGAAGCCGAGCGCCAGCGCCGCGGCCTTACGGTCGCGAAACGCCACGCCGAACCCGGCAAGCAACAGCGGCAGCAGCAGCACGTGCTGCCAGCAGAAGAAGCGCAGCAGGTTTTCCGCCATCAGCGGCAGCGCGCCGCGATTTTGCCGGAGCAAGTCGAGAAGGATGCTCAGGTAATCGGTCCCGCCCGGTTGCGTCAGCGACTGCGGTCCGGCGACCAGCGCATGGACGTGAGCGGGCCAGGAGAGCCAGAAGGCGGCGATCGCAGCATAGCCGAGCACGAACAAGGCAAGCCGTGCCCAACGTCGCTCGCGCCGAGGTCGGCGATGCGCCGATTTGCAAGGAACAACCGCAGCCACAGCAGATTGAAGAACAAGTGCGCGGGCATGGCATAGGCCGTCATCCCCATCAGCAGCACTTGAGCGGAGCAGGCGAGCAGAAGGAACGCGACCGTGGCCGGCTCGCGCTCTCCCGGCCACAGCTTGCGCGCGCAGCTCCACAGCAGAAGCAGCGATCCGCCGGTCAGGAGGGGACTGGTCAGCGCCGGGTCGGCGACCGCTCCGATCAGCACGCGGATCATGGCATTGCCCGGAAGGTAGCCGGAAACCCACGCGACCGGCTTCGTTACCGGCAGCATGAACAGCAGGTTGAGCATCGCCGCATCGGGCTGCCATGCCGGCGGCAGCGGCCAGGCGAGGCGGCCAGCGGCATAAATCCGCGCGTCGAACACGGCCATCTGCTCGTCACGGCTGAGGTCGTAGCCGAGCAGCAGGGCATAGTGGCCGAGGTAGCAGATCACGCACGCGCACAGCGCAATCGCGGCGACAACGGTCGCCGACAGGCCGAGTGGCCGGCGCAGCTTCCAACCCGCCACGCCGGAGAGCACGGCGACGGCTAATCCCACGAGCACCAGCCAGCGGTCCTGGAGGTTCAGGAACGCCGGGGTGATCCCGTAGTTGGCGAACACCGCGCCAATCCGAAACACCAGCAGCAGCGCGAGCGAAACCTGGGCGAACATTCTCAGTCGACCCCTTGGCGCGCTTTTCGGCGCTGCCGCTGCGGCGGCGGTACTTGCGTCCGGCGCTCCCTCGTCCATCGTCGTGCCCCGCCAACGCCCCGCCGGGGTTTAGCAGGGCCGAAAAATTGCGCCACCCGTCCGAGCGGACCCTTGCGGCACTGCACAAAAGCGCCAATTGCATTTGTGCAAGTGCGAAATTATGGAACTCGCAAGGTCGCACACCCAACCGGCAATCCCCCTTTGAAAGACGTAGCCATGGCCCACCTGTCCGCTTCCGATCCGATCGTCTTCCTCTCTTACGCGCGCACACCGATGGGCGGGCTGCAGGGCGCTCTCGCAGACGTTTCGGCGACCGATCTCGGGGCCACGGCAGTCAAGGCCGCGGTCGAGCGCGCCGGCGTCTCGGGCGAGGACATCGAGCGGATCTACATGGGCTGCGTGCTCCCCGCCGGTCTTGGCCAGGCCCCGGCCCGCCAGGCCGCGATCAAGGCCGGGCTGCCCAAGTCGGTCCAGGCGACCACGGTCAACAAAGTCTGCGGCTCGGGCATGCAGACGGTGATCATGGGCGCCGAGGCGCTCGCCAGCGGCTCGATCGACATGGTCGTCGCCGGCGGCATGGAGAGCATGACCAACGCGCCGTACCTGCTCAAGAAGCATCGCTCGGGCGCGCGCGCGGGCCATGACACGGCTTATGACCACATGTTCCTCGACGGACTCGAGGATGCTTACGAAGGCGGTTCGATGGGCAGCTTCGCCCAGTGCACGGCCGACGAGTACCAGCTGACGCGCGAGGCGCAGGACGCCTATTCGATCGAATCGCTGCGCCGAGCGCAGGCGGCGATCGCCAACGGCGGGTTCGCCAGCGAGGTCGTCCCGGTGACCGTCAAGACCCGCAAGGGCGAGGTCGTGATCGACACCGACGAAGCCCCCGGCAAGGCGCAGCCCGACAAAATTCCCCAGCTCAAAGCGGCTTTCGCCAAGGAAGGCACGATCACCGCGGCCACCTCGAGCTCGATCTCCGACGGCGCCGCCGCGGTCGTGCTGACCCGCGCGAGCGTCGCCAGGGAAAAGGGGCTGGAGCCGGTGGCGCGGATCGTCGCCGTCGCCGCCCATGCCCAGGAGCCGGCCAAGTTCACCACCGCCCCGGTCGGCGCGATCACCAAGCTGCTCGACAAGGCCGGCTGGAGCATCGGCGACGTCGACCTTTTCGAGATCAATGAGGCGTTCGCCTGCGTGGCGATGTTCGCGATGCGCGATCTCGGCATCCCGCACGAGAAGATCAACGTCCACGGCGGCGCCACTGCCTTGGGTCATCCGATCGGCGCCTCGGGAACCCGGATTATCACCACGCTGATCGGGGCGCTCAAGCAGCAAGGCAAGAAGCGCGGCGTCGCCAGCCTCTGCATCGGCGGAGGTGAAGCTACGGCGGTTGCCATCGAATTGGCGTGACGACCGGCGCAAAGCGCAATCGGTTGCCGATCGGCGCAGAGACGCCTACGCTCGGTCTCTGGGCCGCGCGGAGGGGGAGCTGTCGCTCATGAAGCCGTTTATTGCGCTTATCGCCCTGGCTGCTCTGGCGGCCTGTTCCAAGCCGTCCGAGCCCGCCGCCGAGGCGAGCGACAGCGCCGCCGCCGACATGACGGCAACCACCGCGGCCGCCGCCGCGCCAACCCCGACGCCGGGGAGTTACGCCGTGGTCAATCAGGCCAAGCAGGTCAGCACGACCGTGCTGAAGGGCGACGGCTCGTTCACCGATTCCGACGCGAAGGGGAAGGT
>JAEKKO010000003.1 GCA_019510335.1 Novosphingobium sp. | reverse complement strand
TGGCGGACAGGGTGGGATTCGAACCCACGGTGAGCTTGCACCCACGGCGGTTTTCAAGACCGCTGCCTTAAACCACTCGGCCACCTGTCCTTCGGGCAAAGCCGCTAGCGGCGGGGCGCGGCTTTGTCACGAGGGCGATCGATCCGGCTCGACTTGCTCACCCACTGGCGCGGAGGGGGATTCCCTCGGCCCGGCGGCTGTGCGAAGCATGGCGGCGATGATTCTGTCGGGTCGGGTTTTCACCTTCATCGCCGCCTTGCTGACTCTCGGCGGCCTCACCTTGCCGCCGGCGCCGGCGTTTGCGCAAGTCGAGCCCGGCGGGGGTTTCCAGGGCTATCTCCAGTTGCTCGCCGCCCGCGCGCGCAGCGAAGGGGTCAGCGAGGGGACGATCGAGCGGGTGATCCCGGGGCTAACCTACAACCCGCGGGTGATCGCGCTCGACCGCGCGCAGCCGGGCTCGAGCACGACCACCGGCGCGCCGGATTTCGAGCCGTACCGCCGCAGCCACGTGGACGCCGAGCGGATCGGCCGCGGCCGCGCGATCTATGCCTCGGTCGCGGGGTGGGCGAGCCGGATCGAGCGGCGCTGGGGCGTGCCGGTGCCGATCCTCGTGGCGATCTGGGGCCACGAGACCAACTACGGCAGCTACACCGGCGACTTCGACCTGGCCCGCTCGCTGGCGACGCTCGCCTACGACGGCCGCCGGCGCGAGCTGTTCGCCGACGAGTTCGTGGCGCTGCTCAAGATCATCGACCAGGGCGTGCCGCGCTCGCGCCTCGTCGGCAGCTGGGCCGGGGCGTTCGGCAACCCGCAGTTCCTGCCGAGCGCCTACTTGCGCTACGCCCAGGACTTCGACGGCGACGGCGTGCGCGACATCTGGAGCAGCCGCGCCGACACGTTGGCCTCGGTCGCTGCCTATTTCCACGAGGCGGGTTGGCGCGCGGGCGAGCCGTGGGGAGTTCCGGCCGCGGTGCCGGCGGGGCTGAACCGGCAAGCCCTGGCGACCCGCCTCGACGCGCCCGATTGCCCGCGCGTTTATGCCCGCCATTCGACATGGAAGACCGTCCGCGAGTGGCGCGCGCTCGGGGTTACCCCGCTCGGCACCATCGCCGACGGCACGCTGGCCAGCCTGATCGAGCCCGACGGGCCGGGGCGGACCGCGTATCTCTTAACCGGGAATTATCGAGTGATCCTGCAGTACAACTGCTCCAACTATTATGCGTTGTCTGTGGGATTGCTCGCCGATGCGGTTGCCCGATAGCTTCACCTTCTGGTTCTCGCTTGGCGCCGTAGCTTCGGCCATGGTGATGGTCGCGACCGCCGAGGCGCGCGCCGACAGGAAACCGGCCGTGCCACTCGCGGCGAATGGCCCGGCAGCCGATTACCCGGTCGTGCTCGGCGCGCCGTTCGCGATCGATGGCGTGACTTACACCCCATCGGACAGCCTCAACGTCGATCAGGTCGGCTACGCCAGCGTCGCCGGACCCGATGAAGGAGGGGACGGCGTTACCATCGCCCACCGCACGCTGCCGCTGCCGAGTTATGTCGAGGTCACCGACCTGACCACCGGGCGGACGATTCTCGCCCGGGCCGAGCGGCGCGGGCCGATGAGCGGGACGTGGCTCGCCGAACTTTCCTCCGGGGCCGCCGCCCAGCTGGGGATAACCACCAAGACGCCGGTGCGGATCCGCCGCGTCAACCCGCCCGAAGCCGAGCGGGCGCTGCTCCGTGCCGGGCGGCAGGTGCCGACGCGGATGGAGACGCCCAAGCCGTTGCTGGCGGTGCTGATGCGGCGGCTCGATCCGGGCGCACCGGCGGTGTCGCTGACCGGACCGGCTGCCATTCCGAGCCTGGCGCCAGCGGCAGGTCTCGCGTCGGCCGAGTTGGCGAGCCGTGCCGCGGCGAATGGCCCCGCGCCAAAGCGGTCACGCCCGATGCCGGTCGCCGCGGTTGTCGCGCACGAGACACGCGCAGTGAGAGCGCCCGTTGCCGCAACCAGGCCGATGCCGGGCGCCTTCGTTGTCCAGGCCGGCGCCTTCTCGGTCAGGTCAAGCGCCGAGGCCGTGGCTCGCAAGATTGCCGGTGAAGTCAGGCCGGTCGGCAAGCTCTGGCGCGTCCGCACCAGCGCGTTGGCGAGCCGCGGCGAGGCCGAGGCGAAGCTGGCGAAGGTCCGCGCCGCCGGTTATAGCGACGCCCGAATCCAGCGCGCCGATCGAGACTGACGCACTCCGCTCGCGCGCGCATCCGGCGCACGGGAGCAGAGTCTGAAGCGTTTCCTGGTTCTCGCACTGCTGTCGCTCGCCCCGTCTGCGCACGCCCTGGAGCCGGCGCCGCCGGCGGTGCTGTCCGATCCGCTGCAGCCGCCGCCCGAAGTCGCGGGCGCGCCGGTCGCGTTGCTGGTCGATCTCGGCTCGGGCCGCACGCTGTTCGCCAAGAACGAGGACCGCCGGTTTCTCCCGGCCTCGGTCACCAAAGTGATGACCAGCTTCCTTGCGTTCGAGCTGCTCGGCCAGCACTTGCTCGTCCCCAACCAGCGGGTGACCGTCAGCGACGCTGCGTTCGCCAAGTGGCACAACGTCGGCTCGCGGATGTTCCTCGAGCGGGGACAGCAGGTCTCAGTCGACGAGCTGTTGATGGGGATCAATACGGTCTCGGCGAACGACGGCTGCGTGGTGCTGGCCGAAGGGGCGCTGGGCAGCGTCGATGCATGGATCGAGGCGATGAACGCCAAGGCGCGCGAGCTGGGCATGCGCGACAGCCACTTCGGCACGCCGAACGGCTGGC
Organism: Novosphingobium sp.; assembly: GCA_019510335.1. Taxonomy (GTDB): domain Bacteria; phylum Pseudomonadota; class Alphaproteobacteria; order Sphingomonadales; family Sphingomonadaceae; genus Novosphingobium. The sequence continues at coordinate 567 of JAEKKO010000003.1, read as the reverse complement.
CCGACGACGGCGCCACGTACGTCACCGCGCGCGACCTGATCACGCTCGGCACGGCGATGGTCGCCCGTCACCCCGAGCTCTACCACCATTACATCGGCCACCCGCTGTTCTCGTGGAACAATATCGCCCAGCACAACCACGATCCGACGATCGAGAAAGTGCCGGGCGCCGATGGGATCAAGACCGGCTTCACCAACCAGGCAGGCTACAACTTCCTCGGCTCCGCCGTACGCAACGGGCGGCGGCTGATGGTCGTCGTGGCGCAGTCGCTGCGGCCGAACGACCGCGCCAAAGCCGCCCGCGCGCTGCTCGAATGGGGCTTTGCCGCGTGGGACGCGCACCGGTTGTTCGGCGCCAACGAAACCGTCGCGACCGCGCAAGTCCAGGGCGGCGACGCGCGGAACGTGCCGCTGGTGGCGCCGGAGCCGTATTTCGCGACGTTGCCGCATGGGCAAAGCGAGCCGATCCGCCTGCGCGTGCTCTACGACGGGCCGCTGATCGCGCCGATCCGCAAAGGCACCGAAATCGCCAGGCTCGAGATCCGCGTCGGCGACGATCCGCCGACCC
>JAEKKO010000119.1 GCA_019510335.1 Novosphingobium sp. | reverse complement strand
GACCGGTCCGATCTGGACGACTTGGTAAGTCCCGCGCAGTCCCTGCTTGCGCAGCTGCGCGGCAATGTAGTTGCCGGCGATCTCGTCGCGCGTCAGCCAGGCCCAGAGGAACGCCGCGAGGACAACCAGCCCGATCGCGCCGAGCACGACCGGCCAGCGTCGCCGCCGGCGGACCACCACCACCGTCTCAGGTTCTGGCGTATCAGCGTCTGGAAAATTGCCCTGGCTTTCCACCATTGCCTGACACTTGCGCCTTCGCTGTTGAAAGGCAATGCTCGTCCGGTAACGCGCAGGATGGGGGATTGTGCCGGTGGCCGAGAGCGAAGCGCCCCCGTCCGATACTCTGCCGCCTCCCCCAGGCGACTACGCCGGTCACCGCGCCCGCTTGCGCCAGCGCTTGCTCGCGGGCGGGGCCGAGGCTCTCGCCGACTACGAAGTGATCGAGTACCTGCTGGCGATTGGTCGCCCGCGGATCAACACCAAGCCCATCGCGAAGTCGCTGATCAAGCGTTTCGGCTCGCTCGCCGGCGTGCTCAACGCCGACGCCCGCGCGCTCGAGCAGCACCCCAACATGGGCGAGACCAGCGCCGCGGCGCTAAAGATCGTCGCCTTGGCGGCGCGGAGAATGGCCCGCGCCGCGGTTCAGGAGAAGCCGGTGCTGGCGAGCTGGCAGGCGCTGATCGATTACCTGACGATCGACATGGCCCATCTCACGGTCGAGCGGGTGCGGGTGCTCTACCTCAACGCCCACAATCGCCTGATCCTCGACCACCACGTCGGCGACGGCTCGATCGACGAGGCGGCGATCCATCCCCGCGAGGTGGTCAAGCGCGCGCTCGACATCGGCGCGACCGCACTGATCCTGGTCCACAATCACCCGTCCGGCTCGCCCCAGCCGAGCCGCGCCGACGTCCAGATCACCCAGCGCATCGCCGAAGCCGGCCGGCTGCTTGGGATCGTCGTCCACGATCACGTGATCATCGGCCGCGAAGGGCACGTCTCGCTGAAAGCCAAGGGGCTGGTCTGATGTGCGTCGCCGCGATCGCATGGATGGCGCACCCGAGGTGGCGCCTGGTCGCGATCGGCAACCGCGACGAATTCCACGCTCGCCCCGCCGCGCCAGTCGCCCGGTGGGACGATGGCAGCGGGATCATCGCCGGGCGTGACCTCCAGTCGGGCGGAACCTGGCTCGGGGTCTCCGAAAGCGGCCGCTTCGCGCTGGTCACGAACTTGCGCGGCTACGGCGCGCCCGATCCGGCGCGCACGTCGCGCGGCGCGCTGGTCACCGATCTGCTGCCCGGTCGCGGGCGCTACGGCGACCCCGCGACGGCCGCGCTCGAGGACTTCAATCCGTTCAATCTGCTGCTCGCCGATGGCGCAACCGCGATGTTCCTGACCAACCGCCCTGAGCCGCTGCGAATCCAGCTGGCGCATGGCATCTACGGGTTGTCCAACGGCGCGCTCGACGAGCCGTGGCACAAGACGATGGCCCTCAAGGAAGCGCTGCTCGACTGGCTGATCGCCGGCACAACCGATGTCGACCCGCTGTTCGCCTCGTTGCGCAGCGAGAAGCTGCCCGGTGTCGGCGTCACGCCGCGAGCGCCCTCCGACGTTTCGTTCGAGCCGCGCGACACGCCGCCGTTCATCCACGATCCGGTGTACGGCACCCGCTGCTCGACGGTGGTGCTGATCGACGACAGCGGCAGTGGCACGATCGCGGAGCGGCGGTTCGACGCCAAGGGCAAGCAAACCGGCGAGACGACCTTGGGTTTTGAGCGCCGAGCGCTCGCCTTGCGGGCTGCGGGAGGATAGGGGCTCCCGCCATGCCGACCCATGATGACCGGATCACCGCGACCGAGACGCTTCACCGCGGGTGGATGAATGTGCTGCGGGTCCAGGCCCATCTCGGCGGCGAGGACGTCAGCCGGATTCTCGTCGAGCACCCCTCGGGCGCCGCGGTGCTCGCCTACGATCCTGAGCGCAAAGTGGCGATGACCGTGCGCCAGACGCGCCTTCCGTTGTTGCACTCCGGGCAGTCGCCGCTCGACGAGGCGGTCGTCGGCGTTACCGAGGATGAACCTCCCGAGCAGACCGCGATTCGCGAATGCCGCGAGGAAACCGGCATCCGCTTGCACGAGGTCGAGCTTGTCGGGCACGTGTGGATGACCACCTCAAGCACGACCGAACGCGTGCATCTGTTCCTCGGCCGCTATACCTCCGCCGATCGCCTCGGGCCCGGCGGAGGCGCCGACGGTGAGATCGAGGAGCTCGAACTCGCCGAGCGCCCGCTCTCCGATCTGTGGGCTTGCGCCGCAAGCGGAGCCTTGATGGACTCCAAGTTGTTCATGCTGCTCCAGGCGCTGCGCATCCGCCGCCCCGAGTTGTTCTAGCGCGGTCAGGTCCCGAGCGGCGTAGGCTCGACCGGCGGAGGAACGTCCGGGTCGTGCTGAAGCGTCGCATGACTGCTCAGCGGACCTCCTGCGACGTGGATTTCGTGCGGATCCCCGGCGGGCTGCTGGGCCTGGTCCCGGCGAGCCTGCTCGACCAGCTTGTATCCGACGTACCCGACAGCGGCGAGGGCAGCGAGTTTGAGCATTCTTTCCTCCTTCGTTCGCCGCCGGTAACGCATCGGACATAGGAAAGGTCCGCGCGGAAGCGCCCGAGCCTTGCCATTGGCGCGGCTCGCCCCTAGCCGCCGCGGCATCCTTTTCACCTTCGGAGCCTCCGCATGGTCCCCCGCTACGCCCGTCCCGCGATGACTGCGATCTGGGAACCCGAGGCCCGCTATCGCATCTGGTTCGAGATCGAGGCCCACGCCACCGACAAGCTCGGCCAGCTCGGCGTCGTCCCGATGAGCGCCGGCAAGGCGCTGTGGGACTGGTGGGCGACGAACCCGACGATCGACGTCGCTGCGATCGACGCCATCGAGGCGATCACCAAGCACGACGTCATCGCCTTCCTCGACTGGGTCGCGCAGCAAGTCGGGCCCGAGGCGCGATTCATGCACCAGGGGATGACCAGTTCGGACGTGCTCGACACGACCTTGGCGGTCCAGCTGACCCGCGCCGCCGACCTCCTGCTCGAGGACCTCGATCAGCTGCTCGCGGCCCTTCGCCGCCGCGCCTTCGAGCACAAGCACACGCCTACGATCGGGCGCAGCCATGGCATCCATGCCGAACCGACCACCTTCGGGCTCAAGCTCGCCCAGGCTTACGCCGAGTTCAGCCGCTGCACCGAACGCTTGGTTGCGGCGCGCGCGGAGATCGCGACTTGCGCGATCTCCGGCGCGGTCGGGACATTCGCCAACATCGATCCGGCGGTCGAAGAGTACGTCGCCGAAAAGCTCGGCCTCACTCCCGAGCCGATCTCGACACAGGTGATCCCGCGTGATCGCCACGCGATGTTCTTCGCCACGCTGGGAGTGATCGCCAGCTCGATCGAGCGCCTGGCGATCGAGGTCCGCCACCTCCAGCGAACCGAAGTGCTCGAGGCCGAGGAGTACTTCTCGCCCGGGCAGAAGGGCAGCTCGGCGATGCCGCACAAGCGCAACCCAGTGCTGACCGAGAACCTCACCGGGCTGGCGCGGGTGGTGCGCGGGGCGGTCGTTCCGGCGCTCGAAAACGTCGCGCTGTGGCACGAGCGCGACATCTCCCACTCCTCGGTTGAGCGCTTCATCGGCCCCGACGCGACGATCACCCTCGACTTCGCGCTGGCCCGGCTGACGAGCGTGGTCGACAAGCTGCTGGTCTATCCCGAGCGGATGCAGAAGAACCTCGATCGGATGGGCGGGCTGGTCCACTCGCAGCGCGTGCTGCTGGCGCTGACCCAGGCCGGCCTGGCCCGCAAGGATGCCTACCGCCTGGTCCAGCGCAATGCGATGAAAGTGTGGGAGAGCGACGGCGCGTTGTCGCTGCGCGAGCTGCTCGCGGCTGATCCCGAGGTTGCCGCCAGGCTCTCGCCCGAGCAGCTCGCCGAGAGCTTCGGGCTCGACTACCACTTTGCGCAAGTCGACCGCATTTTCGCCCGGGTGTTCGAAGAAGGCACCTGAGCGCCTCCCCTTCCCTTCGCCCGCCATCCCGCCTAGCATCGACGCGCATTCTCCCGGGGGAAGGAGGCGTAAGGCATGCAGGTCATTCGTACGATCGTCTGGGTCGTCCTTCTCGTCGCGTTGTTGCTTTTCTCGGTCAACAACTGGATCGTGGTAAACGTGAAGATCTGGGAGGGTCTGATCCTCGAGACTCGGCTGCCCGCGCTCGTCGTGATCGCGTTTCTGCTCGGGCTGCTGCCGATGTGGCTGCTGCACCTGGCCGCGCGGTGGCGGCTCAAGCGCCGGATATCCGCGCTCGAGAACACGGTTCGGGCAACCACTGTCACCGCTCCTGCGCCAGCGCCGGTGGAGTCGCCCGCGCCGACAGCGGCCGACCTCTCGCGGGAGCCGCCGGTCCCCTGACATGGGTAATCCGATCTATCTCGCCCTCGATCTGCCGCGGCTCGACGCCGCCGAGGCGCTGGCGCGCCGCGTTCGCGGCCACGTCGGTGGGCTCAAGCTCGGGCTCGAGTTCTTCTGCGCCCATGGCCATCATGGGGTGCATGAGATCGCCAAGCTCGGCTTGCCGCTGTTCCTCGATCTGAAGCTCCACGACATCCCCAACACCGTCGCTGCGGCGATGCAGGCGATCCACGTGCTCGAGCCGGCGATCGTCACCGTCCACGCTTCCGGCGGCCGGGCGATGATGGAAGACGCCAAAGCCGCCGCAGGGGAGCACTGCAAAGTCGTCGCCGTAACGGTGCTGACCAGCCTTGACGCGCGCGACCTCCAGCGCACCGGCGTCTGTAGCGAGCCGCACGAACAGGTGCTCCGGCTTGCCGAGCTGGCGCGCGCGGCCGGACTCGACGGCATCGTCTGCTCGGGCCAGGAGATCGCCGCCGTGCGCACAGCGTGGAAGAACGGCTTCTTCGTCGTACCTGGACTGCGGCCCGCCAACGGCAATGGCAGCAACGGGGGCAACGGCCACAACCCCAACAATCACGGCGACCAGAAGCGCACCGTGACGCCCCGCGAGGCGCGCAATGCGGGGGCGAGCGTGCTCGTCATCGGTCGGCCCATCAGTCGCGCCGAGGACCCCGTCGCCGCAGCCCGCGCGATCGAGGCGACGCTTTAGGACTTGGCTACTCGGTTCCGCCGTCTCGCTCTCCTCGCCGTGGCACTTGAGCTGGCGGCAACGCCGGTCTTTGCCCGCGACGGCCTCGGCATGTTCAGTGGCTGGGGCGCGTTCCGCGACCCGGCCGTGCCGCGCTGCTACGCCATCGCCATGGCCGAGCCGAGCAACCTCCCGCGCGACTACCAGGCTTACGCAGACGTCGGCACCTGGCCGCAGACGGGCGTGCGCGGCCAAGTCCACTTCCGCACGTCCCGCCAGTTGGCCCAACACGCGAGCATCACGCTGACGATCGCCGGGCAGCGCTTTGCGCTGGTCGGCGGCGGCGGCGACGCCTGGGCGGCGGACAAGCGCATGGATGCCGCGATCGTCGCCGCGATGCGCTCCGCCGAGGGCATGGCGCTGTACGCGCGCGACGCCCGCAGCCGCAGCTTCGCCGACCGCTACGCGCTCGCCGGCGCGGCCACGGCGATGGATGCGGCCGCGATTGGCTGTGCCCGCCGTTGAGGTGAGCGGCGCGGCCTTTCCACGGCACGCCTGAATCCCTATATCGCCCGCCTTCATGGCCGATACCGCACTCATGCCGATCCCCGGGCTGGTCGACCCGGTTACCGTCCCGCGCGACATTACCGCGCGGCCGGATGGTCGCGTCGATCTGATGGGGCTACCCCGCCTGCGGATCGCGGCGCTGTTCGAAGCGGCCGGGCTCGACGGCAAGGCGGCGAGGTTGCGCGGCAAGCAGGTGTTCCACTGGATCTACCACCGCGGCGTCACCGATTTTGCAGCAATGACCGACATCGCCAAGTCGATGCGTCCATGGATGGCAGAGCGCTTCGTCATCGGCCGGCCCGAAATCGTCGAGGCCCAGCACTCCGAGGACGGCACCCGCAAGTGGTTGCTGCGCACGGCCGATGGGCATGATTTCGAGATGGTCTTCATCCCCGACGCGGATCGCGGGACGCTGTGCGTCTCGAGTCAGGTCGGCTGCACTCTCAATTGCCGCTTCTGCCATACCGGGACGATGCGGCTCGTCCGCAACCTGACTGCGGGCGAGATCGTCGGTCAGGTCATGCTCGCGCGCGACGCGCTCGGCGAGTGGCCGAAGGGCGCCATGGAAGGCCTGGACGAAGACGAGAACGCCGGCGCTTACACCGCCGACGGGCGCCTGCTCACCAACATCGTGATGATGGGCATGGGCGAGCCGCTCTACAATTTCGACAATGTGCGCGACGCGCTCAAGATCGTCATGGACGGCGATGGCCTTGCTCTGTCGAAGCGCCGGATCACCCTTTCGACCAGTGGCGTAGTGCCGATGATGGCCCGTGCCGGCGAGGAGATCGGGGTCAACCTCGCCGTCTCGCTCCACGCCACGACCAAGGCGGTTCGCGACGAGATCGTGCCGCTCAACCGCAAGTATGGGCTCGACGAGCTGCTCGCCGCTTGCGCCGCCTACCCCGGCGCGTCGAACGCCCGGCGGATCACCTTCGAGTACGTCATGCTCGACGGGATCAACGACAGCGACGAGGACGCACGCGAGCTGGTCCGCTTGATCAAGGCCCACAAGCTCCCGGCCAAGGTCAACCTGATCCCATTCAATCCGTGGCCCGGTGCACCATACCGCTGCTCGAGCCCGGAGCGGATCGGCCGATTTGCCGAGATCGTGTTTGCCGCCGGGATCAGCGCCCCGGTCCGCACGCCGCGCGGCCGCGACATCGATGCGGCCTGCGGCCAGCTCAAGACCGCGGCCGCAAAGCGCAGTCGCGCCGAGCTCGATCGCCTCGCCGAAGAGAAGCAGGCGGCGCTCGGCTGAACCGTTCGTCGCCGCATATCAACAGCTCGCCCCCGAAACCGCATCCCAACGAGCCGTTCATCGCGGGTTGTGGATCATCGCGCGAGCGTCGCCATTGGTCATCTGACAGACCTCGCAACATGAAGGATCTGACCATGCGTAAAGCCATTCTTGCCGCAACGCTGGCCGCGCTCGCGCTGCCGATCGCCCCCGCCCTCGCCGACCCGCCGCCGTGGGCGCCTGCTCATGGCTGGCGCGCTCACCATGACCAGGGCTACTATGGCGGACCGCGGTACTACACGACCGACAACGGCATCCGCTACTGGCAGGGCGACAACGGTCGCTATTACTGCCGCCGCTCCGACGGCACCACCGGCACGCTGATCGGCGGCGTCGCCGGGGCACTCATCGGCCGCAGCATCGACAACAGCCGTGACCATGCCGTCGGGACGATCGTCGGCGCCGTCGGCGGGGCGCTTGCCGGCCGCGTGATCGACCGCAGCTCCAGCCGCTGCCGCTGAGCCGGCGCAGCGCGTCCGTCGCGGCGATGATCGCCGTGGCGGGCGTCGTTCGTCCTTTCATGGACTGCGCAGCTGTGCTTGCCTGACCCGATGGCACCAGCGGTCCTCATCACCGGCGGCGCGAAGCGGATCGGCTCGGTGATAGCCGAGACGTTTGCCGAAGCAGGCTGGCACGTCGTCATTCATTACGGGCACTCACGTACGGCAGCCGAAGCGCTCGCGGCGCGCCTGCCCAGCGCCGAATGCGTCAGCTGTGATCTCGCCGACGGAGACGCCGCGGTGACCGTGGTCGAGACGCTGGCCGCAAGGCTCGAGGACTGGCGTGTCCTCATCAACAGCGCCGCGGTGTTCCGCCACGACAGCGTGACCGCACTTGACCCGGCAGTGTTCGCCGAAGCCATGGCGGTGAACGCGCAGACGCCGGCGCGGATGGCCCAGGCGTTCCTGCGCTGCGCCCGGGCGCGCGGCGGGCGCCGGGTGATCGACATCACCGACCAGAAGATCGCCAACCCCAACCCGGACTTCTTCTCCTACACGATGAGCAAGCACGCCCTCGCCGCGACCGTGCCGATGCAGGCGATGGCCGCACCCGACCCCGCCGACCGGGTCTATGCCCTCGCCCCCGGGGCGATGCTGCCGAGCTTCGACCAGGCGGAGGGCGAGCACGAGGTCAGCGGCCGGATGAACCTGCTGCGTCGGCTGACCGCCCCGCGCGAGCTGGCCGAAGCGGCGCTGTGGCTCGCCGACGGATGGCTGGCGAGCGGCCAGACGCTGTTCGTCGATTCCGGCCAGCATCTTCTGGCGCAGCCGCGGGACGTGCTCTACCTCGCGCGCCAATGATCCACGCCTTCCTTGCGGCCGTTGCCGTGGTCGCCCTGGCCGAGGTCGGCGACAAGACCATGCTGCTGGCGCTCGTCCTCGCCACCCGGCTGCGCGCGCCGTGGCAGATCATGGCCGGCATCCTCACCGCGACGATCGCCAACCACACGCTTGCGGCGCTGGTCGGAAGCGAAGCGGCCGGCCTGCTCGAGGCGCCGTGGTTCCGCCTCGCCGTGGCGCTCGGCTTCATCGCCATGGGAGTCTGGACGCTGATCCCCGACAAGCTCGACGAGGACGCCGACAACGCCTTGCGCACCCACGGCGGAGCTTACCTGACGACGGTCGTCTCGTTCTTCTTCGTCGAGATGGGCGACAAGACGCAGATCGCCACGATCGCCCTGGCTGCGCACTATCACAGCATCTTCGTCATCTCCGCCGGGACGACACTGGGCCTGATGATCGCCGACGGTTTCGCCGTGCTCGCCGGGGAGACCCTGGTCGAGCGCATCTCGATGCGCGCCGCGCACGCGGTCGCCGCGGTGCTGTTCATCGCCCTGGGGCTGTGGCAGCTCGCCAGCACCGCAGGGTGGGTGGGCTAAGGTCGCCCGGCGAGCTCGCGCGCCAGTGCGGGCGACGGGTAGATCGAGCGCAGCGCTTCGTCGACCGACGCCGACGCAACCACGACCGTGCGGTTGACGTCTGCTTCGTAGCCGTAGTTGCCGCCCAGTGAGTGGATGTTGCCATCGAACGCGGCGCCGATCACCGTTCCGGCGCGGTCGATCACCGGCGAGCCCGAGTTGCCGCCGATGATGTCGTTGGTGGTGACGAAGTCGTAGACCACGGCCTTGTTGATCCGCGCCTGATTGGCGGCGAACGCCGGCGGCAGGTCGAACGGCTCGAATCCCGTGGCGCGGGTAAAGGTTCCGCCCAGCGTCGTGAAGGGCGGGACCGGCTTGCCGCGCTCGACCCAGCCCTCGATCTTGCCGATGCTGATCCGCAATGTGAACGTCGCATCGGGATAGACGCTCGGCCCATACGCGGCGAAACGCGCGTCGGCGAGCTTGCCGGCTGCCACGGTCAGTGGTCCGTTGACGCGCGCGTTGAGCTCCTTGGTCAGCTCGCGATCACGGGCGTCGAGGTGCCGGGCAAAGACGATCATCGGATCGTTCGAGGCGGCGATCGCCTTCTCCCCCCCCTCCCACAGCGCCTTCCGGACGGCGGGATCGCCGAGCTTCGTTCCGGAAACCAGCCGCGCGGCGAGCGCCTCGGGCGATTCCTTGCCGAGCAGGAGCTTGGTATCGGCATCATCGGCGCCGAGGTACTCGCGCGCCTTCGACAGGCTCCACTCGAGCTCGAGCCGGTCGAGCCACGGCGTTACCGGCTTGGGATCGAGCACCGTCTTCTCGGTCAGCGGCAGCGCCGAATCAGTATAGCCGGGCAGCCGCTCGGAATTGGGTTTGGTCCGCTCGGCGGCGGCCCGCACCAGGGTGCGGGCCCAATCGTACAAGTCCCCCGCCGGGCGGATGGAGCGCGCCGGCAGGTACAGCTCTCGATAGGCGGTCATCGCGGTCGCGACTTGCGACCAGGGATCGCCGATCGCTGGGTTGCCGGCGACTTTCGCCTTGAGCGCGGCATCGGCGTCGTCGAGCCGCTTCCAGAACACGGGGTCCTCGAGCGACTTCAATCGACCGATATAGACCTTCAGGCTGTTCTCGACGCTGTTTAGCTCCTCTTGCCCCTCGCGGTTTCGCTCCGGAGTCTGGGCCATGGCGGTGAGCAGCCGCCCGCGCAGCTCCGACAGCGTCGTGATCGTCACCGGTAGCCGCACCTCGCGGTCGAACGCGCGCTGGGCGGTGGTGTACAGCCGCGCCGTCGAGCCCGGATTGCCGACGACGAAGGTCACCTCGCCAGCGCGCGGCGGACGCGGGTCCCACTTGAGCCACGCCGGCGGGCTCACCGGCTTGCCGTCCTCGTAGGCCCGGAGGAATGAAGCATCGAGCGAGTAGCGCGGGAAGTTGAAGTTGTCGGGATCGCCGCCGAAGGTCGCGGCGCGATCCTCGGGCGCCCAGGCGATCCGCACGTCGGAGTACTTGCGGTAGGTGTAGAGCTTGTACTGCGCGCCGCCGTAGAGCATGACGACCTGGCAACGGGTCCGCGCAGTGTCGGGGCAGCCGGCTTTCTCGATCGCCGCGATCTGCGCGTCGCGCGCCTTGACCAGCTCCGCGCCCGTACGCGCACCGATGGCGGTCTTCACGGGACCGGTCACGTCGCTGATCGCCGTCACGACTTCGGCCTGCTGGCCTGGGCACTTGCGCTCCTCGGTCCGGCTCGCCGGGCGGAAGCCCTTGCTCATCAAGTCGTTGCCGGAGGTCGAGAGGTCCTGCAGGCACGGCGCCACGCAATGGTGGTTCGTGAGGATCAGCCCGGCGTTCGAGACGAAGCTTGCGGAGCAGCCGCCGGTCAGCCGCACCGCCGCGGCGCGGACGCGGTCGAGCCAGGCCTGGTCGGGGGCCCAGCCGTAGGCCTGGCGCATCTGCGCTGTGGGGAAGGCGTCGAACGTCCACATCCCTTCGTCGGCGTGGCCGGCGACGGGAAACAGCGCGGGCGCGGCGATGATCGCGCCGGCGAGCAGTCCGCGGCGCAAGATGGGGGAACGTGTCATCGGTCGAATGGTCCTGTGATGCGACGAGTTGTGCCGATACGACGAACCACCATGACCGAAAGTTCCCCCTGGCAGACCGCTTTCCAGCCGGGCCGCGCAACAGCTTTGGCGCAAGCCTTTGTCGTCAAACGGTTGTGGATTGGCGATTGCCTCTTGCAGCGCGCGTCCCCTCGCCGCATCTAGGCGGCCATGTGGCTGCTCGACAAGATGCTGCGCCAGATCGTGCGCGAGGGCCAGCTGATCATCACCGATCACGAAGGCCGGGTCTATCGCTATGGCGACCCAAAAGCCGAGCCGCTGCGGCTGCGCCTGACCGACCGCGGCGCCGCCTTTCACATCGCCAAGGAGCCGAGCATCGGCGCGGGCGAAGCCTACATGGACGGGCGGCTGCAGATCGAGCCACCGCACGATGTCCGCGATCTCGTCCTGTTCGTCAGCCGCAACGCCAAGCGCACCGGCGGCGACCTTGGCGCGCAAGGACCGCTGCGCCGCGCCTTTGACAAGCTCGCCTGGCACCTCGATCAGTTCAACTCGCGCCGGGCGGTGAGCCGTAAGGTCAAGCATCACTACGACCTCAGCCGCCAGTTCTACGAGCTGTTCCTCGACGAGGACCGCCAGTACACGATGGCGTACTTCCGCGATCCCGCGAACGGCCTCGAGCAGGCCCAGCTCGACAAGAAGGCGCTGATCGCCGGCAAGCTCCGGCTCGGGCCCGACATGCGGGTACTCGACATCGGCTGCGGCTGGGGCGGCCTCGGGCTCTACCTCAACCGCCACTTCGGTTGCGAGGTGCTCGGCGTCAGCCTCGCGCCCGACCAGGTCAAGTTCGCCAACGAGCGCGCCGAAGCCGCCGGCGTCGCCGACAAGGTCCGGTTCGAACTGATCGACTACCGCGATGTCGCCGGCACTTTCGACCGGATCACCAGCGTCGGGATGATCGAGCACGTCGGCGCGCGCCACTT
>JAEKKO010000002.1 GCA_019510335.1 Novosphingobium sp. | reverse complement strand
GTCGAGTTTATTCCGATTCCCGAACGTGCAACGACGGTGAGCTATCCGTGAGGCGGGTGACGCTCGCCTCGGGGATCGAGCTCGACGTGCTCGAGGCCGGCCCGGCCGATGCTCCGGCGCTGGTGTTCCTCCACGGCTTTCCCGAATCGCACCGCACCTGGCGGCGGCAGATCGCGCACTTTGCCGATCGGTTCCACTGCATCGCGCCCGACCAGCGCGGCTATCGCGGCTCGTCCAAGCCGCAGGACGTCGACAGCTTCACGCCGGACAAGTTGATCGGGGACATTTTCCAGTTGGCCGATGCACTGGGACTCGAGACGTTCACCGTGCTCGGACACGATTGGGGCGGGGCGATCGCCTGGGGGGTCGCGCTGTTCGGCCAAGCCAGCGGCCGCGTCACCCGCGCGGTGATCGCCAACGCCCCGCACCCGGCAATTTTTCCGCGGCTGCTCTACCTCGATCCCGGGCAGCGCGCGGCGAGCCAGTACATGCGTGAGTTCCGCGATCCGGCGAACGACAAGGTGGTTCGGGAGCGCGGCCTCGGCGGGCTGCTGTTCAAGGCGGTGCGGTGGGACCGCACGCCGGCGCTCGAGATGGAAGAGCGCGACGCCCTTCTCGCCGACTGGAAGGACCGCGAGGCGGCGTTCGCGATGCTCAACTGGTACCGCGCGACGCCGCTGGCAGTGCCGGCGCTCGACGAGCCTTATGCGCTCCCCGACGCCTGGCGCGAGCCGACCCTGCCACGGCTGACGATCCCGACGCTGGTCGTCTGGGGGATGGAAGACCAGGCGCTGCTGCCGGCCAATCTCGATGGCCTCGACGAGCAGGTCGCCGACCTGACGCTGGTCCGCATCCCCAACGCCGGGCACTTTATTCCGTGGGAGGCGCCCGAAGCGGTCAACGCCGCGATCGAGGCGTTTCTGGAGCGGACCGGCTAATCAGCGCCGCATCAGCTCCGGGCCAAGGCTCGGGTCGAGGTCGCGGGGGCGGGCGACGTGGACGATGCGGGCGCAGCCCTCGCGCACGTCGCGCCAGCGGTCGACCGCCAGCTCGAGCACCGCGAACGTAGCGGTCGGGAATTTCGCCTCGATCGAATCGCGCAAGGGGCTGCTGCCGTCGTCGCGGACGAGCGTGAAGATCAGCTCCTCGAGCCCGGGATTGTGCCCGACCAGCAGCACGTTGCCGAGCGCATCGTCCTGCTCGCGGACGAGATCGCAGAGCGTTTCCGGACTCGCCAGGTAAATCCGCCGGTCCCAGGTGACCTCGCCGAGCCGCGGGTCGTCGGCGCTGGCGCGCTCGATCGTCTCGGCCGAGCGCAGCGCCGGCGAGGCGATCACCCGGTCCCAGTGCACGCCGTAATCGCGGATGTGGCGGCCCATCAGCTTGGCGCCCTTGCGCCCGCGCGCGTTCAGCGGGCGATCGAAGTCGCGCGCATGGGGATCGTCCCAGTCCGACTTGGCATGGCGAAACAGCCCGAGAATCTTCATCGCTCGCCCGGCTGATCCTCTAACGTCGATTTCGCGGAGCGCTCAGAAACACCCGTGCCGACCCGTTGTAAAGCCTCGTCGAGCGTGACGCGGTGGACAGGTGTCCCGGCCGGGAACGCAGCGAGGAGGCGCGACGGGAACGCCGCCGAGAGCACGACGAAGTGACCGCGATCGTCGCGGCTGCGGATCAGCCGGCCGAACGCCTGCGCTAGGCGGCCGCGGATGATGCGGTCGTCGTACGCGCTGCCGCCGCCCGCTAATCGCCGCGCGCGGTGGAGGATCGAGGGCTTGGGCCACGGGACCTGCTCCATCACCACCAAGCGCAGCGAGTGGCCGGGGACGTCGACCCCGTCGCGCAAGGCATCGGTGCCGAGCAGCGAGGCGCGCGGATCGTCGCGGAAGATGTCGACCAGCGTGCCGGTGTCGATCGGATCCACGTGCTGGGCATAGAGCGGCAGCCCCGCCCGGGCGAGGCGGTCGGCGATGCGGCCGTACACCGCACGCAGCCGGCGGATCGCCGTGAACAGCCCGAGGGCGCCGCCGCCTGCCGCCTCGATCAGCCGCGCGTAGGCGGCGGCGAGGGCGGCGAGGTCGCCCTTGGCGACGTCGGTGACGATCAGCACTTCGGCCTGGGCGGCGTAATCGAACGGGCTGTCGAACGCCGAGAGGCGCGGGGCGACGCCGAGATGCGGGGCGCCGCTGCGGGCCAGCGCCGCGTCCCAGTCCTCGCCGTCGCGCAAGGTCGCGCTGGTCACCATCACGCCATGCGCCGGCTCGAGCACGGTGCGGGCGAACGGCTTCATCGGGTCGAGCCAGCGGCGGTGGATGCCGACGTCGAACTCACGCGCGTCGGCCCGCTCGACCGCCAGCCAGTCGACGAACTCGGGGTCGGCCGGGCCGCCGAGCCGCTCGAGCAGCGCCTCCCATGCGGCGATCAGGTCGATCCGCCAGGCGAGCGCGTGGCGCGCGCCGTCGATCCGGGCGCGGCCTTGCGTGTCGAGCCAGTCGGGCGGCTCGGCCAGGATCGCCTCGAGCCGCGTGCCGAGGCGAATCAGCGGCTGGCGCAGCTCGACCAGCGCCGCTTGGGCTGCTCCGGCGCGCTCGATGAAGTCGCCGTCGAGCTGGGCAGCTTCGGTCTCGAGCCCGTACCCGGCTTCCTGGCCGCCGCTTTCGTCGCGGGCGTAGACCAGCGCGCGAACCGCCGCGAGCAGCTCCTCGAGCGGGCCCGAGGGCACGGCCTCGATCAGTCGCTGGAGCCAGCCGTCGCCAGGCAGCGCCTCGGCCGCCTCCCGCGCCGCGGCGATCGCCCGGGCGCCGGCCTCGTCATAGCTGGCGACATCCGCGAGGCGCGCGGCGAGGCCCCGGCGGCGGCCCCTGGAGCCGCGCTCGGGGCCGATCACCCAACGCCGCAGCTCAATCGTCTCGGCCCCGGTCAGGGCCGCGGCGAAGGTCGAATCCGCGGCGTCGAAGACGTGGTGGCCCTCGTCGAAAACGATTCGGGTCGGGCGCTGGGCGACGTCGCGGGCGCGGGCGGCGTTGACCATCACCAGCGCATGGTTGGCGATGACCAGGTCGGCCCCGGTTGAGGCGCGCACCGCCCGCTCGACGAAGCACTTTCGATAATACGGGCACCCGGCATAGACGCATTCGCCGCGGCGATCGGTCAGCGCCGCGACCCCGCGCTGGCGGAACAACGTGCCGAGCCAGCCGGGCAGGTCGCCGCCGATCATGTCGCCATCCTGGCTGTAGGCGGCCCAGCGGGCGACGAGCTGGGCGAGGATCGCCGAGCGCCCGCCGAAGCCGCCCTGCAGCGCGTCCTCGAGGTTGAGCAGGCACAAGTAGTTCTCGCGGCCCTTGCGCACGACCACCGGCGCGCTGCCGTCGGGGCGCG
>JAEKKO010000001.1 GCA_019510335.1 Novosphingobium sp. | reverse complement strand
TGGTAATAGCGCTGCGCGGCGGCCTCGACCCCATACGTGCCGATCCCGGTCTCGGCGACGTTGAGATAGACCTCCATGATCCGACGCTTGTCCCACAAGTGCTCGATCAGGAAGGTGAACCAGGTCTCCAGCCCCTTGCGGAGCCAGCGGTCCCACCCGCTGCCTTGCCACAGGAAGGCGTTCTTGGCGGTCTGCTGGCTGATCGTCGAGCCGCCGCGCAAGCGCTCGCTCTGGGCGTTGCGCTGGAGCGCTTGCTCGATCGCCGTGCGGTCGAAGCCGTTGTGCTGGCAGAACCGCGCGTCCTCGCCGGCGATCACCGCGTCGACCATGCTCCGGTCGATCCGGCTGAGCGGGGTCCATTGCTTGTGGAAGCCGCTCGAATCGGCGAGCATCGTCACCGTCACCGGCGGTGGCGCGAAGCGGTAGAGCACGACCCACAGCACGCTCAGCCCGACGAACAGGACGATGATCCGGGCGATCCACGCGGCGACGCGAAAGGCGAAGCCGTGCTGGGCGGCGGAACGGCTCGGCTTGCGGCGGCGGAACATGCGGCCACGGGACTAGCGGCAAGCAGGGGCCGGAAGCAATCGACCTTGCGCGTGACGCATTGTTCACGTGCGCGGCACAGGCGCGCACCTTACCCGCAGGCGATGCGCGCACTCGCTCTCGGTCTGCTCCTGGCATCGGCGCTGCCGAGCGCGGCCCACGCCGAGGACCGAGACTTCTGCGCCAATCGCCCGGGACGGGGGACGCCGGCCTGCACGCTCGCGCCGGGCGACGTCATGCTGGAGGTCGGCGCCGCCGAGTTCGACCACAGCGCCGATGCCCTGAGCGTGACCGATACGCTGACGCTGATGGATTCGCTGCTGCGGGTCGGAGTGACGGCGAGCACCGAACTTCAGGTCGGGCTCGGCGGGTATCAGCGCAGCCGCTCGCGCGACCGCGCCAGTGGGACCCGCTCCCGCAGCTCCGGGATCGGCGACACGTTCGTCGCCCTGCGCCACGGCCTTGCCGGCGCGAACGGGCCGGTGTCGATAGAAGCGTTCGTCACCCTCCCGACCGGCAAGCCGCCGGCCGGGGCGGACGACTGGGGCGTCGGGGTGCTGGTGCCGCTGAGTCACGACCTCGGCGGCGGCTTCCAGCTCGCGCTGACGCCCGAGGCCGACGCGGCCGTGAACGCCAGCGGGTCGGGCCGGCACTTCGCCTATGGCGGCGTGGTCGGGCTGTCGCATGCCGCGGGCAAGCGGCTGGCGCTGGGTAGCGAGTTCGCCGCGTTCGAGGACTACGATCCCGCCGGTCACGCGCTCGACGCGCGGGTCACCGGCACTCTCGCCTGGCAGGTCACGCCCAAGCTGCAGCTCGATTTGGAGGCGGACGTCGGCGTGAGTCACGCCGCTCCGAAGACCGCCTTCCTGTTCGGCTTTGCCCGGCGGATTCCCTGAGAGCGAGGGACGTGCGGTGATCGGGGCAAGCCTCGGGCGCAATCAAGAAGCGCGCCTAGTGCGCTGACTCGCTTGTCGAATCTGCCGATTGGGGGTATTCGACTCGATCTTCGCTGCGATCTGAACCGCGGCCCGCGCCGGAGCTCCTCCTGCCGGGTGGGGAGGAGCCGATGACACCTCTGGACCTGGCGGCGATCCCCTAGCCCGTGGCGCAGATCTTCAGGCCCAGCTTCGATACGTATGCGCGCCTCGCCCTGATCGGGGTGGTCCTGCTCCTCCTTTTCATGGTGCTGCTCGGGCCTGTCGCCGCGTGGTCGGGCTACCAGAGCCAGGTCGGCTGGACCGTCGACCAGCCGATCCCGTTCAGCCACGAGCACCATGTCGGCGGCCTCGGCATCGACTGCCGCTTCTGCCACGCCTCGGTCGAGACCAGCGCCAACGCCGGTTTCCCGTCGACCCACGTCTGCATGACCTGCCACTCGCAGATCTGGACCGGGGCGCCGATGCTCGCCCCGGTCCGTCAGAGCCTCGCGCAAGGGCGGCCGCTGAGCTGGAACCGGGTCGCCAAAGTGCCGGACTTCGTGTTCTTCAACCACGCGATCCACGTCAACCGCGGGGTCGCTTGCGTCACCTGTCATGGCCGCGTCGACACGATGCCGCTGCTCGCCCGAGCGCACCCGTTCGAGATGCGCTTCTGCCTCGACTGCCATCGCGACGCTGGGCCGCGGCTGGGCCCGCCCGGCGCCGTCACGCGCATGACCCCGCTCGCCTGGGACGAGGCGACGCACCGGCGTTTCGCCCTCGCCGCCGCCAAGCGCTTCCACCTCGATCCGCAGCGGCTCGACAAGTGCGACATCTGTCACCGATGAGCGCCACCTGGAAAGAGACGCTGTCACAGCTGCGCAGCCAAGGCGGCCTCCGCTTCTGGCGCGGGCTCGACGAGCTGGCCGGATCGCCCGAGTTCCGGGCCGCGCTGACCAGCGAATTCCCCGGTCTGGCGAGCCTCGACTGGAACCGGCGCGGCGTGCTGCGCGCGTTCGGCGCCTCACTCGCGCTGTCCGGGCTGGCCGGGTGCGAAGCCTCGCCCGACGGACGCGCGCTGCCGTACATCCGCGATCCCGAACACATGGTCCCGGACCGCGCGCAGCTTTACGCGACCGGGGTGCCGTTCGCCGGGATCCTCCAGCCGGTGCTCGGCGTCACCAACGCCGGTCGCCCGACCAAGCTCGAGGGCAATCCCGATCACCCCGCGAGCCGCGGCGCGACCGACGCGTTCACCCAGGCGGCGCTGCTCGACCTCTACGATCCGGAGCGCTCGCAAGTGCCGCGCGCGCAAGGGCGGCCGATGAGCTGGGCCGAGCTCGACACCGCAATGGCCGGGCGCGCCGCCCTGCTCGACGCGACCAGGGGCGACGGCTTGCGCCTGCTCACCGGCGCGACCACCTCGCCGACGCTGCTGCGGCAGATCGAAGCGCTGACGACCCGCTGGCCGGGCGCGCGCTGGCACGTGTTCGAACCAGTCGACGACTCCGGGATGCACGCAGCAACGCAGCAGGCGTTCGGGCGGGCGCTCGAGGTTACCCCGCTGCTCGATCAGGCGCAGGCGGTGGTGGCGTTCGATGCCGACCCGCTCGGCGCCGGCCCACGCCAGGTCCGCGATAGCGTCGCCTGGTCGGCGCGGCGGCGGGCATTCCAGGGCGGCGACGGCGGCTCGGTGATGATGGTCGTCGAACCGACCCCGACGCTGACCGGCGGGCGCTCGCTCGACCGGCTGGTGGCGCCAGCCTCGCGCATTCCGCTGTTGGTGACGGGGCACTCGCGGGGGTGTTCGGCATCGTTCCCGCCTCGCCGCCGCTGCGCGCAGACGAGCAGCGCTGGATCGAACGCGCAGCCAAGCGCCTTGCGGCCGCGAAGGGCCATGGCCTGGTCCTGGTCGGCGGCGAGCAGCCGGCGGCGACCCAAGCGCTCGGCTGGGCGATCGACGAGCGGCTCGGCAACCTCGGCGTCACCACCCAATTATCAGAGCCCTTGCGCCCGTCTCCGCCGCCCGACCGCACGTTCGACGCGCTGCTCGCCGAAATGGACGCCGGCCAGGTCCGCACGCTCGTGATCCTAGATGCGAACCCCGTCTATGCGTCAGCGCGAGGCGGCGCATTCGCGCGCGCGCTTCGGCGGATCGAGTTCTCGCTCCATTGCGGCCTATGGCACGACGAAACCGGCCAAGCCTGCCGCTTCCATGCGCCGCTGGCCCATCCGCTCGAAAGCTGGAGCGACGGGCGCGCGGCGGACGGCACGGCGGTGATCGTCCAGCCGCTGGTGCGGCCGTTCTATGACGTGCGTCCGCTGCACAAGCTGGTTGCGGCGATCGGCGGCGACTTCGCGGCGGACGACCATGCGCTGGTCCAGCAGACCTGGACGGCGACATGGGGCGCGCTCCAGCCGAACTGGGACCAGGCGCTGCTCAAGGGCGTCGCGC
>JAEKKO010000196.1 GCA_019510335.1 Novosphingobium sp. | reverse complement strand
CGCGAGCGGTTCTATCTGTCGGAGCGGTAGGTGAGCGCGGCGGCCGCCCCACCCGTCGCGATCGTGATGGGCAGCCGGTCCGACTGGCCGACGATGAAGTGCGCGGCCGATGCGCTCGATCAGCTCGGCGTGCCGCACGAGGCGAAGATCGTCTCGGCCCATCGCACGCCCGAACGGCTATTCCGCTTCGCCCAGGGCGCGGCCGACGAAGGCTTCAAGGTGATCATCGCCGGGGCCGGCGGGGCCGCGCACTTGCCGGGCATGGTCGCCTCGATGACCCACCTCCCGGTGCTCGGCGTGCCGGTGCAGTCGAAGGCCCTGTCGGGGCAGGACAGTCTGCTGTCGATCGTGCAGATGCCCGCGGGTATCCCGGTCGGCACGCTGGCGATCGGCGAGGCCGGGGCGACCAACGCCGGTCTGCTCGCCGCGGCGATCCTCGCGCTCCACGATCCGGCGCTCGCCCAGCGGCTCAAGGCGTTCCGCGCCGCCCAGAGCGCCGGCGTCGCCGAGCGGCCCGAGTGAGGTGATCCCCCCGGGCGAGACGATCGGCATTCTCGGCGGCGGCCAGCTCGGGCGGATGCTGGCGATGGCCGCGGCGCAGCTTGGCTACCGCTGCCACGTGTTCGCCCCCGAGCCAAACAGCGTCGCCGCCGAAGTCTGCGCCGCCTTCACGTGCGCCGCGTGGGACGACGCCGCTGCCATGGCGCGCTTCGCAGCCGATTGCGCGGTCGTCACTTACGAGTTCGAGAATGTCCCGGTGGCGCCGCTTGCCGCGCTCGGCGCGGTGCCGCTGCTGCCGCACCCGCGCGCGCTGGAGACGGCGCAAGACCGGCTCGCCGAAAAGCGATTCGTAGAACGACTCGGCGGCAGGCCCGCGGCTTTCGCACCGGTCGATGACCGCGCCGGCCTGAACGCCGCGCTCGCGCGGATCGGCACGCCGGGCATCCTCAAGACGCGGCGTGAGGGCTACGACGGCAAGGGCCAGTGGCGGATTGCCGCGCTCGCCGATGCCGCGGCCCTGACCCTCCCCGGCAGGCCGCTTATCTACGAGCGCTTTGTCGAGTTCGGCGCCGAGTTCTCGGTGCTGCTGTGCCGCGGCGCGGACGGCGACGTCCGCTTCTGGGACGCGCCCGAGAACGTCCACGAGGGCGGCATTCTCGCCCGCTCGACGGCGCCCGCCGGGCCGCTCGTGCAAAGCCAGATCGCAGTGGCGCGGGAGCTCTCCACCCGGATCGCCGATGAGCTGGATTACGTCGGGGTCTTGGCGGTCGAGTTCTTTGCCGGCGAGGCCGGGCCGGTGTTCAACGAGATGGCCCCGCGGGTCCACAACTCGGGGCACTGGACGATCGAAGGCGCGGTCACCAGCCAGTTCGAGAACCACATCCGCGCAATCTGCGGCCTGCCGCTCGGCTCGACCGCGCTGGCGGCAAAGCGCGTCGAAATGCGCAACGTGATCGGCGACACCGTCGAGGACTGGCCGCAGATTCTCTCCGACCCGGCTAACCACTTGCACCTGTACGGCAAGGCGGCGGCGCGGCCCGGGCGGAAGATGGGCCACGTCACCCGACTGACGCTGGCATGAGCACGCCGCACCACGCTCCCCTCCTGGTCGTGGCGCGCGCCGCCAATGGGGTGATCGGACGCGAGGGCAAGCTGCCCTGGCACCTTCCCGCCGACCTCAGGAGGTTCAAGGCGCTGACCATGGGCAAGCCGATGATCATGGGCCGCAAGACCTTCGATTCGCTGCCAGGCCTGCTCCCCGGACGGCGCCACATCGTGCTGACGCGGGACCGCGGGTGGAGCGCCGAGGGGGCCGAGCCGGCGGCCGATCTCAATGCCGCCCTGGCGCTCGCCGGCCCAGGTCCGGCCGCGGTGATCGGCGGGGCCGAAGTGTTCGCGCTGGCGCTGCCGCACGCCGATCGGATCGAGCTGACCGAGGTTCATGCCGACATTTCAGGCGACACGGTGATGCCGCCGCTCGGTCCCGCCTGGCGCGAAACCGCGCGCGAAGAGCATGAGGCGGAATTGGGCCGCCCGGGCTTTGCTTTCGTGACGCTCGTGCGGGCCCTATAGGCGCGGCGATGATTCGCCTCGACGACCGCGCCCCGATCCCCGCGAGCTTGCACGGCGCCGTTATCGCGCTGGGCAACTTCGATGGCTTCCACCAAGGGCACCAGGCCGTCGTCGGCGAGGCGATCCGGCTCGCCCGCGCCGGGGGGCGCAAGGCGATCGTCGCAACTTTCGAGCCGCACCCGATGCGGGTGTTCCATCCCGACGCCGAGCCGTTCCGCCTGACCACGCTCGACCAGCGCGAGGAGCTGTTCGCCGCGGCGGGGGCGGACGCGATGCTGGTGTTCCACTTCGATCGCGCGATGGCTGCCCTTGGCGCGGCGGAATGGATCGAAGCGATGCTCGCCAACCACCTCGGCGCGGCCGGCGTGGTCACGGGCGAGGACTTCACCTTCGGCCAGGGTCGGAGCGGCAACCCGGCGGTGCTCGCCGAAGTTGGCGCGGGGTTCGGCATCGGCGTGCGCACGGTCGGCGCGGTCCACGACGCCGAAGGCCCGATTTCGTCGAGCCGGATTCGCGCCGCGCTCAAGGCCGGCGACTGCGCCACCGCGACGCGGCTGCTGACGCGGCGTTTCGCCATCCGCGGCACCGTCCAGCACGGCGACAAGCGCGGGCGGAGCATCGGCTACCCGACCGCCAACCTCGCGCTCGGCAGCTACCTGCGGCCGCGCTACGGCATTTACGCGGTCAGCGGACGCCTGCCCGGCGGGCGCGTCGTCCAGGGCGCGGCCAACCTCGGCATCCGCCCCAGCTTCGATCCGCCGATCGAGCTGCTGGAGCCATATTTCTTCGACTTCGCCGGCGATCTTTACGGCCAGGAGATCGAAGTCGCCTTCCACGCCTTCATCCGCCCCGAAGCGAAGTTCGACGATCTCGATGCGTTGGTCGCGCAGATGGGACGCGACTGCGACAGGGCGAGGGAGCTTTTGGCCGAACTAGCGTAATTGGTTCACGCGGAGACGCGGAGACGCGGAGAAGGGGAAAGAAAGCGTTCGCGCAGAGTGCGCAGAGGACGTCGAGGGCGGTGCCTAGGGGCGCCGCAGGCTATCTATTCAAGGGTTTGGGGGGAGGGCGGCTTCGCCGCGGGGCGCTTCCTCTCGGCGTCTTCTGCGCTCTCTGCGCGAGAAATTCCTTGTCTCTATTCGTCCCAATCTCCGCGCCCCCGCGTCTCCGCGTGAACCCCACTTTCTTCCGCACGCCCCCTGCACGAACCCGAATTTGCAGTCGGGAACCGCGCAAGCTAAGGCGCCGCGTCATGTCCGAGCAGCGCGATTACCGATCAACCGTCTTCCTCCCGAAGACCGATTTCCCGATGAAGGCCGGGCTC
>JAEKKO010000195.1 GCA_019510335.1 Novosphingobium sp. | reverse complement strand
AAGCCGGCCTTCACCCTAACACCCAAAAAGCCCGCGGTCCGTCGCGGCGATTCTTCGCGTGAGCCGTGCCCCCAGACGGTCGCAGCTTCGTCGCCGCCGGAGACCGGTTGGCCGCAGCGCTCTTGTCTATCTGAATGGTAGAGTAGCGTGTTCCGCCGGCTCGAATCACCTCTCAGCCACACTTGGCGCTCCCAAGCCGAGCTATCAGACCGGGTAGACGAATTTTAATGTCTACCTTAAAGATTGAGTTTAGGTGCAACGCGGTTTCCCCTTCCCGGAGTGACGCATGATGAAGCGCCGCCTGTTCCTCGCCGCCACCGCAGCCGCCGTGACCCTTTCCGCATGCTCGAGGGGTGCCCCGAAGAGCGGCAACGCGGTCGAGCTGACCAACGTCTCGTACGATCCCACCCGCGAGCTGTATCAGGCGATCAACCCCGCGTTTGCGGCCGCGTGGAAGCAGAAGACGGGCCAGACGGTCAGCTTCCGGATGAGTCACGGCGGCTCGGGCAAGCAAAGCCGGGCGATCATCGATGGGCTCGAGGCCGACGTCGCGACCCTCGCCCTGGCCTATGACGTCGATACGATCGCCAGGAAAGCGCACCTGCTCCCGGCCGACTGGCAGAAGGCCTTGCCCGCGAACAGCGCGCCTTATGCCTCGACCATCGTGTTCCTCGTCCGCAAGGGCAATCCCAAGGGCATCCACGATTGGGGCGACCTGGTGAAGCCCGGTATCCAGGTGATCACGCCCAATCCCAAGACCAGTGGCGGAGCGCGCTGGAACTTCCTCGCGGCGTGGGCTTACGGGCGCCAGAAGGGCGGCTCGGACGCCGCCGCCGAGAGCTACGTCCGCGAGTTGTTTCGTCACGTCCCAGTGCTCGACAGCGGCGCGCGCGGCGCGACGACGACATTCGCCGAACGCGGCATCGGCGACGTGCTGCTGGCGTGGGAGAACGAAGCGCTGCTCGCCGACAAGAAGCTGGGCAAGGGCAAGTTCGAGATCGTCGCGCCATCGATCTCCGTGCTCGCCGAACCATCGGTGGCGGTCATCACCGAGAACGCGAAGAAGCACCACACCGAGGCGGTCGCCAAGGCTTACCTCGAGTACCTTTACACCCCGCAAGCCCAGACCGCGATCGCGCAGAACTTCTACCGCCCGCGCGACGGCAACGTGGCGGCGCGGTTCAAGGACCAGTTCCCCACGCTCAACCTCGTCACCATCGACAAGGACTTCGGCGGCTGGGCCAATGCACAGAAGACCTTCTTCGACGACGGCGGGGTGTTCGACCGGATCTACACCAAGCAATAGCGCGTCCGTTCCCCTCTCATTCGTCGAGCAGTCCACTGCAGATGCAGACGTCCTCACCACTACGCGGCCGCTGGCGCCAGCCGTCGGTCTTGCCCGGGTTCCCGCTGACATTCGGGTTCACGCTGGCGTGGCTGACGCTGATCGTGCTGATCCCGCTCGCCGCGATAATCGTGAAGACTGCGGGCCTCGGGTGGCATGACTTCGTCCGAGTGGGATTCAGCGGCCGAGCGCTCGCCGCCTATCGCCTGAGCTTCGGCACCGCCGCCGCTGCCGGGCTGGTCAACGCGGTGTTCGGGCTGCTCGTGGCGTGGGTGCTGGTCCGCTACAGCTTTGCCGGCAAGCGGGTGATCGCGGCCCTGGTCGACCTGCCGTTCGCCTTGCCGACGGCCGTGGCCGGGATCGCCCTCACCGCCCTTTACGCGCCGACCGGCTGGATCGGCCGGTGGCTCGAGCCGCTCGGCATCAAGGTAGCCTTCACCCCCGTGGGGATCGTCATCGCCCTGGTGTTCATCGGCCTGCCGTTCGTGGTGCGCACGGTAGAGCCGGTGCTCGCCGACCTCGGCCGTGACGTCGAGGAAGCCGCGGCGACGCTCGGCGCGAGCCGCTGGCAAACCTTCGGCCGGGTGATCTTTCCCTCGATCGGACCGGCGCTGCTGACCGGCTTCGCCCTCGCCTTCGCCCGCGGAGTCGGCGAGTACGGCTCGGTGATCTTCATTTCCGGCAACATGCCGGGGCGAACCGAGATCGCCCCGCTGCTGATCGTCACCGAACTCGAGCAGTACAATTACGCCGGCGCCACCGCGATCGCGATGGTGATGATGCTGGCCTCGTTCGCCATCCTCCTGCTCATCAACCTTATCCAGGCTGTCACCCGCCGGCGGAGCGGCGCATGAGGCGCACCCGGGGGCTCAGCGAGGGATGGCTGTCGCGCGCCCTGCTGATCGGCTCCGCGCTGGTGTTCCTCGGTTTTTTCCTGCTGCTGCCGCTGATCGTAGTATTCAGCGAGGCGCTTAAGGCCGGCGTAGGCGCCTTTGCCGCGGCCGTCGCCACGCCCGATGCGCTCGCCGCGATCCGCCTGACCCTGCTGGTCGCGGCGATCAGCGTGCCGCTCAACGTCGCGTTCGGTCTTGCCGCGTCGTGGGCGATCACGAAGTTCCGCTTTCCCGGCAAAAGCGTGCTGATCACGCTGATCGACCTGCCGTTCTCGGTCTCACCGGTCGTCTCGGGGCTGATTTTCGTGCTTCTGTTCGGCGCCAATGGCCTGGTCGGGCCATGGTTCGCCGCGCACGGGATCAAGGTGATCTTCGCCGTCCCCGGGATCGTGCTGGCGACGGTGTTCATCACGTTTCCGTTCGTGGCGCGCGAGTTGATCCCCCTGATGAGCGAGCAGGGCCGCGAGGACGAGGAGGCGGCGATCTCTCTCGGCGCCAATGGTTGGCAGACCTTCTGGCACGTCACTTTGCCCAACATCCGCTGGGCGCTGCTGTACGGCGTGCTGCTGTGCAATGCCCGGGCGATGGGCGAATTCGGCGCCGTCTCGGTGGTTTCCGGGCACATCCGCGGGGAGACCAACACGATGCCGCTGCACGTCGAGATCCTCTACAACGAATACGATTTCGTCGGCGCCTTCGCCGTCGCCTCGCTGCTGGCGACGCTGGCGCTGGTCACGCTGGTGGCCAAGACCGTGCTCGAGTGGCGCTACGACGTGAATTCCGGGGGCCGACATTGATTCAGCTGACCAACATAACCAAGCGCTTCGGCAATTATCCTGCGCTTCACGGGATCGACCTGCACATCAAGAAGGGCGAGTTCATCGCCCTGCTCGGCCCTTCGGGCTCGGGCAAGACGACGCTGCTGCGGATCATCGCGGGGCTCGAGTTCCAGGACAGCGGCAAGGTGCTGTTCGACGGAAAGGACGTCTCCGACCGCAACGTCGCCGATCGCAACGTCGGCTTCGTGTTTCAGAACTACGCGCTGTTCCGCCACATGACGGTTTGCGACAACATCGCCTTCGGTCTGACCGTGAAGAAGCGCCGCAATCGCCCGCCGCGCCGGGCGATCCGCGAGCGGGCCGAAGAATTGCTGCGCCTGGTCCATCTCGA
>JAEKKO010000101.1 GCA_019510335.1 Novosphingobium sp. | reverse complement strand
CCTGGTCGCGCTTGCGGTCGAGCCCGCGGTCCTCGCCCGCGCCGCCCGCATCATATTGCCCGAACAGCCGCCACAGCCGCTGGATGAAGCGGGCGCAGCCCTCGATGCCGGCTTCCGACCACGGCAGGTCACGCTCGGGTGGGCTGTCGGAGAGCATGAACCAGCGCACCGCGTCGGCGCCGTAGCGGGCGACGATCTCGTCGGGGTCGACCGTGTTCTTCTTGGATTTCGACATCTTGATGACCCGGCCGACCTCGACTGGGCGGCCATCGCTCTTGAGCCGGGCGCCTTCAGCGCTGCGCTCGACCTCTTCTGGGCTGAAATAGATCGGCGGGCGTAGAGCAAGTGCAGGATCGCGTGTTCGATCCCGCCGATGTACTGCTCGACCGGCAGCCATTTCGCGACTTCCTCGCGATCGAACGGGCGGTCGGCCGGCTGGCTGGCGAAGCGCAGGAAATACCACGAGCTGTCGACGAACGTGTCGAGCGTGTCGGTCTCGCGGGTTGCCGGCGCGTTGCACTGGGGGCAAGCGACGTGCTTCCACGTCGGGTGGCGCACCAGCGGGTTGCCGGGCGTGGCGAAATCGACGTCCTCGGGCAGGACGACGGGGAGCTGGTCGTGCGGCACGGGGACGACGCCGCAACTCTCGCAATGGATGAACGGGATCGGCGTGCCCCAGTAGCGCTGGCGTGAGACGCCCCAGTCGCGCAGCCGCCACACGGTCTTGCCCTCGCCCCAGCCTTCGGCCTCGGCCCGGGCGATCACCGCGGCCTTGGCCTGGTCGACCCGCATCCCGTCGATGAAGCCGGAGTTGACGATCACGCCGTCGCCGGGCTCGGCCTCCCCTGCGAACGGCTTGTCCGCGTCGGCTGCGGTGGGAGCCACCACTCGCGGAATCGGCAGGTTGTACTTGGTGGCGAACTCGAAATCGCGCTGGTCGTGCCCGGGGACACCCATGATCGCCCCGGTGCCGTACTCGATCAGCACGAAGTTGGCGATGAACACCGGCAGGGTCACGCCAGGCAGCAGTGGGTGCGCGGCCATTAGGCCGGTGTCGAAGCCGAGCTTTTCGGCGGTCTCGAGCTCGGCTGCGGTGGTCCCGCCGGCGCGGCACAGCTCGATAAATGCCTGCGCCTCAGGCGAATGCGCGGCGACGCGCTGCGCCAGCGGATGGTCGGCGGCGATGGCAACGAAGCTCGCGCCGAAGATGGTGTCGGGCCTGGTGGTGTAGACCTCGACCGCGCCGGCGCCCCCGAGCAGCTCGAAGCGGAACTGCAGGCCCTGGCTCTTGCCGATCCAGTTCTCCTGCATCACCCGGACCTTTTCGGGCCACTTGTCGAGGTGATTGAGCCCGTCGAGCAGGTCTTCGGCGAAGTCGGTGATCTTGACGAACCATTGGCTGAGCTGACGCTTCTCGATAAGTGCGCCGGAGCGCCAGCCGCGGCCGTCGATCACCTGCTCATTAGCCAGCACGGTCTGGTCGACAGGGTCCCAGTTGACCGCGCTCTGCTTGCGGTAGACCAGCCCGGCTGCGTAGAAATCGAGAAACAGCGCCTGTTCGTGGCCGTAGTATGCGGGATCGCAGGTCGCGAACTCCCGGCTCCAGTCGAGCGCGAAGCCGAGGCGCTGCAATTGCGCCTTCATGGTGGCGATGTTCTGGCGGGTCCAGCCGCCGGGGTGGACGCCCTTCTCCATCGCCGCGTTCTCGGCCGGCATGCCGAAGGCGTCCCAGCCCATCGGGTGGAGCACTTCATGGCCCTGCATCCGCTTGGCCCGGGCGAGCACGTCGCCCATCGTGTAGTTGCGGACGTGCCCGATATGGATTCGCCCCGAGGGATAGGGGAACATCTCGAGCACGTAGCTGCGCGGCTTGGCGCTGGCGCTATCGGCGCGAAAGCACTGGCGCTCGTCCCAGACGCGCTGCCAGCGCGCATCGGCGACGGCGGGATCGAAGCGTTCGGCGGTCATCGGCAGTCCGTGTCCGTCAAGACCGTCTGTCTGACCATTGTCGAGGGACTGTCCTTCCATCAGCGACGCGGAAGAAAAGTGCGGCCCTTCGACAAGCTCAGGGCGGACGGGGGGTTGGGCTTGCGCCGGTCAGCCGACCGCGCTGCGGCGCAAGTCGCGGGCCTTGGTGAGGATGACGTCCTCGAGCTTCTGGACCGTCGCGGCCTGGACCGGCGCATCGACCCACCCGCCGCCCTGCGCAACCTGGCGGCTGGCGGCGACACGCAGCGAATTGGCCGACAAGTCGCGATCGAGAATCGTCACGGTGACTTTGACCCGCTCGCCGGGGTTGCTCGGGTTGGCGTACCAGTCGGTGACGATCACCCCGCCTTTGCTGTCGGCCTGGAGCAGCGGCATGAACGACAGCGCATCGAGGCTGGCGCGCCACAAGTAGCTGTTGACGCCGATGGTCGAGATGTTGGCGGCGGCGAGGTCCGCTTTCGGCCGCGAGCGGTGGTGGCCGCAGCCGGCCAGGGCCAGCGCGGCGCAGGCGAGAACGCCGACGCGGAACGGCAGCCGCAGGGAAGAGAAGCCGCTTGAGGGGCTGCCAGTCATCGTCGCTTGGAATCCTGTCTTCGAACCTGCCGGGACGGCGCGGCGCCGTGACCCTGCCTCTATCGCCGCCGGGCAACGCGGGCAAGGCCCCTGCCGGGCCGCCGCGGTTTGGCGTCGGGGGCGGTGAACGGCTGGTGAACACGCGGGGACAGCCGTACGGGACGACGCTCGTCCCGATCCGCCTGTGCCGAAGCCTGGGCGCGGCGCCCGGCGCGAATCTGGCTGGCGAGCAACGCCTTCGGTAAATGTCTGACGCCTGACGGAGAATGGCTTGGACTCACCTTTCTCGAAGGGGTATTAACCCGGGGTCAAGGTTGAAGCGGCCATCGTGGCGCGCAGGTGCGATGGCTGCAAGCGATCGCCACCGGCACATGAGGAAAGACGACGGGGCATTTATGACGGCTCAGCGCAAAGCTCGCCAGCGCGGCAGCGCGGGTCCGGCGACGCTGCTCGCCGGGGCGGTTCTGCTGCTGGCGCTGCCCAGCACCGTGCTCGCCTTTTCCACGCGCTTCGACGTTCCCGCAGCCGCGCTTCCGGGCAATGGCGGCTTTGGCCCCGGTCACGTCGATGCGCCACTCGCTCGGGTGATCGCGGCCCGCCCGGCCGAGGACCGCGCCGGCCATGGCGGGCTGTTCCGCTTCACCCCGGCCGGCACCGCGACCCGTCCCGACCGTTCGATCACGGTTGCGGTGCGTGTCGATCCCGCCACGGCGCGTGCGATCACCGTCCGCGGAGTGCTGCCCAGCGGCGGCGATTCCCACGCCGGCGTTGCGCCCGTCGGGGTAGCCGAGGTGCGCATCTCCCCGACCGCGTTCAATCTCGGCGTTGCCCGTGGCACTCAGGGCTTCACCAGCCCGGTCACCCTGCCGACGGACATCCGCAAGATCGACATGCCCGACCTGTCGAGTTTCAAGCCCGGCACGACCGTCCACGGCAGCGATCCGCAGTTCCTCGCCCGACTCGCCCTCGCCGCCAACGAGAAGACCGGTCGCGCACCGCGTACGCTCGAGGGCTCCGGCGATCAAACGGTCGACCTCGGCGGCAGCTACCGACTGTCGCATAACCTCGACGTCACGGCGGGCGTTCGCCTGCAGCAGGAGCGTGATCGCATCGCGCCGTTGCCGGACGGCAAGCAGGACGGGCAGGCGGTCTACGTCGGAACCCAGTTCCGCTTCTAGGCGCCACCCGCGCCAGCATGCGCCAAGTTCAGACGATCCTGACGTTCGCCACCTCCGGGCGGGGATTCGTCGAGATTACCGACGACCTCGCGCGGTGGCTCGCCGTGAGCGGCATCGCCCACGGCCTGATGACGCTCCTGTGCCGTCACACTTCGGCCTCGCTGCTGATCCAAGAGAACGCCGCGCGGGCGGTGCGCAGCGACCTCGCCGCGTGGTTCGATCGTCTCGCCCCCGACGGTGACGACTACCTCCACGATGACGAAGGGCCGGACGACATGCCGGCGCACTTGCGGGCGACGCTGACCGGGGTGACTCTCGCCATTCCGGTCCAGCATGGGCGCATGCTGCTCGGCACCTGGCAGGGCGTGTTTCTCGCCGAGCACCGCCACGCGCCGCATCGCCGGGAGGTTGCCGCGCACCTGATCGGCGAATAGCGGCTTGCCCGAAAGCGCCGGCGCCGCCACTAGCGCTGAACTGGCGCACAGCATGGCGGGAGATGGCGATGGGCAAGATCGAACGGGGCGACATCGACGTCGATATCGCTGCACGGCAGCGGCAAGTCGTGGGCAACGGCCCGCGGATTGCCCCGATCCCGCAGGACCAGTTCGTTGGTGAGCCGCTGCAGGTGTGCATCGACATCCGCGAATCGATCGGCGTCACCGATCACAGCTTCATCCCGGAGTACATGCGGACGTTGGGCAAGCACCCGAAGCTGCTGCGCCGGCAGATGGAGACGGGCATGACGATCTTCACCGGGACGATCCCGCCGCGCGAGCGCGAGTTGGCGATCCTGCGGATCGGCTGGCTGATGCGTGCGCCGTACGAATGGGGTGAGCACGTTGACATCTCCAAGCGCTACGGCGTCACCGCCGAGGAAGTCGAGCGAGCCACCCACGGCTCCTCCGCGCCGGGCTGGAGCGAGCACGACCGCGCGATCATCGCCGCGGTCGAGGAGCTGATCGGCGACCAGGCGATAGCGGAAGAGACGTGGAATACGCTGGCCAGGACGTGGAACGAGCAGCAGCTGATCGAATTCCCGACGATAGTCGGCCAATACGTCGCGACCGCCTATGTTCAGAACACGCTCCGGATGCGCCTCGCCTCGGACAATCCCGGGCTCTCGTTTCGCTGATGAATGATGAGCAGATCGCCGCGCGCGAGGCCGAAGTGCTCGGCGCGCCGCCGCGCGTGCGCCCGCTCGCGCCCGAGGAGCTGAGCCCGGAAGTCGCCGAGCTGGCCCGCGAGATCGGCAACGTGCTCGGAATCCCGGAGCCCGAGGACCTCGCGATCTGGTTCAAGATCATGGCCCATCACCCCGGCCTTTACCGGCGCCACCTCGAAGTCGGGATCGAGCTGCTCGGCCGCGGCGCATTGCCGCCGGTCGAGCGCGAGCTGGCGATCATGCGCACCGGCTGGCTCTGCGGCGCGCCGTACGAGTGGAGCGAGCACGTCGCGATCGCACGCAAGCTCGGGGTCGATGCGGCGACGATCGAACGGGTCATCGTCGGCTCGGCCGCGCCGGGGTGGAGCGAGCACGAGCGGGCGCTGATCCGCGCGGTCGAGGAGCTGCTCGCCGACAAGATGATCGGGGATGCGACCTGGGAGGTGCTCGCCCGCAGCTGGAACGAGCGCCAGCTGATCGAATTGCCCACGCTCGTCGGCCAGTACGTGGCGGTGGCGATGATGCAGAACTCGCTGCGCCTGCCGCTCAGCCACGACCGCCACGGCTTGCGCCAGCGCTAGCGCGCGACTCGCGGCGGTGCTAGGCTCACCGCTGCGGGAGGGATGATATGGCCGACGCGCCGCAGTCCGAGCTGCCGACCGGCGGAACGCTGGTCCGAAGGCACCGCTTCGCCACCCGCCTATGGCACTGGGTCAACGCGCTCACGGTGCTCGTCATGTTGATGAGCGGCCTGATGATCTTCAATGCCCATCCGCGGCTCTACTGGGGCCGATACGGCGCCAATTTCGACCGCCCATGGCTGCAGATCGAAGCGCGCGGCGGCAAGGGCGAGCTGGTCATTGGCCGCCATGCGCTGAACGCCACCGGCGTGCTCGGCGTGTCGCGGGGGCCCGATGGGGCGTGGCATGAGGCGCCGTTCCCGAGCTGGGCGACGATTCCCTCGCACTACAGCCTCGCCGATGCGCGGCTGTGGCACTTCGCCTTCGCCTGGGTGCTGGTGCTCGGGCTGCTGGCTTACCTCGTCGTCTCGCTGGTCAACGGGCACATCCGCCGGGACCTCCACATCACTCGCGGCGAGTGGTCGCCGCGGCACATCTGGCACGACATCGGCGAGCACGCGCGGCTGCGCTTCCCGACGGGGGCAGCCGCGCTGAAGTACAACGTCCTGCAGAAGTTCGCGTATGGCGCCGTGCTGTTCCTGCTCCTGCCGCTGGTGATCCTGACCGGCATGACGATGTCGCCAGGGCTCGACGCGGCCTTTCCGGGACTGCTGACAATCTTCGGCGGACGCCAGTCGGCACGCTCGCTGCACTTCCTCGCCGCCTTCGGCCTCGTCGCGTTCTTCGTCGTGCACATCGTCATGGTCGTGCTCGCCGGCCCTCTGAACGAGGTGCGGGCGATGGTCACCGGGTGGTACCGCCTGCCCAAGGAGCGGACGTGAGCGGCGTGTTCACCCGGCGGAGCCTGCTCAGCGCCGGCGCGGCGGGCGCGGGCGGGCTGCTGCTTGGCGGCTGCGACCGCCTCGATGGCGACCCCGCCTGGCGCCACCTGCTTGGCCTCGCCGAGCCACTGCACATGGGCGCCCAGCGGCTGCTGATCGGCCGCGGCGCGCTCGCCCCCGAGTTCACCGCGGCGCAGCTGTCTCCGGTGTTCCGGACCAACGGCAACACCCAGCCGGACACCGGCGAGTGGCAGGCCCAAGCGGCAAGCGGCTTTGCACAGTGGCGGTTGCTGATCGACGGGCTGGTCCGCCGCCCGCTGGCGCTGCCGCTGGCGGCGCTTCAGGCGCTGCCGCAGCGGAGCCAGATCACCCGCCACGACTGCGTCGAAGGGTGGAGTGCGATCGGCCAGTGGCAGGGCCCGCGGCTCGCCGCCGTGCTCGACATGGCCGGGCTACAGCCCGCGGCGCGCTACCTCGTGTTCCACTGCGCCGACCGCTTCGGCGGGTCACCCTACTACGAATCAATCGACCTGATCGACGCATACCATCCGCAGACGATCCTCGCCTGGCGCATGAACGGTGCGCCGCTGGCGATCGGCCACGGCGCTCCCGTGCGCCTGCGGGTCGAGCGGCAGCTCGGCTACAAGCACGCCAAGTACGTCATGCGGATCGAGGCGCGCGACTCGCTGTCCGGGCTCTACGGCGGCAAGGGCGGCTACTGGGAGGACGCCGCAGGCTACCAGTGGTACGCCGGCATCTGACGAGGCCCCGCCTCCCGGGGCTCGTCATGGGGCTGGCCAACCTGCCATTCGGCATGTTCGGCGCGCTCGTCCTGTTCACCATGCCGCAGCTGCTCGCCGCGCGCTCGATTCCCCTGCCGATGATCTCTTCGGTAACGGCCGCGGCGATGATCCCCACCTGCTCCGGCTTCCTGCTCGCGCCGATCCTCGACGTGCGCTTCAGCCGCCGTAGCTACGCGCTGGCGTTCGGGCTGCTGACCGCCGCGCTCGCGGTTCTCGCGCTGATCGAGATCGCCGACCTCGGCACGCTGACGGTGGTGCTGGTCGCCGGCTTCGTTTGCGCAACGCTCAACTATAATGCGCTGGGCGGGTGGCTCGGCGACATCGTCGCGGACGGCGACGAAGGCAAGCTCGGTGCCGGGTTCACGATCGGCAACGTCGGCGGGTTCGGGATTGGCGCGGTGCTGTTCATCACGCTGGTCCGCGCGCTGCCGGGCCCGCTCGGCGCCGTCGCCGTCGGCCTGGCGATCGCCATGCCGCTGGTCCTCCTTGCCGGCATTCCACCGAGCCGGGCCGACGAGCGCGGGCTGCGCGAGAGCTTCTCGATGCTGCGTCGGGATCTGATCTTGCTGGTCCGGCGCCCGCTGGTGCTGCGGACGCTGCTGTTCTTCGCCCTCCCCGCCTCCTCCTTCGCGCTGACCAACACCCTCGGCGCGCTTGGCCACGATTTCGCCGCATCCGAGCGGTTCGTCGCAGTGATCGGCGCGACTGCGGTGACGCTGGCCGGGATCGTCGGCAGCCTGCTCGTGCCGCAGCTCGTCACCCGCCTCGCGCCGCGCCTGCTCTACCTGGCGATCGGCAGCATCGGCGCGCTGTTCACGCTGTCGCTGCTGGGCATGCCGCGCAGCCCGCTGGTGTTCGTCGTCGCGCTGGTCGGCGAAAACGTATTCCAGTCGGCCGCGCTGGCGACCGAGTCGACGATCGTCTTCCGCAGCATCGGCGAGGGCAATCCGCTGGCGGCGACCCAGTTCGCTCTGCTCCAGGCGGCGACGGCGCTGCCGATCACCTACATGCAGATGATCGACGGCCAGGGCTACGGCGTCGGTGGGCTGGCCGGAGCGCTGGTCACCGACGCCGGGCTCTCGCTCGCCGGCTGCGCGATCCTGCTGATGCTGGTGCTGCGCTGGCGCCGAGGCGGGCGCCGCGGCCGCGCTTCAGCCGGCCTGACCCTCGCCCACTCGGCGGCGGAGCCCGTCGCACAGCAGTGATTCGGCAGATGCGGTGATCTCGCCGATCGAGCGGTCCTCGGCCCACACTCCGAAGCGCAGGCCGAGGAACACGTTCATCCCCATCACCGCCCAGGCGCGCACTTCGTTGTCGCCCGGCGCGACCGCGCCGGCGGCGACGCTCTCGTCCAGGCGGCG
Organism: Novosphingobium sp.; assembly: GCA_019510335.1. Lineage (GTDB taxonomy): Bacteria > Pseudomonadota > Alphaproteobacteria > Sphingomonadales > Sphingomonadaceae > Novosphingobium. The sequence goes on along the minus strand of JAEKKO010000101.1, from coordinate 4,164 downwards.
GGCGATCCGCGCCGCGGTTCCTTCGTAATGGGCACGATAGCTCGAGGGCGCGGCGAACTCCGCCTCGTCGATGATCCGGTAGATTTCCTTGTGTTCTCGGGCGAAGCCAAGGAACGCCGCGAGGGCCTCGCGCTCGCGAGCGATCCCGGTGCTGCCGGGCGCGACCCCTGCCGCCGCGGCCCGGGCGACCGCTTCGCTCATGTCGCGGACCAGCGCCGCGAAGATCGCGTCCTTGCTGTCGAAGTAGGTGTAGAAGCTGCCCAGCGCGGTACCGGCGCGTCGGGTGATGCCGCTGATCGAGGCTTCGTGGAACCCGCGCTCGGCGAACTCCTGGGCGGCGGCGTCGAGCAGGCGGCGCAGCGTCTCTCGCCCGCGGGCGGTGCGCGGTGCCTTGCCCGGGCTCGCCGGTCCATCTCCCTCGGGCGCTGTGGCCATCGTGACACGCCTTTACGCCGAAAATCGCCGCTCCGCCAAATGAAAGTTGAAAGGTGGTTCAGCTTTCAATAAGGCTCGTGCCGGGCCGGCAGTTCGAGCCGGGGGAGGAGATTTCGGATGGCTTGGACGGTTTCCGCTCGACGCGCTCTGGTCAGCGCATTCGCCAGCTCGGTCGCGCTCGGCGCGTTGGCCACCCCGGCGCTCGCGCAGGACGCTGCGACCCCCGACGACAGCGCCAGCAATGGCGACCAGCCTATCACCGTGATCGCGCGCAAGATCGAAGAGCGGATCACCGACGTTCCGATCTCGGTCACCGCGCTCGGGACCAATCAGCTCCAGAAGCTGGGCGCGACCGATCTCTCGGGCGTCCAAGGCGCGGTGCCGAACGTGAACGTCGTGCAAGGGCGCGGATCGGCGTCGAGTGCGAACTTCTTCATCCGCGGCATCGGCCAGCCCGACGCGCTGCAAACGTTCGATCCCGCCGTCGGCGTCTATGTCGACGGGGTCTATCTCAGCCGCATCCAGGGCGCGCTGCTCAACCTGTACGACGTCGAGCGGGTCGAAGTGCTGCGCGGTCCGCAAGGGACGCTCTACGGCAAGAACACCATCGGCGGCGCGGTCAACGTCATCTCGAGGAAACCGGACTTCAATACGCTCAAGGGCGAGGCGAGCTTCACTTATGGCCGCTTCAACGAGCTGACTGGCAAAGCCTACATCTCGGCGCCGCTGGTGACCGACCGCGTCGCGCTGTCGCTCGCGGGGATTTACGACACGCGCGACGGGATCGTCACCGACCCACGCACCGGGCGCAAGTTCAACGACCGCGACAACCTCTCGGGCCGGGCGATCTTGCGCGCCAAGCTCACCGATGCGGTCGAGCTGCTGCTTTCGGGCGACTATACCCGTCAGCGCAACGCACTGACGCTCGGCTATCCCACCGCACCGCTCGTCCAGACCAATTTCCTTACCGGCGCCACCGTGCTCCTGCCGGCCAATCCTTATGGTCCCTACGACTTCAAGGCATCGACCGACTTCGTCCCGGGCCAAGGCCAGAGGCTCGACCACTGGGGTGCCTCGGGAACGCTCAACGTCGATCTGTCCGATGCGCTTCAGCTCACCTCGATCACCGCGTATCGCCGGCTCAAGACTGACTTTTTCGTCGATATCGACGCATCGCAGTACAATCTCGGCAACGTTCTGGTCAGCACGCGCCAGCACCAGTTCAGCGAGGAGCTCCAGCTCAAGTACAACACCACGCGGCTGAAGGGCGTGTTCGGGCTGTACTACCTCAACGAGCAGGTGAACTCGCACCAGGAAGCTTACGCCAACGACTTGTTCAAGTTCGGGGCGGCGCCGATCACGTTTACCCGCCTCGTTGACGATACCCAGAACACCAAGAGCTATGCCGCCTTCGGCCAGCTCACGTACGCCTTCACCGAGCAGCTCTCGCTGACGGCCGGCTTGCGGTACACCAAGGAAGACAAGCGTTACGACCGGGTCACGACCACGATCTCGAACCTCGCGCTGCTCAACGGCATCCTCTACCGTTTCCCGCAGGACCTGCCCGCGCCTTACACTGGCAACGACAAAGTCAGCTTCGATGCGTGGACGCCGATGGCCTCGCTATCGTTCAAGCCGACCCGGGATACGCTGCTGTACGCCTCCGTCAGCAAGGGCTTCAAGTCGGGCGGCTTCAACGGGCGCGTCAATTCCAACGGCGACATTTCGGTCACGCTCAACGGCGTGACCACGATTTACCCGAACTTCGCGCCGGAAAGCGTCTGGACGTACGAGGTCGGCGCCAAAGGCAGCTTCCTCGACGGGCGGGTAATGCTGTCGGCCGATGCGTTCTATTCGGATTACAGCAACTTCCAGGCCCGGGTCGGCAACGGCACCAATGTCGGGCTCGGCGGCAGCTTCCCGGTGCTGAACGCCGGCAAGCTGCGGATCGAGGGCTTCGAGTTCGAGGCGATGGTCAAACCGGTGCCCGAGCTGACGCTCATGGGGTCGGTCGGCTACCTCAATTCCGTCTACAAGCGCTTCGACGACCCGCGGCGATTGCCACCCCTTGGCGGCGCTGCATTCAGCTGCAACCCGACGGGCCAGGCGATCACCTGTCATCCCGCCTTCGCCCCGCCGCTGACGATGCGCTTCGGCGCCGACTACCGCATCTCGGTCGCCACCGGCGCGACGCTGACGCTCGGCGGGGACGTGCGCTTCGTCGACAAGCAGTACCTCTCGGTCGACAACCGCCCCGGACTGATCGAAGACGGCTACACGGTCGGCAATCTTTACGCCCAGGTTGATTTCGACCGGTTCTACATCCGCGGGATGGTCAAGAACGTCGGCAACGCGATCTACAAGACCGACGGCCAGGAATTCAGCTCGGTGGGCAACATCCAGACCGTCTACTACGGCGATCCGCGCACGTGGAACGTCACCGTCGGGGTCCGCTTCTGAAGCGGCTGAGCCGCCGGGCGGCTCAGCTCGCCAGCCGCAATTCCACCGGCGGCTGCGCCGTCTTCGGCTGGTCGGGCCAGATGCCGCGGGTGTCATAGACCAGCTTGGCGGCGCGTTCGGCGAGCGGCACGACGCGGAACACGTCGTGGTCGACCAGCACGATGAGGATCGCGCAGTCCTCGAGTGCGGTGTCGAGCTCGATCAGGCTGGCGCCGGTGTCGGTGAACTCGATCGGCAGCTTCGCCGCATAAGGCTCGACCACGCTGATCCGGCTGCCGAAGCGGCGCGCCAAGGTGGCGGCGACGAGCCGGGCCGGGCTCTCGCGGAAGTCATCGATGTTGGCCTTGAAGGCGAGGCCGAGGCAGGCGACCCTTGCTTGCGGATGGGCTTCGACCAGCGCCTCGGCGCGGGCGATGACGTGGCGGATCTTGCCGTCGTTGACGCCGCGGGCGGTGCGGATCAGCGGGGTCTGCTCGGGCGCGCCATGGACGATGAACCACGGATCGACGGCGATGCAGTGGCCGCCCACGCCCGGCCCCGGAGCGAGGATGTTGACCCGCGGATGGCGGTTGGCGAGGCGAATCACCTCCCACACGTCGAGCCCCATGGCGTCGGCCACGATCGACAGTTCGTTGGCGAAGGCGATGTTGACGTCGCGGTAGGCGTTCTCGACCAGCTTGGTCATCTCGGCCGAACGCGCGTCGGTGGTGACGCAGGCGCCGCGGACGAAGCGCTTGTAGAACGCCAGCGCCTTGCGCGCGCAGCGCGGGGTGATCCCGCCGATCGAGCGGTCGTTGTTGGTCAGTTCCTCGAGGATACCCTCGAGGATACGGCCTGGCAGCACCCGCTCGGGGCAGTAGGCGATGGCGAGGTCGGGCGTTTCGCGGGTGAGGCCCGGGCACTTCAGGTCCGGGCGCGCGGCGGCGATCAGGTCGCGCAAGGCCTCGGTGGTGCCGACGGGCGAAGTCGATTCAAGGATGACGATGTCGCCGCTCTTGAGCACCGGCGCGATGCTCCGTCCGGCGGCAAGCACATGCGATACGTCGGGCGTGCGGTCCTTTGCTAACGGGGTCGGCACGGCGATCACGAATACCTCGGCGGCAGCCACCTCGACCGACACGGATAGCAGCCCGCGGGCGACCACCCCCTGCACCAGCCCGTCGAGATCGACTTCCTCGATGTGGATCGCGCCGCGATTGATCGTCTCGACCACCTCGGCGGAGATGTCGACGCCGCGCACCGGGCACCCGGCTCGGGCGATCACCGCGG
>JAEKKO010000194.1 GCA_019510335.1 Novosphingobium sp. | reverse complement strand
GCCGGCGGGGACCGCACCGGAAAGGGCGGCGATGCTCAGCCCGTCGCCCGCGGCATCGAGCCGCAGGACGCCGGCCAGTTGCCGCGGCTCCCCGGCCATGATCTTGGGCCGCTGCAGCTCGACCACCAGCAGGTCGCCCTGGCGGCGGAAGCTCTGCGCCGCGGCATAGTTGATCAGCTTGTCTTCGGCCGGAAAGAAATGCGGGTCTTCGAGCTTCAAACTAGCCGGCAGTGGGATGCCCAGCCGGAGCACCTCGCCCGCGCGGACGAAATGCGCCTGCGGTGCAGGCGAGCCATTGCGCGTCGACAGCGGCAACTGGACGGCTGCCAGGTGTCGCATTGGCTGACAGCGTCAGCGGCACCAGCACCGCGTAATCGCTCTCGTAAACGTGGTTCATCAAGCCCGCGATGAGCAGCGTCTGCGGCACCGGATAGAGCGGCTCGCCGGGCCTGGTGCCGTAAGGGACCGACCACTTGAGCGTCATCCCGAGCCCCGCGTCGCCCGGGTTCAGCCAATAGCCATGCCAACCCGCCTCGGGGCGCATGTGGATCGCCAGCATGACCGTCTCGCCCGGATTTCCGCCGCTTTCGGCGACCAGCTCGGCGGCGATATGGGTTGGCGCCGCTTGGGCGGCGGGAGCCACCAGCAGCGCCGCGCAAAGCTGCCACAGCACCGCAACGAGCAGGCGATAGCAGCGCATGGTCATCAGGCTCCTGCATGGAGGCCTTGCGCGCTTCGCGCCGGCCAGCCATCAGGCCTCTGCCGGTTTCAGGGTGACATTTCAAGGAGTGCCCATGCGCTTGCCCTTCGCTTCGCTCGCCATCGCCGCGGCGCTGATCCTGCCGGGAACCGCCGAGGCCAAGGCGCCGGCCCGCCGCGCGCCGGCCCCCGCCGCCCAGCCGTCGGGTCCGCCCAAGCTGATCGTCGCGATCTCGGTCGATCAGTTCTCGGCCGACCTCTTCGCGCGTTACCGCCGCTATTTCACCGCCGGCCTCGTGCGGCTGCAGCAGGGCGCGGTGTTTCCCTCGGGCTTCCAGTCGCATGCCGCGACCGAGACCTGCCCCGGCCATTCGACGCTGCTCACCGGCATGCGCCCGGCGCGCACCGGCATCATCGCCAACTACTGGTACGATTCCGCGGTTCCGCGCGCCGACAAGCGCATCTACTGCGCCGAGGACGAGAACGACGGGGCGAGCACCTCGAAGGACCCGGTGGTCTCCGCCAGCCATCTCAAGGTGCCGACGCTAGGCGAGCGGATGAAGGCGGTCTGGCCGGCCAGCCGCAATGTCGCCGTTTCGGCCAAGGACCGGGCCGTGGCGATGATGGGCGGCCACGCGATCGACGCCGCCTACTGGTGGAAGGGCAGCGGCTTCGTCAGCTTCGCCGGCCGCGCGCTGGCGCCCGCCGCGCAAGCCGAGAACGCCGCCGCCGCCGCGACGATCAAGGCCGGCGCCCCTGCCATGGCAGTCCCCGCCTGGTGCGCCGCCGCCGATGCCGCGGTGCCGGTCAAGGCCTTCACCATGGGCACGGGCCGCTTCGCGCTCGAGCCAGGCAAGCCCGACGCTTACCGCGTCTCACCGCGGATCGACGCCGCGACCGGCGATCTCGCCGCCAGGCTGGCGGGCGAGATGAAACTCGGCCAGGGACCAGCGCCCGACCTGCTCTCGGTCAGCTTCTCGGCGACCGACTATGTCGGCCATGCCTATGGCACCGGCGGGGCCGAGATGTGCATCCAGCTCGCCGAGCTCGACAAAACGATCGGGCGCCTGCTGGCCGCGCTCGACGCCCGCAATCTCGACTATGCCGTAGTGCTGACCGCCGACCACGGCGGCACCGACGCGCCCGAACGGCTCGACCGGCAGGCCTATCCCGCCGCGATCCGCGCCGACAAGGCGCTGACGCCCGATGCGCTCGGCAAGGCGATCACCGCCAAGACCGGCATCGCCGCGGCTTCGGGCCCGTTGCTGCTCGGCGACGGGCCTTTCGGCGACTATTACGTCAACAAGAGCCTGACGCCGCAGCAGCGGACCGAGGCGACCGCGGCGCTGATGGCCCTGCTCATCGCCCATCCCGAAGTCGCCGAGGCCTTCACCTGGCAGCAGCTCTCCGAAGAGCCGATGCCCAGCGGTTCGCCGCAGGATTGGAGCCTGCTCGAGCGGGCGCGCGCCTCGTTCGATCCCGACCGCTCGGGCGACGTCGTCTCGCTCCTCAAGCGCGGCGTGATCCCGATTCCCGACCCGGCGCCCGGCTATACCGCGACGCACGGCAGCGCCTGGGACTATGACCGGCGGGTGCCGATGCTGTTCTGGCGCAAGGGCCTCGCCGGCTTCGAGCAGCCGAACCCGGTCGAGACCGTTGACATCGCGCCGACCTTCGCCGCGCTGCTCGGGCTGGCCGTGCCGGCGGGGACCTTCGACGGCCGCTGCCTCGATATCGACGGCGGCGCGGGGGATACTTGCGCGCCAAAGCCGTGAAGCCTAGGCCGCAGGCATGAGCGAAGACACGCGCGATCTGGTCATTCTCGGCGGCGGGCTGGTCGGCATGACGCTGGCGCTGGCCGCGGCGAAAGCCGGCATCACCAGCCACGTCATCGACAAGGCCGCGCCCGAGGACCTGACCGCCGAGCATACCGACGGCCGCGCCTCGGCGATCTCGACCGCGAGCTGGAACCTGTTCACCAACATCGGCCTGGCGGGCCGGCTCGAGCCGCTCGGCTGCCCGATCGAAGCGATCGCGGTGACCGACGGGATGAAGCCCGGCCGGCTCGATTTCCGGCCCGAGCCCGAGGAAGGCTCGTTGGGCCGGATGTTCGCCAACCGCGACTTGCGCCTCGCGCTGTTCGACGCGGCGCGGGCCGAGCCGGCGGTCGCCTGGCATACCAGCGCCGAAGCGGCGGAGCGGACGCGCGGCCCGCACGGCGTCTCGGTGACGCTCCGGGACGGCCGCGTGCTCTCGGGCAGCCTGCTGGTCGCCGCCGAGGGCCGGCAGTCGCCGACGCGCGACGAGGCGGGCTTCTCGCTGGCGCGCTGGGATTACCGGCACCGCGCCATGGTGACGGCGCTGACCCACGAGAAGCCGCACGAGGGCGTGGCTTGGGAAATCTTCTACCCGGCCGGGCCGTTCGCGCTGCTGCCGCTGCTCGATACGCCGGAAGGCCGCCACCGCAGCGCGCTGGTCTGGACCGTGGCCGAGAAGGACGCCAAAGGCGTGATCGGCCTGTCCGACCGCGGCTTCCTGGCCGAGGTCGCCAAGCACATGCACGGCATCTACGGCGCGATCGAGCTGGCCGCGCCGCGCATGTCCTACCCGCTCGCCTTCCACCACGCCGGCAAGATCGTCGAGGAGCGCCTGGCGCTGATCGGCGATGCCGCGCACGGCATGCATCCGATCGCCGGGCAGGGGCTCAACCTCGGCCTGCGCGACGTCGGTGCGCTGGTCGAGGTCCTGACCGAAGGCCTGCGGCTCGGGCTCGAGCCCGGCGACGCGCAATTGCTCGCCCGCTACGAGCGCTGGCGCAGCCTCGACGCTTTCGCGGTAATGGCGGCGACCGACGGCATCAACCGCCTGTTCGGCCTGCCCGGCCGCCTGCCCAGCGCCGCCCGCCGCCTCGGCATGGGCGCCATCCAGCGCCTGCCCGTCTTGAAGCGCTGGTTCATGGACGAGGCGCGCGGGGTCTCAGGGCACCTGCCCGAGCTGCTGCGGG
>JAEKKO010000193.1 GCA_019510335.1 Novosphingobium sp. | reverse complement strand
GGTGACCTCGATCCCGCTCGCCCGCAGCGCTTGCATCACCAGTCCGACCTCGCTCGCCACCAGCACGAAGTCGCCAGTGATCGCCGCCGTCCCGGCGCCGGTCGGCTGGAAGTTGATCGTGGTTGCGGTGCCCATCGCCGCGGGCGTCGCCATGCCGGCATCCGTGACCTGCTCTGCGCGCGGGAAGCTGAACTGGTAGACACCGCCGTTGGCTTTGCCCCTGCCGCCGATCAGCCGATCGATCGCAGCCGTGTCGAGATCGAGCGGCGGCGCGGCGGCCGGAGCGGCGGGCGGCGCGCCGAGCGGCGTACCGCTTGCGGCCAGCGCCTGGCGGAGAGCTTGCGCGAGCTTCACCGGATCGCCGTGGCCGGCGATGTGCATGTACATCGTCGCCGGGGCGGAGCGCAGCAAGTGGTTGTGGAGGGCGGTGATGGCGAACCCGCCGGCAAGCAGCCGGCTCATCACCGGATTGACCTCGTCCTGGGTCAGCACGAGGTCGCCCATGACCGCCGCGGCGTCGCCCATCGGCTGGAACGCCGCCCACGATCCGAGCGCGAGGGCCGGCCGGATCGCCACGCCGTCGAGGGTGACGCGCAGGTCCGAGCGCGGGAAGCTGTAGCGGTGCACTCCGGCTGCCTGCTCGACGCCAGGCCGTCCCAGCGTTTGGTCGACCCGGGCCCAGTCGGGCGCGGCCAGCGCTGAGGCTGGCAGCGCTGCGATGGCAAGGACGGCGGCGATCGTCGCGGCTATGCGCTTGTTCAGCATCGTCTCTCTCCCCGATCGGACAAGCCGAGGTTTAACCGCTCGTGAGGATCGAGTCAGCAGCGAAGCGCGAGCGCCCCTTCCCGATGCTCAATTGCGAGTGCCTCGCAATAGCTGTTGCGAACGCTTCGCAACAGCGCTAGGCCCGCCGCAACGCCGCCCGGGGGGATCGCATGAGGAAATTCGCTTACCTGATCACCGCCGCGGCGATCGTCGCCGCCACGCCTGCGATGGCGCAGGAGTCACCGGGTTCGCACCCTGACAACGCGACCCTCGAAGCCGAAGTCACCACCTTGCGGGCGCAGCTCGCGGCGCAGGCGGCGCGGCTCGATCAGCTGGAAGCGCAGCTTCGCGCGAACACGACCGCGGCGGCCGCAGCCGAAACGCCAGCAGCCGCCGCAGCCGCGGCGGGCACGATCACATCCGCCACCACCGCCACCACCGCCAGCACCGCCGCAGCGGAGAATGCCCCAGCCGGCCCCGACACAACCATCGGCGGCTACGGCGAGATCAGCTACAACGGCTATCTCAAGGATCGCAGCCGCAACCAGGCCGATCTCAAGCGCTTCGTCCTGTTCTTCGGCCATCGCTTCAACGAGCGCCTGAGCTTCAACAGCGAGCTCGAAATCGAGCACGCCATCGCCAGCTCCTCCGACGAGGGCGAGGTCGAGGTCGAGCAGGCCTATCTCAACTACGCCGTCAGCCCGGCCCTGAACCTCAAGGCCGGCTTGTTCCTGATGCCGTTCGGTTTCCTCAACCGCAACCATGAGCCGCCGGTGTTCTTCGGCGTCGAGCGGAACGAGGTCGAGACCCGGATCATCCCCTCGACCTGGCGCGAAGGCGGCATCGGGATTTATGGCCGGACCGGCTTCGGGCTGAGCTACGATGTCGGGATCACCACCGGGTTCGACGTCGCCAAGTTCGACGACGCGGGCGCGCCGCTGCGCGGCTCGCATCAGGAACTGCAGCTCGCCAAGGCCGGCAACCTCTCGTTCTACGGATCGCTCGAGTATCGCGGCATTCCAGGGCTGCTCGTCGGCGGAGCGGTGTTCAGCGGCAACGCAACCCACGACAACGCCGATTTCCGCGCCGATCCAAGTTTGCCGAACTTCGCCGGACTCACCTCGCGGGTGACGTTGTGGGACGTCCATAGCCGGTGGCAGCACAAAGGGTTCGATTTCCAGGCGCTTTATGCCCGCGGCACGATCAACCAGGCGGCGCAACTCGATTCCGTTCTCCTCGCCTATAATGCCACCAACGGAACCGACCGGCCCTTGGTGCCGTCGGCGTTCTACGGCTGGCTGGTCCAAGGTGCGTACAGCTTCGCACTGGGCGGCGAGACCACCCTCGATCCGTTCGTCCGTTACGAAAAGTTCGATGCGCAGGCGCGCTTGCCGCTTGGCTTCATCTCCGATCCGGTCAATCGGGATCGCATCCTGACGGCCGGGTTTTCGTTCCACCCCGTCCAGCAGGTGGTGATCAAGGCCGACTATCAGAAGTTCTTCATCAACAGCGCCAACGATCGCATCAACCTTGGCCTGGGCTATATGTTTTGAGCTGGAGGTTTACGAGGTTGGGTCATGCGTAAGTTCGTCATCGCCCTTGCCGCCGCACCGGCGCTCCTCGCCAGTCCGGCGATCGCGGTCACGTACCTGTCGTTGCCGCAAGTCCAGGCGCTGCTGTTCCCGCATCAGGCGCTCGCGCCGGCGTTCCGCACCCTCACCCCGGCGCAGATGGCGGCCATTCGCAAGGCCTCGGGCGAGGCGCCGCTGTCGCCCGAGCTCAAGGCGTGGCGCGCCGCCGACGGCGGCTGGCTGATCGTCGACCAAGTCATCGGCAAGCACGACTTCATCACTTATGCCGTGGCGCTCGATCCGGCGGGGACGGTCCGCTCGGTCGAGATCATGGACTACCGCGAGAGCTATGGCGGCGAAGTGCGCGATCCGCGCTGGCGCGCCCAGTTCGTCGGCAAACATCCCGGGCAAGCGTTGCGGGCGGGGCAAGAGATCAGGACCATCAGCGGTGCGACCCTTTCATCTCGACACGTCACCGACGGGGTTCGGCGGCTGCTGGCCACTTATGCGATCGCCCTCGCCCATCCCGGCTGATCTCGTCACGCGCTGCCAGCCGCTGCTCGGCACGCTCGTCGAGATCACCGTGCTGGCGGACGTCGCCGATGCGATCGAGCCGGCGTTCGCGGCCGTTCGCCACGTCCACCGGCGGATGTCGTTTCACGAAGCGGACAGCGATCTGGCCCGGCTGCGGGCCGCTTGGGCCGGAGCGGAGGTCGCAGTCGATCCCGAGACGGTGATCGTGCTCCGTCTCGCGATTGCGCTGCACGAGCGGAGCGGGGGCCTGTTCGACGTGACGATCGGACGCGAGCTGGTCCGCGGAGGCTTCCTCCCGCGCCTCGGCATTCACGACCTACGCGCCTATCCGGGACGCAGCCGCGATATCGAGATCGTCGACGATCGCCGCGTCCGCTGCCGGCGCCCGGCGCTGATCGACCTGGCCCGCATCGCCAAGGGCTATGCGGTCGACCGCGCCGTGGAAACGCTCGTCGCCTGCGGCGTCGGCGAGGGCCTCGTCAACGCCGGCGGAGACCTCAGGGGGTTCGGCCCACGCCCGTGGCCGGTCGCGCTGCGCCAGGCCGACGGGCGCATCG
>JAEKKO010000192.1 GCA_019510335.1 Novosphingobium sp. | reverse complement strand
ATGCGCCGCCGGGAGTCGGGCGGGCGTTTGCGTCCGCCAACCTGGTCAGGTCCGGAAGGAAGCAGCCATAACGGATTGCGGCGGGTCGCCCGGCTCCTTTTCCCCTGACATTCCCCCGACCACGGCCTAGCTTCGGGCATCCATGGACGATTCACCCGACATCTTCGGCAACGAGGCTCCGGACGCGAGCGAGCCGGCGCCGAGCGCGGCCGAGCTCGAGGCGGCGGGGCAGTCGGCGCTGTTCGGCGATCCCGCGCCCGCCGCTCCTGCCGCTGCCAAGCCGCAGGCCGCCGCTGCCACCACGCCGTACCGGGTCCTCGCCCGCAAGTACCGGCCGCAGACGTTCTCGCAGCCCGCCGCTGCCACCACGCCGTACCGGGTCCTCGCCCGCAAGTACCGGCCGCAGACGTTCTCGCAGCTGATCGGCCAGGACGCGATGGTCCAGACCCTGGCCAACGCGATCAAGCGCGACCGCCTCGCCCATGCCTTCCTGATGACGGGGGTGCGCGGGGTCGGCAAGACCAGCACCGCGCGGCTGATCGCCAAGGCGCTCAACTGCGTCGGCCCGGACGGGCAGGGCGGACCGACGATTGATCCGTGCGGGGTGTGCGAGCCGTGCGTGGCGATCGCCGAAGGGCGGCACATCGACGTGATCGAGATGGACGCGGCCAGCAACACCGGAGTCGACGACGTCCGCGAGATCATCGACGCGGTGCGCTACGCCGCTGTGTCGGCGCGCTACAAGATTTACATCGTCGACGAAGTCCACATGCTTTCGCGCAACGCCTTCAACGCGCTGCTCAAGACGCTCGAGGAACCGCCGCCGCACGTGAAGTTCCTGTTCGCCACGACCGAGGCGGAGAAGCTGCCGGTGACGGTCCTGTCGCGCTGCCAGCGCTTCGACTTGCGCCGCATTCCGGCGCCGATGCTGGCAGAGCACTTTGCCGGAATCTGCCGCGCCGAATCCGTCGAGTCCGATGAGGAGGCACTGGCGATGATCGCCGCCGCGGCCGAAGGCTCGGTTCGCGACGGGCTGTCGATTCTCGACCAGGCAATTGCGCATGCCGATCTCGGCGGCGGCGGGGTCACCGCCGAGCAAGTCCGCGAGATGCTCGGCCTCGCCGACAAGTCGATGCAGCGGCGCTTGTTCGCCGCACTGCTCGAGGGCGACGGGCCGGCGCTGCTCGACCTCGTCGCCCAGCAGTTCGCGCTCGGCGTCGAGCCGCCGGCGCTTTTGCGTTCGGCGCTCGAGCTGACCCACCGGATCACGGTCGCGCAGATCGGCCGCGGCGGGATCGAGGCGGCCAGCCTCGACGAGCGCGCGGCGATCGAGGGCTGGGCCCAAAGCCTGTCGGCCGGCCAGCTCCACCGCCTCTGGCAGCTGCTGCTCAAGGGCTTCGAGGAAGTCCGTTCGGCGCCCGATCCGCTGGTCGCGGCGCAAATGGCGCTGCTGCGGGTGATGCACGCGGCCGAGCTGCCCGATCCCGGCACGCTGGCGCGGCGGCTCGAGGAGCTGGCGGCGCGCCCGATGGCTGGTCCCAGCAATGGCAGCTCCAGTGCGCCGACGCCGCCGCGCGCGGCGCTCGACTGGGGCGCGCTGGTCGCGCAAGTCGAAACGGCCGGCGAGCTTCGAGTCGCCCAAATCATGCGCGACTGGGTCCGCGTTGTCGCGCTCGAGCCGGGGGCGCTCACTTACGCGCTGGTCCCGGGCTACGCCGGCGACCCGGCGCTCGAGCTGCGCGCCGCACTGCAGTCGGCGACCGGCGCGCGCTGGACCATCACCCGCGGCGAAGGCGAGGGCGTGCCGAGCTTGCGCGAGCAGGACGACGCTGCGCGCGCCGCCGAAACCGAGGCGCTGCGCGGTTCGCCGCTGGTCGAAGCCGCGTTCGCCGCCTTCCCCCAGGCCGAGTTCGTGGCCGACGAGGACGCCGGCCGCACCAGGAGAGAACGCGCATGAAGTCGATGGAAGAAATGCTCAAGGCCGCGCAGCAGGCCGCCGAGACCATCCAGAAGCAGATGACCGAAACCCAGGCCAAGCTCGACGCAATGGAGGTCGAGGGCGTTTCGGGCGGTGGCCTCGTCAAGATCCGCTGCTCGGCCAAAGGCCGGGTGATCGCCGTCGCCATCGACGACAGCCTGATGCAGCCGTCGGACAAGCAGATGCTCGAAGACCTCGTCGCCGCGGCGTTCAACGACGCCCGGAGCAAGGCCGACCAGGTCGCCGGCGAGGAAATGGCCAAAGCCCAGCAAGGCATGGGCCTGCCACCGGGGTTTCAGCTGCCCTTCTAGCGCGGGCCACCCGAAACGCCCATCCGGAACACCCCAGTAGCCTGACCGTTCTCCCGCTCATGCTTTGGCTACCCCGTGTTGTGCCTGCTTCTGGGGAAGCGGTGCGCGAAATCGGCAGTGCGGTCGTGCTCGATCGCGGCGGCGACGCGTTCGGGCTGCATGGCGGCGAGGCTCGGGCGGCGCGCCTGCTGCCACATCGAGGCGCGTTCAAGTGACCGTCTGCGAGCTCAATCGGTGCCCGGTCCTCGATGCCAGCGGCAAGATGCTCGGCCGCTTGCACGAGCTGCGTGTCACGGCGGGCGTGGTCACCACGCCTGCCTATGACCCGGGCGGCTGGATCGAACCGCTGACCGGCAAGGCCCAGCCGAAAACCATTGCATGGTCGCGGATCGAGCGGGTCGACGGCAAGGGCATTCACTTGAAGTAGCGACGCCGGACTCTGATGCGCCGCCAAGGCTGGTTAGAACGTGAACTGCCGTGGACGCAGCGACGAGTCCTTGCGCGTGAACAGCAGGTCGATCTGCACCAGGTGCACGCCATCCGGCCTGCTCCAGCCGGCGAGGTCGTAAGGCGCAAACCCCCGCGCATCCATGTAGTCGAGGACTTCACGCATGGTCGGCGCGCCGCGGTTGTACTCGAGCACCGCGATTTCAAGCTGGACGAGGTCGGCGCGGTCGAGCGTCGCCGTTGCACCGGCGAGCACCATCAGTTCCGCGCCCTGCACGTCGATCTTGAGGAAGAGCGGTGCGGGGACAGCTGCGGCGATGCCGTCGAGCGTCTGCGTCACCATGCGGACTTCGCGCGCCGCAACGTTGCTGTTCTCGTGAAGCAGCGAAGAGCCTGTTTCCATCTCATGGAAAACGACCTCCTTGCCCGGTTCGCTGCTCAGCGCCGCATTGACGTAAGTGACGCCTGCAAGCTCGGAGCAAACTCGCTCGAGATGGGGAATCTTGCCGCCTTGCGCCTCGACCATCAGCGTCGGGACGTCTCGAAAAACGCGCGGGGCCAGCCGCGTCCACTCGCCCCGATAGGCGCCCACATCGATGATGCCGCTCGGCCGGTAACCCTTTCCCGTGAGCCGCCGGTACGCCTGTTCTTCTGGCGGAACGTCTGCTGGCCGGTTTAGCAGTGTGTGGACTGCTTTTGCGGCAGCGTCTCGAATAGCCATGGTCGTTCCCTCTTGGACGATCGTTGCCCGATCACAACAGCAATCCCTGGTCTGCGCAAGAACCCGCCGTAGCTTCCCCCGTCCACAGCGGCGCGGCGCAAGGGCATTGCGGGCCGCGACCTCGCCTCCCATATCTCACTCAAGTCCCGGCGCTCGGCCGGGGACGATCGGAACCTTTCTGGAATGACTTCTCTTCCTCTTCTCCCTCTGCGTGACATCGTCGTGTTCCCCGGCATGGTCGTGCCGCTGTTCGTCGGCCGTGAGAAATCGGTGGCCGCGCTTGAAGCGGCGATGGCGGGTGACAAGGACATCTTCCTGCTCGCCCAGCTCGATCCCGGCTGCGATGA
>JAEKKO010000191.1 GCA_019510335.1 Novosphingobium sp. | reverse complement strand
ACCGTCGGCGAGCCGATCAACCCCGAGGCGTGGGAGTGGTACTGGCGCGTGGTCGGCGAGGGCCGCTGTCCGATCGTCGACACCTGGTGGCAGACCGAAACCGGGGCGGCGATGATCACCCCGCTGCCCGGCGCCACCGACCTCAAGCCGGGTTCAGCTTCGAAGCCGATGTTCGGCGTGGTCCCCCAGATCGTCGATGCCGACGGCCAGCTGCTCGAGGGCGCGGCCGAGGGCAACTTGTGCATCGCCCAAAGCTGGCCCGGGCAGATGCGCACGGTGTGGGGCGACCACGCGCGGTTCTTCCAGACCTATTTCACGACCTATCGCGGCAAGTACTTCACCGGCGACGGCTGCCGCCGGGACGCGGACGGCTACTACTGGATCACCGGCCGGGTCGACGACGTGATCAACGTCTCGGGCCACCGCATGGGCACGGCCGAAGTCGAGAGCGCGCTGGTCGCGCACGAGAAGGTCGCCGAGGCCGCGGTCGTCGGCTTCCCCCACGAGATCAAGGGCCAGGGCATCTACGCTTACGTCACGCTCAACGCCGGCGAGCCCGACGGCGAGGACGTGCGCAAGGAGCTGGTCCAGTGGGTCCGACGCGAGATCGGCCCGATCGCCACGCCCGACGCGATCCACTTCGCGCCGGCCCTGCCCAAGACCCGCTCGGGCAAGATCATGCGCCGGATCCTGCGCAAGATTGCCGAAGGGGACACCAGCAACCTCGGCGACACCTCGACCCTGGCCGATCCGTCGGTGGTCGAGACGCTGGTGGCGACGCGGGTCGGGTGAACCCTCCGGCGGCGAACCAGCCCGGCGACGCCGGCGCCAGCGCGCAGTGGCGCGCGCATTGGCCGCTGGTCCTCGCTTCGGCGGTGGGCTTCTCCTACTTCTCGGTGATGCTCTCCGGGATGGGGCTGTTCATGGAACCGCTCGGGCGCGAGTTTCACTGGAGCCGGACCCTGCTCTCGTCGGGCGCCTCGATCGCGACGATCACCACCGCGGTGCTCTCGCCGTTCTTCGGCATTCTCATCGATCGCTACGGCTCACGTCGGCTGGCGCTGGTCGGCACGATGCTGACGATGGCGGCGATCTCCGCGTTTGCTTTCGTCAGCGGCTCGCCGCTGCAGTGGATGGTGCTGTGGTTCGTGTTCGGGGCGATGTCGGTGTCGATCAAGTCCACGGTGTGGACCGCGGCAGTGCTCGGCATCTTTACCGGCACCCGGGGCTTCGCGCTCGGGCTGACGCTGGCCGGGACGGCGATCTCGCAAACCCTGGTGCCGCCGCTCGGCAACTTCCTGATCACTCATTACGGCTGGCGCACGGCCTATGTGTCGTTGGGGATCGGCTGGGGCGTGCCGACACTGATCCTGTGCACGCTGTTCTTCTACGACGCGCACGATCGGGCGCGCGCGGCGGTCGCACGGGGCGAGGCCCCGCAGACGGCGACCGTCCTCCCTGGCCTGACCGTGCCGCAGGCGTGGCGTGACTGGGCGCTGTGGCGGGTCGGCATTTCGAACTTCGTGGTGATGGTGCTGACGATCGGCCTCGCTATCCACTTGTTCCCGATCCTGACGGCGGCGGGCGTCTCGCGCGGGACGGCGGCGTGGCTGACCAGCCTTGGCGGGATTGCCGGAATCGCGGGCAAGCTGATTACCGGCGCGCTGCTCGACCGCTTCCGCCCGAACTGGATCGGCGGCGTCACCCTCGGCGCCACCGCGCTCACCTTCTTGCTGCTGATCAACGGCGTCCGTTCGCCGCCGCTGATCGTTTGCGCCATGCTGGTCAACGGCTACGCCGCCGGGACCAAGACCCAGATCACCGGCTACCTGACCGCGAGCTATGGCGGCATGCGCAACTTCGGAGTGATCTACGGGACGATGGCGGCGCTGATGGCGGCGGCCTCGGGCATGGGCCCGCTGGTTGCCGGGGCGGTCTACGACCGCTTCGGCGGCTACGGTCCGTTCCTGGTCGGCGGAGCGATTGGCTGTGCGCTATGCGGCCTGCTGATCATCAGCCTGCCGCGCTATCCGCGGTGGGAAGCGGACATCGACGAAACCCTGGCGGAAACTCCGGCGGTGCCCGCCGTCTGACTGCCCTCACTTCAGCAGCTTGCGGCCCTGCTGCTCGATCGCGCCCTGGATCACCGGCCCGAAGAAGCTCAGCGCCGGCGGCAGCTGGACGTCGACCCAGACCTGATGCTCCTCGATGTCGACCGTGGCGGCGACCTGCTGGCCCATCGCGCCGACGTTCATGGCCATGCGGTCCTGGCTCGGCCAGGTGACCGCGACATCGGCGATGCCGCCCGGCATGAAGCTGCCGATCTCGTGGCCGCGGCTCTGCAGTCGACGGCGGGCCTCGGCCTTGCCGAGCTGGTGGGGGATGGCGACGCGCATGGTCAGGAATCCTGCTGGTCCGCGGGGGCGGGCTCGCCCGCTTCGCCGTACTTGTAGTCGAGATAGCGGGTACGGATCGCCAGGCGGTCGATCGCGCCTTCGGCGAGCTGGCGGGTGACGCTGTCGATCTCGCCGCTGATCCGCGACAGGCTTTCGGTCAGCTGCTCGTCGGGCGAGCGGCCGGCGCGCGGCTCGGCGCGCAGCTGCGGCGGGATGCTGGTGTAGGCCGAGACCAGCTCGGGCAAGTGCTCGCCGACCAGGCGCCGCGTGTCCTGGACCGCGGGCAGGCCCTCGTCGAGCCCGGCGAGCTGGCGCTCGAGCGAATCGAGCTGGAGCCCGATGTGATCGACCAGCCGCACGGCCGGAGCGGGCAGCGCCGGGCGCTGGCGCTCGAGCCACAGCTCGGTGTTGGCGACCATCGTGCGCACGTTGCCGCGGTTGAGCTGGGCGCGCTCGGGCGCCTCGAGCCGCGGGTAGCGGGCGAGCACGGCGGCGGCGACCACGGCAGCGAGCACCGCCAGCATCAGCCCGCCGAGGCCGATCCCGTCGACCACCACGCCGGCGACGACCGCGGCCACGACGATCGCGACGACCGCCGCGGCGATCCGCCCGACCTTGGCCTTGGCGTGCTGGCGCTTGAGCTCGGCGCTGCGCTGCCCGATCGAGGGCACCCGCCGCCCGCCGCCGCGCTGCCGAACCAGCGACGACCGCGCCTCCTGCAGGATCGCGTCGCTGCGGTGGGCGGGGGTGCCATTCATCGTCGCGGTCCCCGCCCCCTCCCGCAAGCGGGAGGGGAGAGCTGGTGCATCTCCATCTTCACCCCTCCAGGCTCAGCAGCGACGGCGCGTCGTGCGTGAGCTTGGCCTGCGCGGCGCCTTCGGCGCGGGCAATGTAACCACGTGATTTCTCGACTTCGTTCGAGAGGGTGTCGACCGTCTGCTTCATCGCGTCGAGCGCCTTCAGCTTGAACGTGTCGATCGAATCCATCGTGTCGTAGATGTTCTGGAAAGCGCGCTGCAGCGTCTCCAATGGGATCGTGCTCGCCGCCGCCTGCTCGTGA
>JAEKKO010000175.1 GCA_019510335.1 Novosphingobium sp. | reverse complement strand
ACGCGCAATGCCGGCGTCAGCACGATCCGCGCCCCGCTCCCGCCGCAACAAGGACGCCACGATCTGTGCATGACTTTCAGCCAGACCGGACCCGATCCATTCTGGATGCTCGACCGGCTGACCCTGGGGCAGGCGAAATGAGCTTGACCGTCGCGAGCCCGCTGGCTGGCTGGGCGACGTCGCTGGCCGATGTGCCCGATCCGGTGTTCGCCGAAAAGATGCTGGGCGACGGCATCGCGATCGATCCGGTCGAGGGACGGCTGGTTGCGCCGGGCGCGGGCGTGGTGCTGTCGGTGCATCCGGCGGGGCATGCGGTGACGCTGCAACTCGATGCCGGACCGGTATTGCTGATGCATATCGGGCTGGAGACGGTCGGGCTGGGCGGCGAGGGGTTCGCGCCCAAGGTCGCCGACGGGCAGCGCGTGGCGGCGGACGAGTTGCTGGTCGAGTTCGATCTCGACCGGCTGGCGCGGACGGCGAAGAGCCTGATCACGCCGGTGATCGTCACCAATGGCGAGGCGTTCGCGGTCGAGGATCCAGTGAGCGATCGCGCAATTGCGGCGGGCGAGCCGGTGATGCGCTTCCGGGCGCTGGGCGGGGCGGCGGCGGCAACCGAGACAGCGGCAGCGACCGTCAGCCGAACGCTGGCCTTGCCGCTCGCGCATGGGCTGCATGCGCGCCCGGCGGCACGCGTCGCGCAGCTCGCAGCGAGCTATTCCGGGGCGATCGAAATTGTAGCGCCGTCCGGGCGTGCGGCTTCGGCGCGGAGCGCGGTGGCGATGCTTGCGCTGGCGCTACCGCATGGTGCGGCGATCACAGTGCGCGGCAGCGATAGCGATGGCGTCGCAGCGGTTGCCGATCTGCTCGCGACCGGGATGGGTGAGTTGAAGCCGGTCGGCACGGTTGCTGACGCCGCACCGCCCGCAGCCGTCGAGATGCCGTCGCTGCTGAAGGGCGTAGTAGCAGTCCCCGGCACTGCGATCGGACCTGCCTTCCGTCCGGCTGATCCGGTGGCTGACATCCCCGAAAACGGCGCGGGAATCGACGTCGAGCGCACCGCGCTCGCCGAGGCGAAAGATCGCGTGCGCGCCGAGCTGTCGGCGGATGCCGTAGGTGAGGGGGATCTCGCTGGCATCGCGGCGGCGCATCTCGCCTTGCTCGACGACCCCGAGCTAGCGAGTGCGGCTGACACGGCCATCGCTGCGGGCAAGAGCGCCGGGTTCGCCTGGCGGCAAGCGATCGGCAAATATGTCGAGCAATTGCGCGGCGCGAGCGACGCGCGCTTTGCCGAACGGATCGACGATTTCAACGATCTTGGCCGCCGCGTGGTACTGGCGCTGTACGGCGAATCCGATCAGGCGCCGCCGCCGCCGGGCGCGACCCTGATCGCCGACGAGCTCTATCCCTCGCAATTGATGGCACTGAGCGGGGCGGGTCTCGCCGGCATCGCCACCGCGCGCGGCGGGACGACCTCGCATGTCGCGATCATCGCGGCGGGGATGGGCGTACCGATGCTGGTCTCGCTCGGCGATGCGCTGGCGCTGGTCGAGCCGGGCACCGAACTAGTGATCGAGAACGGCGCGGTTCATATCGCGCCCGAAGCTGCGGACGTGGCGGCGGTGCGCGCACGGATCGAGACGCGGCAGGCGCGGCGACAGGCAGCGCTTGCGCAGGCAGACCAGCCCGCGGTCACCACCGACGGCACGCGGATCGAAGTGTTCGTCAATCTCGGTTCGGCCGCCGACGCGCGTGCGGCGGTGGCCGAGGGCGCCGAGGGTTGCGGTCTGCTCCGCACCGAATTCCTGTTCCTCGACCGCGCGACGCCGCCCGACGAGGAAGAGCAACTTGCCGCCTATCAGGCGATCGCCGACGCGCTCAGCGATCGACCGCTGATCGTTCGCACGCTCGATATCGGCGCGGACAAGCCGGCGCCCTATCTGACGATCGCGCCCGAGGAGAATCCGGCGCTGGGTTTGCGCGGCATCCGCCTCCAGCTCGCGCGGCGCGATTTGCTCCACACGCAATTGCGCGCCTTGCTGCGCGTGAAGACGCGGGCGCCGCTCAAGCTGATGCTGCCGATGATCGCCGATCGCGCCGAGCTGGTCGCGGCGCGGGAAGCGCTGGCGAAGCACGCCGCAGACCTCGGCGTCGCGGCACCTGAACTCGGCATCATGGTCGAAACACCGGCGGCGGCGCTGACCGCGGCGGCGCTGGCAGTCGATGCTGACTTCTTCTCGATCGGCAGCAACGACCTCTCGCAATATGCGCTCGCCCGCGACCGCACCAATCCCGCGGTCGCCGCCGGGCTCGACGGGCTGCATCCCGCTGTCCTGCGGCTGATCGACGAGACGGTGCGCGGCGGCGCGGCGCATGGGCGCTGGACGGGGGTGTGCGGCGGGCTCGCCGCCGATCCGGAAGCAGTGCCGTTGCTGATCGGGATGGGGGTGACCGAATTGTCGGTGCCCGGTGCGGCAGTCGCCGAGACCAAGGCGCTGGTGCGCACGCTCGATCTTGCCCGATGCCGCGCGGCCGCCGCGCGAGCACTGACCGCGCCCGATGCCGATGCCGTCCGCGCGCTCGTCCATTCTTTGTCGGAGCAAGGCCAATGAAGCTCTCGCTGCAATCGCTCCAGCCGCTCGGCCGCGCGCTGATGTTGCCGATCGCGGTCCTGCCGATCGCGGGACTGTTGCTCCGGCTCGGGCAGCCCGATCTGCTCGATATCCCGTTCGTCGCCGCGGCAGGCGGGGCGATCTTCGACAATCTCGGGCTGCTGTTCGCGCTCGGGATCGGCGTCGGCATCGCCAAGGACAATAATGGGGCGGCGGGGCTCGCGGGGCTGGTGTGTTTCCTGGTCGCGACGCGCGGGGCGATGACGTTGCTGCATGTGCCGCCCGAAATCACCGCCAATCTGAGCAAGGATATCGCCGCGCTCGCCGAGGCGGCATGGCGCGAGAAGGCGATCTCCAAGCTGGCGGTGCCGATCGGGATAGCCTCGGGGCTGATCGCGGGGGCGTTCTACAATCGCTATTCGACGATCCGGCTGCCAGATTATCTGTCCTTCTTCGGCGGCCGGCGGTTCGTGCCCATCCTGGCCGGGTTTGCCGGGCTGGCGCTTGCGGCATTTGTCGGCTTCGGCTTCGCGCCGATCGACGCAGGGGTGGACGGGCTGAGCTATGGCGTCGTCCAATCGGGGACAATTGGGCTGTTCGTCTATGGCGTGCTCAACCGCTTGCTGATCGTCACCGGATTGCACCACGTGCTCAACAACGTCGCCTGGTTCATCATCGGCGATTTCCACGGCAAGACCGGCGACCTCAACCGCTTCTTCGCCGGAGATCCGAGCGCGGGCGGGTTCATGTCGGGCTTCTTCCCGGTGATGATGTTCGGTCTGCCTGCAGCGTGCCTGGCAATGTACCGGTCGGCGCTTCCCGAGCGGCGTCAGGCGGTGGGCGGCATGCTGACCTCGATGGCGC
>JAEKKO010000174.1 GCA_019510335.1 Novosphingobium sp. | reverse complement strand
GAATTCGTATCCGAAGGCGTTGATGAACTCAGGGATGAGGGTGTCGCGCACGCCCGCGCCGACGGCCGAGCTGTAGAAACTTTCCGTATCGAGCTCGCCGCGCAGAACCTTGACCTGGCGGCTGAGCACGGCGGCGACTTTGGTGCCGGCGAAGGCGCCTGAGGCGTTGCGCTGGACGACCGCCCCGGACCCGTCAGCGTAAGCCGCCTGGAGGCGGAGCAAGG
The DNA here is from genome assembly GCA_019510335.1 of Novosphingobium sp. GTDB lineage: Bacteria > Pseudomonadota > Alphaproteobacteria > Sphingomonadales > Sphingomonadaceae > Novosphingobium. The sequence goes on along the minus strand of JAEKKO010000174.1, from coordinate 6,533 downwards.
TGGCCGCGGGTCCGTTCGGAAGCAGATCGACGACGGTGTGGACCTCGCCTTGCCCGGTCAGCACGCGGGCCGCGGTGTCGGCAGCGGCCTGCGCCTCGCTCTGTGCTACGCCGATGGCGGTGAGGGCGCCGACGATCTCTCCCGGGCCGGCAAGCACCAGCCGGCGCTCGACTTGTCCAGGGGCAGGCTTTGGAGCGGGCACCGCTGCTGCGGCGGGGCCTTCAGGCGTCGCCGGCGCCGTCCGGCTGGGCGGAGTTCGCGTCAGCCAGGCCGCTCCGGCACCGGCGATGACCAGCGCGACCGAAGCGGCAAGAGGGAGCAACGGCCGAGTGCCGCCAGCGCGCGTTGGCCGAATCGCAGGAGCGGAGGGAATCGGTGCTGTCGGCGGGGTGGTCGGCCGCACCTCGCGCCATGCTTCCGGAATTGAGGATGGTTGCGGCGGCGGCGTCGGAGCAGCCGTCTTTTCTGCGGGCGGAGGCTTCGTCCAGCTGCGCGGATCGAATGAGTCCTCGTCCATGCCAGTGCTGCGCTTTGTCCCAATGCGGCGAACACCGCCAGAAACCTATAACCTTGCTTTGATAACGGGTGAAGCTGTGCTTTAAGATGAACTACCGAAAGGCGGGGGTGATTGGATGGCGGGAAGCAATCGCGTCGCTTGGCGGGAGGGTCAGTTCCTGCGGCCGCAACACTTCCAGCAAGCCGACCGCGCGTTCGATTCCCGGCTCAAGGCCCGTGCCGATTTGCTGCGTCCTTACCCTTGGGGGCTGAGCGAGATCGCGATCGACGAAGACATGGCCACGCTTGGCAAGTTCACGGTGATCCGCGCCCGCGGGGTGATGCCCGACGGCACCCCCTTCTCGATCCCGGACGAGCTGCCGCCGCCCCCGCCGCTCGACCTCCCCGACGATACCCGCGACGCGGTGATCTACCTGACGCTTCCCGCCAGCCAGGTTGGCGCCCAGGAGTTCCGCGAGGACGAAAGCGCCGGGGCGGAGACCCGCTTCGTCGTCGCCGAGCACGAGGTCGCCGACGCGTTTTCGGACGAGCGAAGCGGCGAGCCGATCGAGCTTGCCCGACCCAACTTGCGCTTCGGAGTGACCCGCGACCAGACTTACGGCCGCGTGCTGTGCGGCCTGGCCCAGGTGCGCGAGCTGCAGGCCAAGCGGGTAATGTTCGATGACCGTTACATTCCGCCGGCGCAGGACATTGCCGCAGCGCGGCCGCTCAAGCACGAGACGTTCGCCAGCTTCCTGCTGCTCCAGGCACTCAACCGGTGGATCCCGGTGCTGCGCCATCTCGACAGCCTGCCCGTGGTCCATCCCGAACGGCTCTACCAGGAGCTGGCGAGCCTCGCCGGCGAGATCGCCACGCTCATCAAGCCCGAGCGCAAGGCACCGGTCCTGCCGCCCTACGAGCACGACAACTTGCGCGCTTCGTTCGAGCCGCTGTTCGATCTGCTCCAGTCGATGCTCTCCGCGGTGTTCGACCGTTCGGCGGTGCAGCTGCCGCTCGAGCAGGCGGGGCCGGGCGCGTGGGTTTCGACCATCACCGACCGCAACCTTTACCAGCACGGGTATTTCTACCTCGCCGTGCGGGCGGCGGCCTCGGGCGACGAGGTGCGGCAGATGTTCCCCTCGGTGGCCAAACTCGGCGCCGTCGAGAAAATGCGCCAGATCGTCGATTCCGCGCTGCCCGGCGTGCCGCTGCGCCACACCCCGACCCCGCCGCCGCAGCTGCGGGTGCTGCCCGGCTTCGTCTATTTCGAGCTCGACCGCGGCGCGCCCGATTGGCGCGATTTCTCCAGCGCCACCGCCCTGGGCCTCCACGTTGCCGGCGATTGGCCGCAGCTGCGGATGGAATTGTGGTGCGTGAAGAGGGCCGCGCGATGAGCGGCGACGGCACATCGGACAACGGCAACCGCACGGTTTTCCGCCCTTCGCCGCTGTCCGGCATGCGACCGGGAGGGCAAGGCCAGGCACAGTCGCCTGCCAGCGGCTTCCCTCCGGCCCCCGCCGGTTTCCCTCCGGCGCCGCCATCCTCGGGATTCGGCATACCGCCGCCCGCGACATTCGAGGCGCCGCCCGCTGGCTTCGCGCCTGAGCCACAGCCCGGCGTGGCAACCGCGCAGCAGCGACTCAACGACGACGACATTCCGCTGCCGGCGTTGCCGCGCCAGACGCGCAGCCCGCTGGTCGCCGAGGCGGGGCCGGTGCTGGCGCTCGCCGCCAGCGTCCGCTCGGGCCGGGCGCGGATCGCGATGCCCGAATTTCACGCCAGGGCGAGCGAGGCGATCGCGGCTTACGACCGGGCGATCGCATCGCTCTATCCCGAAGAGACACGGATGCGGGCGCGCTACGCGCTGTGCGCAACCGTCGACGACATCGCCCAGAACTTGCCGAACATCGGCCAGGACGGCGCCGAATGGGCGCGCCGCAGCCTGGTCGTGATGTTCTTCCGCGAGAACATCGGCGGCGACCGGTTCTGGCAACTGGTCGAGGACCTGCTGCAGCGGCCCGGTCAGAACGCCGAGCTGATCGAGCTTTACGCCGATTGCCTGGCCGCCGGGTTCGAGGGTCGCTTCCGGGTGATGCCGGACGGCCGCGCCCGACTCCAGCAGATCATGAGCAGCCTCTACGGTGCGCTCGAGCATCCGCGCGCGCAGTCGGCGACCGAGCTTTCGCCGCACTGGCAGGGCGCCGATGCGCCGCTGGCGAAAGTCGGCTTGTGGAATCGCGTCGCGCTCGCCGCGGCCGTAGCGGCTGCCGCCTTGCTCATCGTGTACATCATCCTGCGGCTGCTGCTGATGAATTCGGGCACCGACAGCTGGAAGGCGGTGACCGCGCTGATGCCCAACGAGCCGCTGCGCCTGTCGCGGGTCGGCGTGGCCCCGCCGCCAGCGGCCGCCAGCCCACAGCTGTCGAAGTTGCGGCAGTTCCTCGCGCCCGAGATCGGCCAGAAGCTGGTCGTGGTCGAGGAGGATGGCTCGACCGTGCGGGTGCGCACGACCGTGGGGCAGCTGTTCAAGTCCGGCTCCGACCAGCTCGAGCCCGGCCGCGCCGATCGAGGGCCATTCCGACAGCGACCAGATCAGGAGCCTGAGCTTCCCCGACAACCTCGCCTTGTCCAAGGCCCGGGCGAAGACGGTCGCGGATCTCATCGGCCGAGTGCTGAGCAATCCCGGCCGGATCAGCGTCGAGGGTTTCGGCGAAAGCCGCCCGATCGCCTCCAACGACACGCCCGACGGCAAGGCGCTCAACCGCCGTGTCGAGATCGTCATTCCGCGCCACCAATAGCGACGAGGGTCGGACGCGATGAAACGAGTTTTCGGTAACTGGTGGGTCCTGACGGGGCTGATCGTCGTCCTGCTGCTGGCTGTGCTCTGCGTCGGCTTGCCGCTGTTTATCGACTTTCTCCGTCCAATGTGGGTGCGGATTGCCATTGCCGTCGTCGTGATCGGCGTTTGGCTGCTGCTCGGCTTCCTGCGGCGGCGCAAGGCGCGCAAGGCGGCCGAGGCGATCGCCGAGGAGCTCTCCCGGCCATCGGCGGCGGACCAGGAAAGCGCCGCCGTCGCTGCTCGCATGAACGAGGCGCTGACCGCGCTCAAGAGCACCTCGGGCGGGCGGCGAGACTACCTCTACAGCCGGCCGTGGTACGTGATCATCGGCCCGCCCGGCGCCGGCAAGACCACCGCGCTGGTCAACTCCGGGCTGCGTTTTCCCTTCGCCGAACAGTCGCTGAAGGGCGTCGGCGGGACGCGCAACCTCGACTTCTGGTTCGCCGACGAGGCCGCGCTGGTCGACACCGCCGGGCGCTACACCACGCAGGACTCGGATGCCTCGGTCGACACTCAAGGGTGGAAGAGCTTTCTCGCGCTGCTCAAGCGCCACCGGCCGCTGTCGCCGATCAACGGGGTCATCGTCGCGCTCGGCGTCGACGAGCTGCTCAAGGCCGACCGGGCGGGGATCGATCGCCATGCCGCGCTGGTCCGCCGCAGGCTCGCCGAGCTGCGGCAGACTCTCGAAGTCGCCGTTCCCGTCTACCTGCTGTTCACCAAGGCCGACCTGCTCGCCGGGTTCGTCGAATATTACGACGACCTCGACGTCGAAGGGCGCCGCGCCGTGCTCGGCGCCTCCCTGCCGGTGGAGAACGGCAAACCCAAGCTCGACGATCTCGTCGTCGCATTCGACGAGCTCGTCGCCGCGCAAAGCGCGCGACAGGCCAAGCGGCTGTTCGAGGAGGTCGACCAGACCCGGCGCGGGCTGATTCTCGGCTTCCCGGCGCAACTGGCGGCGCTGCGCAACCGCTTCGCCCGGTTCGTCGACGGTGCATTCATTGCCGGCGACCAGCCCGGCGGCATCTTGCGCGGGTTCTACTTCACCAGCGGCGTCCAGGAAGGCGCGCCACTCGATCGCATCCTCGCCGGGGTTGCCGAAGTCTACCAGGACCCACGCGCCACTCGCGGCGGATCGGGGCGAACCTACTTCCTCAACCGGCTGATGACCGACGTGGTTTTCAAGGAAGCCGGCCTCGTCGAAGCCGACCCCGCGGCGCGCGCCCGGCAGCATGCGCGGATGAGTGCGGGGCTCGTCGGTGTCGCTACGGTGGCGGCGCTGGTGCTGCTCGTGTGGGGGGTGAGCTTCGTCAAGAACCGCTCGTTCCAGTCCGAACTCGGCGCTTCATCGGCGCAGGCGGCGACGCTGACCCGTGAGACCGGGGTCGATCTGATCGAGGTTCGCGACAGCGATCCGGACCTCGAGCAATCGCTCGGGGTGTTGCGCGCGCTGCGCAATCTCCCGCAAGGCTATGCCGCGCAAGACGCGGGCGAGCCGGGGCTGCTGCGGCGCTTCGGCCTCTACCAGTCGAGCCACGCCGCGCAGGCGGTCGAGAGTTATCGCGACGGATTGCGCCGGATCATGCTGCCGCGCCTGCTGCTGCGGCTCGAGCAGTACATGGGCAGCCACGGCGGCGACCCACTGTCGCTCTACAACGCGCTCAAGGTCTACCTGATGCTCGGCGGGCAAGGGCCGCTCGATCCCGCGGCGGTCAAGTCGTGGGTGACCACCGACTGGACCAACGAGCAGTTTCCCGGCGCCGATCGTTCGCCCGTGCGCAAGGAATTGACCGATCACCTGACCACGTTACTCGACGACCAGGATCTCGCCGCCGACTGGCCCGAGCGGCGAGGTCCGCTCGACGGCACAGTGATCGCCAAGGCCCGCGCCGCGCTGGCGACGCTGAGCCTGGCCGACCGGGCCTACGCGGTGCTGCGCGAAAAGGCGCTGGCCAATGGCGGCTCGCCATGGATGGCAAGCGCGGCGCTCTCCGCCGGTGACGCCCAGGCGTTCGCCAACGGGGCAGAGGTGCTGCAGCTGCAGGTGCCGTACTTCTACACCCGCGCCGGCTACGAGCAGGCCTATCAGCTCGGCTTGGCGACCGTCGCCGAGGACCTCAAGAAAGACTTGTGGGTGATGGGCGATGCCGCCGCGACCACGGGGATGCAGGCCCAGGTCGGGCAGATCCGTCCAGGCGTCGCCGCGCTCTATGCCAAGGACTACATCGCGGCGTGGGAGAAAGTCGCGACCGTCCCCAAGCCGGCCAACTACTTCGGTGACGCGGCGGCGATGGGAGCGTTCACCAAGGCGCCGTCGCCGCTCAAGGTGCTGCTGCTCGAACTGCGCAAGAACACCACCTTCACCGGCGGCAGCGGGGCCGCCAAGCAGGCGCTCGGCGCTCGCCTGGCGCAAACCCGGATCGGCGGCGCCGCCAAGACGCTCGGCGCAGGTGAAAGCTCGGGCGTCGATGCCGGGGCGCAGATCGCCAGCTACTTCAAGCCGATCCAGGACTACGTCGGCGATGGCAAGGCGCCGGCGCCGATCGACGATTTCGTCAATGCGGTAAAGCAGGCCGGCACCGCGGTCGCTTCGGCCAAGCTCGCTGGCGGAGGGATCGGCTCAGACGCGGTCCAAGGCCAGATGGCGACGGCGATGGGCTCGGTGATGACCTCGGCCGGCGGCGCGCCGCCGCAGCTCCAGGGGTTCGTCGCGGGCGCAACCAGCGGCGGCAAGACCGCCTCGGTCACGGCCGCGCAAGGGGCGATCACCGAGGCTTATACCAATGCCGTGCTGCCCGATTGCAAGCTGGCGACGCAGGACAAGTACCCGTTCTTCGGCACCGCGACGACCGACGCCTCGCTGGTCGACGTGCAGAAGGTGTTCGCCATGAACGGCAGCCTCGATGCGTTTCTGCAGCAGCGGATCAAGCCGCTGCTCGATGTGAGCGGGCCGATCTGGCGGTGGAATACCACCAATCCGACGGCAGCGGCGCTCAACCCGTCGACCCCGGACGAGTTCGTCAAGGCCCAGCAGCTGCGCGACATGATGATGGGCGGAGTGACCACCAAGTTCGAGGCCAAGGCGTTCGGCGGCGGCGTCGATGCGGTCGAGCTGACGGTCGGCAGCACTACTTACAAGTTCGACCCGGCAAACATGGGCGAGAAGCCGGTGATCTGGTCGGCGCAAGGCAACGTCCCTCGC
>JAEKKO010000173.1 GCA_019510335.1 Novosphingobium sp. | reverse complement strand
AGTCCGGCGGGTTCGATGCGGCGCTGCGCGGCGTGCTCCGCAACTTCGACGCGATCTTGGGCGTGATGCTGCCGACGCTGCGGGAGGAGCGGCGGCGGACCTATTCGCCGGTGCTGCCGATCTCGCCGACCACCGGTCAAGTGCTGCAGGTGCCGGTCGAGGTAGTCGATGCCGAAGCCGGAATCGTCCGCTTCGAGGACCTCGGCGAGACGGTCGAGCACTCGATCCTCGGCGGCCGTGCCAAGCTGCAGTGGAAGGTCGACTGGGCGATGCGCTGGGTGGCGCTGGGCGTCGACTACGAGATGTGCGGCAAGGACCTGACCGACAGCGTGATCCATTCCGGCCGGATCGCCCAGATCCTCGGCGGGCGCCGGCCCGAGGGGCTGATCTACGAGCTGTTCCTCGACGAGCGCGGCGAGAAGATTTCGAAGTCCAAGGGCAACGGACTGACCATCGAGCAGTGGCTGGCCTATGGCACCGAGGACAGCCTCGGCTTCTACCTCTACCGCGAGCCGAAGAGCGCCAAGCAGCTCCACGTCGGGGTCATCCCGCGCGCCGTCGACGAATACTGGCAGTTCCGCGAAAAGCTGGCCGAGCAGCCGCTCGAACAGCAGCTCGGCAATCCGGTCTGGCACCTGATCCGCGCCAACGGCGGGCAGGGCGCCCTCGGCGTCGCGGCGACCGCCGACAAGCTGCCGGTCACTTACGGGCTGCTGCTCAACCTCGTCGGCGTGCTCGGCGCCAACGCCACGCGCGAGCAGGTGTGGTCGTACCTCGCCAACTACGTGCCCGATGCCGACCCGGCGGCGCACCCGGCGCTCGACGCGCTGGTCGGCAAGGCGCTGGCCTACAACCGCGACTTCGTCGCGCCGACGCTGCAGCGCCGCGCACCCGAGCCGAACGAGGCGGGATCGAATCGCTGCGCGACTGGTTCAAGGCGTTGTACGAGACGCTGCTCGGCTCGAGTCAGGGCCCGCGCATGGGCAGCTTCATCGCGCTGTACGGCGTCGCCAACACGCGCAAGCTGATCGGAGAGGCATTGGGTGGCCGGTAGCAGGCTCGCGAAAATCGACAGCAGCCCCGAGGCGCTCGCCGAAGAACTGCTCGGCCGCCCTTACGAAGACCTCGAGGAGGACGAGCAGCGGGCGCTGGCTCGGGTCATGTCGAGCGACGTCGCCCTCGATCCCGATGAAGAGGAAGCGGCCGCGATGTCGCCCGGCGATTGGCTCGCCGACCGGGTCGCGACCATCGGCGGCAGCTGGGGCTTCATTATCGGCTTCGGCGTTATCCTGTTCGCCTGGATGCTGCTCAACGGCCCGATGGCAAAAATCACCGGCATCGCCTGGGACAAGTATCCCTACATTTTCCTCAACCTGATGCTGTCGTGCCTGGCCGCGGTGCAGGCGCCGATCATCATGATGAGCCAGAACCGCCAGGCCAAGAAGGACCGTATCGCCAACCGTCACGATTACGAAGTCAACTTGCGCACGACGGTCGAAATCCTCCGACTGCACCGCAAGGTCGATCGGATGTTCAACAAGATGGGGCAGCTGCAAGGGGAGGTGAAGGAAGTCGCCACGGTCGCCGAAACGGCAGTCGAGCTGGCCGCCGAGCTGCCCGCGCCGGAGAACGGCACGGTTGGGGAGACGGAGAGTTCTAATTGAGCTCACGACCCGTTCCCCGCTCGTCCTGAGCCTGTCGAAGGGCGCGCACCGTCCTCGCGCCGATAACCGCGGCGCCTCGTTATTTGGAACCGGTGACGCTCACCCCTTCTGCGCGGCGATCCAGCGGTCGATCTTGCTCTCGAGAATCGGCAGCGGCAGCGCCCCGCTGCCCAGCACCTGTTCGTGGAACGCGCGGATGTCGAACCTTGGGCCGAGCGCCGCTTCGGCCTTGGCCCGCAGCCGCTGGATGGTCATGCAGCCCAGCTTGTAGCTGAGCGCCTGGGCCGGGGCGGCGATGTAGCGGTCGACCTCGGTCGTCGCATCGGTCCGGCCCATGCCCGAGTTCGCCAGCATGTAGGCGATCGCCTGGTCGCGCGACCAGCCCTTGGCGTGGATGCCGGTGTCGACCACCAGCCGCATCGCCCGCAGCATCTCGTCATCGAGATTGCCCCAGTGCTGGCGCGGGTCCTTGTACAGGCCCATCGGATAGCCGAGCGTCTCGGCATAGAGCGCCCAGCCTTCGACGAAGGCGTTGTTGCCGCCGAAGCGCTGAAGGTCGGGCAAGCCCGGGTCTTCCTGCGCCAGGCTGATCTGGAAGTGGTGGCCCGGCTTGCCCTCGTGGAGGTAGAGCGTGGTCATCCCGGTGAGGAAGCGGCTCGGCAGGTCGAAGGTGTTATAGAAGAACACCCCCGGGCGGGTGCCGTCGGGCGCGCCCTGGCGGTAGCTGCCGCCGACCTCGAAGCGCGACCGTGATCTGGGGTAGGGCTGGATCACCAGGGGCGTGCGTGGAACGCGGGAGAAAAAGCGCGGGATCTGGGCATCGACGGCCTTGGCAATCCCGGCGTAACCGCGGGCGAGCTCGTCGGCGGTTTTCGGATGATATTGCGGATCTGTACGGATGACGTCGAAGAACTGCGCCAGCGGCCCGGCAAAGCCGAGCTCACCGCGCACCCCGTCCATCTCCTTCTGGATCCGGGCCACTTCGGCCAGTCCAAGCCGATGGATCGCCTCGGGATCGAGCTTGAGCGTGGTCTCGCGCTCGATCATCAGGCGGTAGAGCGCCGGGCCGCCCTTGAGCGCCGAGAGGCCGATCGTCGGTCGCGCCTTGGGCAGATACTCATCGTGAAGGAACGTCCGCAGCCGGCGCAAGGCGGGATAGATTTGATCGGATATCGCCGCCAGGTAGACCTGCCGCAGGCGAATGCGTTCGGCCGGGCGGATAGTCGGCGGCAGCACCCGCAGCGGCGACGCGAACGGCGAAGCTTCGGGCTTGGGCGCCAACATGGTGTCGAGCTGCGCGATCATCTCGGTAACCGTCAGCTGCGGCTCGACGATGCCTGTGGCGAGGCCTTCCCGGAACCGGAGGACCGCCTGATCGAGCACCGCCGGCAACGCCAGCTCAAGCACCAGCGCATGGCGGTAATCGCTAGCGGTGCGGTAGGTGACCGGTCCACCGAGCGCCATTGCCGCGGCGAATTCGACCGGCATGCTGCCGAAGTGATCGAACGGCTGGACCGCTGTCAGCGCACGGATGTCCGGCTGCAGTCGCGCGATCTCGCTGCGCTTGCTGACCGCGAACACGTCGTACGAGATCTGCCGCGCCGGGCTCAGCCGCTTGCGGTTGATCTTGCCCAGCGCGGACAGGCTGGCGCGGGCCGAGGCGAGGGCGCGGCGGTTGAGCGCGTCGGTGTAGACTTGCGCAAGTTCGGTCGGCTCGACTGACGCGCCGCGGTAAAGGCGCGACAGCGGGTCGAGCAGGTCCTCATGGCGCGCATCGCTCGCGAGCAGGCTCATCAGCCTTGCGTCCTCGTGCAGCGGCCGCACTGCTGGCGCCGCATTCACCGCCGGAGCGAGCGCGAGCAGCGCCGCCGCAGATGCGAGGGCACGGCAGGTGCCGCGGGTCACACCCACCGCCGGGTCCGGTACCATTTGGTGATGACGTACTTGGTGCCACGCACGACCGGCAGCGCGGCATGCATCGTCCGGTCGTTGGGGCTCCCGTCGCGATTGGCGTTGTTCCAGGTCAGCAGCGCCCCTTGCTGCGGCGGAATCGAGATGCCGAGCCGGACGAAGTGGGTCTCGCCGCCTTCCTCCACGTCGTTGAGGTAAATCATCGCGGTCCAGCTGCGCTGGCCGCCGCGGCGTCGCTCCTGGGGCCAGTAGCCGGCGCCGGTGTGGAACCAGTCGCAATGCTCCTTGAACTCCTGGGTCGGATGGTAGCGCTGGCCCTGGACGGTCTCGCCGCAGCCGCCTTCGATGCCGAGCAGATCGTCGATCCGCCGCTCGATCATCTTCACGAAGGGGTCGTGCGGATTGACGTCGCCCGACCAGCTGGTGCGGAAGATGCCGGCGTAGCCGTGGTCGAGCACTTGCGACGGTTTGGCAACGACGTCGACCATGTCGATGAATAGCCGGCATTCGGCGGGAGTAAGGAAATCGCCGACGGCATAGATCTCGGCGTCGTCGGTCTGGATGCGATAAGCCGCGGGGTCGCTGTCGAGGCGCGCCCGCACGGTGGCGCCGAGGCGTGCGAGCGCGGCCTTGTCGGCGATGACGGTGGGCGGGGTAAGCGGCTGGCTCATGGGCGCGCCTGACTATCCGATTGAACACCCCATGCAAGCACCCGGTTATGCGTTCTCGCGGGTCCGCAAACACAAAGAGCCCCCGCCCGTGTGAGGGGCGAGGGCTCCGGTTGCCGGTCCACTCTCCGGCAAGAGGAAGA
>JAEKKO010000172.1 GCA_019510335.1 Novosphingobium sp. | reverse complement strand
GAGGCGAAGCCCCAGATCACGATGATCGCCAGCACCAGTCCGGTGATCAGCACGAGGTGCAGGTTTGCGAAAAACTTGGTCATTGTAGTCCCCCTTGCGGCCCGGTTGGCGAACCTGTTGCTCCGTCCACGGGGCGGACGGTCGGCGGGTTATTGCGCCGATCGTTAGGCTTGTCACCGGTTTTTCGAGGGTTTTCCGCAAGAGCAGCGCGCTACTCGATCGGCGGATGGGTCACGACTTCCTCCTCGGCCGAAGCGGCGAGGCCGTGGCGCAGCAGCATCGGCATGTGCGCGAAGGTGAACAGAAACGACAGCGGCAGGAACACGTAGATCTTGGAGGCGAGCCAGCCGCCGAACGACAGCCAGTGACGGAAACCTTCGTTGAGGACGGCGAGAAACAGGAAGAACCAGCCCCAGTTGCGCGAGAGAATGCGCCAGCCGTCGTCGTCGAGCCCCTCGAATGCGGCTTCGAGCAGAATCTTGAGCAACGGGCGCTTCAGCGCGATCCCGATCAGCAGCGCCAGGCCGAAGATCAGGTAGATCACGGTCGGTTTGACCTGGATGTAGAACTCGTCGTGGAAGAACACCGTGAGCGCGCCGAAGAATACGATCAAAGCGGTCGAGACGCCGAGCATCGGCGAGATCCGACCAAGCTTCCACCGCGAGACGACGAGCGCCACCAGCGCGGCGACCATGAACGCGATCGTGCCGCGGATCACGGAAAAGACTTCGGCGACCGCGTTGGCTTTCCCGCCCGGCGAATAGTGGCGATAGACGAGGAAGAACAGCAGCACCGGGCCGTAGTCGACGGCGAGGTTCAGCCACGTCGATTTCGGCTTGGGCTTCGGTTGCACTCCTTCGCTCACCGCACGACTCCTGCGATCACTTTGGCGACCAGCTCCGGGTCGAATGGGCGAAGGTCGTCGATCTTCTCGCCGACGCCGATGGCATGGATCGGCAAGCCGTACTGCTCGGCCGCGGCGACGAGGACCCCGCCGCGCGCGGTTCCGTCGAGCTTGGTCATGATCAGGCCGGTGACGCCGGCGACGTCCCGGAAGATCTCGATCTGCTGAAGCGCGTTCTGGCCATTGGTGGCATCGAGGACGAGCACGACATCGTGCGGCGCTTGCGGGTTGAGGCGGCCGAGCACGCGGCGTATCTTGGCGAGCTCATCCATCAGCTCGCGCTTGTTGTGGAGCCGCCCGGCGGTGTCGACGATCAGCGCGTCGGTGCCCTGGTCGGTGGCGAGCTTGACCGCGTCGAACACGATGCTGGCGGGATCGCCGCCTTCGGCGCCGCGGACGATCGGCACTCCCACGCGGCCGGCCCACACCGCCAGCTGCTCGATCGCCGCCGCGCGGAAGGTATCGCCGGCGGCGAGCATGACTCCGTAGTCCTGCTCCTGGAACAAGTGCGCGAGCTTGGCGATGGTGGTGGTCTTGCCCGAGCCGTTCACCCCGATCACCAAAATCACCTGGGGGCGCGGAAACGCCACGATCTCGAGCGGCTTTGCGACAGGGCGGAGGATCGCGGCGATCTCGCGCGCGACCGCTTCCTTGATCGCAGCCTCGTCGGCGCCCCGCTCGAACCGCTCCTCGGCGAGGCGGTGGCGGATGCGCGCGGCCGCGGCCGGGCCGAGGTCGGATAGGATCAGCGCATCCTCGAGGTCGTCGAGCTGCCCTGGGTCGAGCCGCGTTGTCGCGACGATGCCGGAGAGGTTCTCGGCGAGGCGCTCAGAGGTTTTGCGGAATCCGCCGAGCACGCGGTCGGTCCAGGTCTCTGCGCTCACGCGAGCAGCCCTTGGGCAATGCGCGTCGGGGTTAGGGTGACGATGCGCCCGGCTGGCGTGCTGGCGGGCAGGCAGACCCGGGCAAAGGACTCGCCGTGCCCGGTGCCGTCGCGCTCGGCGAGGACGCGCTGGGGACGGCCAAGCAGCGACTGATGCCAGCGCGCACGTTCGGCGGCGACCGCTGCGCGCAGTTCGGCGGCGCGGGTGCGGATGGTTTCCGTCGCGACTTGGGGCATCCGCACGGCTGCGGTGCCGGGGCGGGAGGAGTAGGGGAAGACGTGTCCGTGGACGATGCCGAGCTCGCAGACGATCGAGAGGTTGGCGCCATGCGCCTCGGCGTTCTCGGTCGGGAAGCCCGCCATTAGGTCGGCGCCGATGGCGATCTCCGGGCGCCGCTCGCGCAGGCCGGCCACTAGCGCCAAGGCGTCGGCGCGGCGGTGGCGGCGCTTCATCCGCTTGAGGATCAGGTCGTCGCCGTGCTGCAGCGACAAGTGGAGATGCGGCATGACCCGCGGCTCAGCGGCGATCAACTCGGTCAACTCGACATCGATCTCGATCCCATCGAGCGATGATAACCGCAGCCGCGGCAGCTCGGGGAAGGTGCCAAGCAGGGCAGTTACCAGGGAGCCAAGCCGTGGGCGGTTGGGAAGATCCTCGCCCCAGGCGGTGAGGTCAACGCCCGTCAGCACAACTTCTCGGGCGCCCGCGCCGAGATGCGGTTCGACCTGGCGCAGCACGGCAGCGACAGGCTGCGAGCGGCTCGGTCCGCGACCCTGCGGGATGACGCAGAAGGTGCAGGCGTGGTCGCAGCCGTTCTGGACGGCGATGAACGCTCGGGTGTGGGCTGCGGTGACCGCGTGCCCCGACGCCGGGGCGTTCCACGCCCGCGGGTCGAGCTTGGCGGCGTTGGCGACGATTCCGTCGACTTCGGGCATCGCCGCGATGACCGCGCGGTCGATCTCGGCGGCGCAACCGGTGACCAGCAGCCGTGCATTAGGGCGGGCGCGGCGGGCCCGGCGGATCGCGCGGCGCGTGTCGCGGGCCGCCTCGGCAGTTACCGCGCAGCTGTTGACGACGGTGATATCGCCTGCGTCGGCGAGCAGCACCCGCAGCCGTTCGCTTTCGGCGAGGTTCATCCGGCAGCCGAGCGTCACCACTTCGACGCTCACGCCGCGGCTCCATAGTCGGCCGGATCGAAGCTGCCGCGGAACGCCTCGCTGGCCGGGCCGGTCATCACGACCACCCCGTCGCCGCGCCACTCGATCGTCAGCGTGCCGCCGGGGAGGGTCACCGCAACCCTTCGATCCGTGAGGCCACGGCGCATCGCGGCAACCGCCGTCGCGCAAGCTCCGGTGCCGCAAGCGCGGGTCAGACCCGCGCCGCGCTCCCACACCCGCAGGCGTAGCGCGTCACGCGCGGTGACGGTGGCGACATTGACGTTGACGCGCTCGGGAAACAGCGGATCGTGCTCGATCTCGGGGCCGAGCCGGGCGAGGTCGACGGCGTCGCAGTCGAGGACGAAGAACACCACGTGAGGATTGCCGACGTTGACCGCGGCGGGCCTTTCGAGACTGGCCCAGGCGACTGGCAGCGCTGCCGTGTCGAGCGCATAGGCGAGCGGGATCTCGTCCCAGGCGAAGCGCGGCTCGCCCATTTCGACGGCGATGCCGCCATCCTCGGGCGTGGCGCGGACGATTCCGGCCAGCGTGGCGATCCGCGCC
>JAEKKO010000171.1 GCA_019510335.1 Novosphingobium sp. | reverse complement strand
GACCGTGATGGTGAATTGCTTGCGGCAAGCGTTGCACATGTAGAGGCCGGGGCGCGCCGTTGTGCCGCCGATCTTCGTGCTCTGGTCGACAACGCCGCAGTGAGGGCACGGGCGGCCATCGGCCCACAGCTCACCCTCTAGCCACTCACGCGCCTTGTCGGCGTCAATGAATTCGGGGCGATAGAGATCGGTGGACATGGCAAACGCTCCTGATGCAGAAACCCTACATCATGGGGCTGTTTTGTCAAGGTGATAATTCCCCCCCTCGAAGGAGGGGGACCGCCGAAGGCGGTGGAGGGGGCATCTTGACGCTGATCCCTCGCGATGGGCGCCCCCTCCGTGAGCCCCGCGGGCTGCCACCCCAACCCCGGAAGGGGAGGAGCTACAATCCAGCTCAGTATCGTCCCCAGACGAAGCGCGAGCTCAGCGCATAATTCCATACCGAGCCGACGATGATCCCGGCGACCGCGGCCGGGTAGGCGTGGAAGCCACGCTCGACCAGCACTTCGGCGACGCCGACGTTGGCGAGCAGGCCGACCGAGCAGGTCAGCCCGAATTTGGCCCAGCCGCGGGCGATGGCGGTGAAGCCGCTGAGCCGCTTGTCGGCATAAGTCAGCCAATTGTTGAGGACGAAGTTGAAGGTCATCGCCACCACCGCGGCGGTCGTCTGGGCGGCGAGGAAGCCGGTGCCGAACAGCCGCAGCATCGTCGCCAGCACAGCCATGTGGACGCCGACGCCGGCCGCCCCAATGGTCCCGAACAGCGCGAAGCGGGTCGGGATGAAGCGGCCGAGCCACTTGTCGTAAAGGCCGACGAGGAACTCGAACACGATCGTCCGGTCGAGCTTGCTTTCCCCTTCCGCGCGCGCCGCGAACGCCAGCGGGAATTCCTTGACCCGCAGCGGACGTTCGACCGTGGCGAGAATGTCGAGCAAAATCTTGAAGCCCACGCCCGAAAGGCGGTGCGCATCGGCCCGCAGGGTGTCGGCGCGAAGCATGAAGTAGCCGCTCATCGGGTCGCTCAGCTGGACGCCGGTGACCTTGCGGGCGAGGCGGTTGGCGAGGCCCGAGGCCTTCTCGCGCCCCGGCTGGTTCCATGCCTCGGTGCTGGCGCCTTCGGTGAAGCGCGAGGCGACGGCCATGTCGTATTCGCCGCTTTCGACCGCGGCGAACATTCCCGGCAGCAGCGCTGGGTCATGCTGGTGATCGGCATCCATCACCGCGACGACGGGCGCGGCGGTGGCGCACATTCCTTCGATCGCGGCCGAGGCAAGGCCGCGGCGGCCAATGCGGTGGATCACCCGCACCCGCAGGTCCTCCCGACTGATCGCCCGCGCTTCCTCGGCGGTGCCGTCGGGGCTGTCGTCGTCGACGATGATCGCCTCCCACGCGATCCCCTCGAGCGCGGCGGCGAGCCGGTCGACCAGCGGGCGCAAGTTGGCGCGCTCGTTGAGCGTCGGCAGGACGATGGCGAGCTGGAGCGGCGACTGCCCGCGTGCTTCGACACGCTCAGCACGAGCGGGGGTTTGGGAGTCCGCGATACTGCCGCTCATCCTGAGCTTGTCGAAGGATCGTGCCGAGCCTGTCGAAGCGCGCACGCGCCGGTCCATCACAACCGCTCCACCACGGCGTCGCCGATCGCCCGGGTGCCGTTGCTGCCGCCGAGGTCGCCGCCGCGAATGCCGTCGGCGAGCGTGCGGGCGACGGCGGATTCGATCCGCGCCGCCTCCGCCTCGCGGCCGAAGCTGTGGCGCAGCAGCATCGCGGCCGAAAGGATCGTCGCCATCGGATTGGCCTTGTCCTGCCCGGCGATGTCGGGCGCGCTGCCGTGGATCGGCTCGTACAGCCCCTTGGTCCCGCCTGCGGTCTGGTCCGAACCGAGTGATGCCGAGGCGAGCAGCCCGATCGAACCAACGCACATGCTCGCCTGGTCGGAGAGGATGTCGCCGAACAGATTGCCGGTGACGACCACGTCGAACTGGCCGGGGTTGCGCACCAGCTGCATCGCCGCATTGTCGACGTACATGTGGCTGAGCTCGACCTCGGGATATGCGCAGCCGACTTCGATCACCACCTCCCGCCACAACTGCGAAGTCTCGAGCACGTTGGCCTTGTCGACCGAGCACAGCTTGCCGCGCCGCCCTTGCGCGGCGCGGAACGCGAGATGGGCGATGCGGCGGACCTCGTCCTCGGCGTAGGACATCAGGTCCCAGCCCTGGCGGCGGCCGTCATCGAGCGTGCGGATGCCCTTCTCGCCGAAATAGACGTCGCCGTTGAGCTCGCGGACGATCAGCAGGTCGATCTGCGAGGCGACCTCGGGCCGCAGCGCAGAGGCGTCCTCGAGGCCGGCGAACAACTTGGCCGGGCGCAAGTTGGCGAACAGGCCGAGTTCCTTGCGGAGGCCGAGGATCGCCTGCTCGGGCCGCAGATGGCGCTCGAGCCTGTCGCACTCGAAGTCGCCGACCGCGCCGAACAGGATCGCATCGGCAGCGCGCGCGGTCTCGAGCGTTTGCGGCGGCAACGGATGTCCGTGGCGGCGCCAGGCGGCTCCGCCGACGACGCCGTCCAGGAGAACCAACCCGGGCAGATCGAGCGCCTGAAGCACGCGCACGGCCTCGCGCGTCACTTCGGGACCGATCCCGTCGCCCGGAAAAACCGCGATCTTCATCGTTTCACTCGCCAGCGATGCGCCCCAGCCGCTCGCGCAAGCGGGCGCGCGCCGCCATAACATCGCCGCGCCGATCGGCAAGCGGATAGCGCGCCAGCGCGTCGCCGAGCCGATCGAAGGCGGCGAGCGTGTCGTTCAAGGTCTCGAACGCGGGCGGGGCTTCGCCGCCGCCATAGCCGAGCTCGCGCAGCAGCAGCGTTTCGTAGGCGACCAGCGCCCCGGCCCAGCCGCGCGCCGAACCCGCCTCGCAGATCGCCGTGAGCAGTCCGCCGAGCGCCGCATGAAGCGGCGGGTAAGGCTGGCGCTCGGGCAGGGCCGCCGCGGTGAGCGCCGTCGCCCAGCCGATCGCCGCCGCCGCCAGCGGTTCGCCCAGCCACGGCCCGCGGCTCTCGATCAGCTCGAGCCGGGCGAACGGCAGCTGGGCGTCGGAGCGGGCGCGCAGCTCGGCGTCGACGAGGTTGCCCGGGATCAGAACCGGCCGCAGGTGTCGTCCCCTCCCCCCGGCGACGTAGCCGGCGACGAGGCCATGATCCGCCGTGAGCAATCGCACCACCGCCGCGGTCTCGCCATGCGGGCGCGCGGCGCAGACGATCGCAGGGGCGCGGATGTGCATCGAGGCGACCTCTGCGCCGGTGGCGGCGCGAGGGGGACCGCGCGACGGGAGGACAGAATGCCGGAAATCAGAGCCACACTTGCCGCGGCGCTGGCCAGCGCCGCGCTGCTTGCCGGCTGCAACCTCGGCGGCGGTGGCGAGCCGAAGAACAGCGATGTCGGCGTCGGCGCCGGCAACGACTGGACCGCTCCGAACGCGGCCGCCGACGAAACCGCCTACAGCCGCCTCGACCAGGTCAACAGCGGCAACGTCTCGCGGCTAGGCCTCGCCTGGTCACTCGACCTGCCGGGCGAAGTGACGCTCGAGGCGACGCCGATCGAGGTCGCCGGCACCGTGTATTTCTCGGGAACGCTGTCGACGGTCTATGCCGTCGATGCCGCCACCGGGAAGCTCAAGTGGAAGTACGATCCCGAGATCTGGAAGCACAATCCGCTCAAGATGCACTTCACTTTCGGCGTCAACCGCGGCGTCGCCTACGACGGCGGCAAGATCTTCGTCGGCACGATGGACGGCCGGCTGATCGCGCTCGACGCCGCCAGCGGCAAGCAAATGTGGTCGGTCGAGACCACCGATCCCAAGGCCGGGCAGACGATCACCGGGGCGCCGCGCACGTTCAACGGCATGGTCATGATCGGCAATGGCGGCGCCGACTTCGGCGCGCGCGGCTATCTCACCGCCTACGACCAGGCCAGCGGCCAGCAGCGCTGGCGCTTCTACGTCGTCCCCGCCGGACCCGACAAGGACAAGGGCGACCCTGTGATGGAGGCCGCGGCCAAGACCTGGAGCGCCGATTTCTGGAAGAAGACCGGCGGCGGCGGCGGCCCCTGGGGCCACATGACGTTCGATCCCGAGCTCAACCGGGTCTACGTCGGCACCGGCAATGCCGCGCCGTACCAGCCGGACATCCGCAGCCCGGGCGGCGGCGACAACCTCTACACCGCCTCGATCGTCGCGCTCGATGCCAAGACCGGCAAGTACCTCTGGCATTACCAGCTCAATCCGCGCGATTCGTGGGACTACGATTCGACCCAGCAAATCTCGCTGGCGACGCTGAACATCGACGGCAAGCCCCGCAAGGTGCTGATGCAGGCGCCGAAGAACGGGTTCTTCTACGTCATCGACCGGCAGAGCGGGAAGCTGGTCTCGGCCGGCAAGACCACCAAGATCAGCTGGGCGACGAGCATCGACACCAAGACCGGGCGGCCGAACGAGGAGCCCAACATCCGCTACGAGACCGGCGAGGTCACGATCTGGCCGGGCTCGGTCGGCGGCCATGACTGGCAGGCGCAGTCGTATAGCCCCAGGACCGGACTCACCTACGTTCCGGTCCACCAGATCGGCGCCCGGTTTTCGACCAAGGGCGGCCCGGCGAGCGACGAGGGCATGACCGTGATGGGCCTCAGCGTCGAGCCGAAGGAGGCCGGCCCCGGCGACGGCAAGGGCACGCTGGTCGCCTGGGACCCGGTCGCGCAGAAGGCCCGCTGGACCGTCCAGCAGCCGACGCTGTGGAACGGCGGCGCGCTCTCGACCGCCGGCAACCTGGTGTTCCAGGGGACCGCGGACGGCTGGCTCCACGCTTACGATGCCGGCAACGGCAAGCCGCTGTGGCGGTTCAATGCCGGCCTCGGGATCGTCGCCGCGCCGATGAGCTACAGCGTCGGCGGCAAGCAGTACGTCTCGCTGCTGGTCGGCTACGGCGGCACCGCCGCATCTTACGGCAAGCCGATGGACGCCGGGTGGAAGTATGGCGTGCAGCCGCGGCGGCTGCTGACGTTCGCGCTCGATGGCAAGGCAACGCTGCCGCCATCGCCGCCGGCGGACTTCACCGTCCACGCGCTCGACGACCCCAAGCTGGTGCTCAACGACGCCGACGTCCAGGCCGGCCGGGGCGCATTCATCCAGTGCGCGGCCTGCCACGGCGTCGGCCTGCACTCGACCGGGGCGCCGGGGCCGGACTTGCGGGAATCGGCGATCGCGCTGCGGCTCGACACCTTCACCGAGCTGGTCAAGGGCGGCAGCCGGATGGCCAACGGGATGCCCAATTTCACCGGGTTCCTGACCGACCAGCAGATCAAGCAGGTGTGGAGCTACATCCGCGCGCAATCCCGCGCCGCGCTCGGCAAGCGCCC
>JAEKKO010000100.1 GCA_019510335.1 Novosphingobium sp. | reverse complement strand
AGCGCGTCGATATCATCCTTGTCCCACTCGATGAAGCTGCGCTCAGGCATCGCCCCGTTGCCGATCGGCACGGTCTCGATCAGCGGTCCCTGGGTGAGGATGAACCCGCCGACGTGCTGGCCGAGGTGGCGCGGCATGCCGATCATCTGCTCGGTCAGCTTGAGCACGCGCCTGAGGTGCGGGTCGGTGATGTCGAGCCCGGCTTCGGCGGCGTGCTTCTCGGCAATCTCGTTGCCCCACCCGCCCCAGATCGTGCGTGCGAGCGCGGCGGTGACGTCCTCGGACAGGCCCATCGCCTTGCCGACCTCGCGGATCGCCATACGCGGGCGGTAATGGATCACCGTCGCGCACAAGCCGGCGCGGTGACGGCCGTAGCGGCGGTAGATGTACTGGATCACCTCCTCGCGGCGCTCGTGCTCGAAATCGACGTCGATGTCGGGCGGCTCCTTGCGCTCCTCGGAGATGAAGCGGTCGAACAGCAGCGCGTGCTTGGCCGGGTCGACCGCGGTGATTTCGAGGCAGTAGCAGACCGCCGAATTGGCCGCCGAGCCGCGGCCCTGGCAGAGGATCGGCGGCTCGGCGTTGCGGGCGAAATCGACGATGTCCTTGATCGTCAGGAAATACCGGGCGAGGCCGAGCTTCTCGATCAGCGCCAGCTCGCGGATCAGGGTGTCGCGAACCGCGGCTGGGACGCCTCCCGGATAGCGGCGCGCGGCGCCTTCCCAGGTGAGCTGCTCGAGGTGCTCGTGCGGCGACGCCCCGCCCGGGCAGATCTCCTCGGGATACTCGTAGCGCAGCTCGTCGAGGGTGAAGGCGCAAGCGTCGGCGACGGCGCGAGCGGCGGCGATCGCGTGCGGCCAGCGCGCGAACATCCGCTCCATCTGCTCGGGACCCTTGAGGTAGCGCTCGGCATTGGCCTCGAGCAGAGTGCCAGCCGCGGCGACGGTGGTCTTGTGGCGGATCGCCGTCATCACGTCCTGCAGCGGCCGCCGCTCGGGCAGATGATAGAGCACGTCATTGGTGGCGAGCAGCGAAAGCCCATGGGCGCGGGCGAGCGCGTCGAGCCGCTCGATCCGGGCGATGTCGTCGCCGCGGTAGAGGTACGAGGCCGCGACGTGCCGCAGCGTCGGCAGCTGGCGAACGAGGTGGGGAAGCAGGACTGCGAAGGGGGCGGTGAAAGGGATTGTGTCACGCGGAGACGCGGAGGCGCAGAGAGGTTCCCTTGCGCCGCAGGCGCCCCAATCATCTGCGACGTTCCCGTTTGGAACAACGGCAGCCATCGAGAGCGGCTGCGCCGCGGGCGTTTCCCTTCTCTGCGCCTCTGCGCCTCTGCGCGAACCAAATCTTCTCCGCGTCTTCGCGTCTCCGCGTGACCCGAACGGAACCACGTTGCTCGCAACCTCAATGGTGAACTCCGCATCGAGATCAGCAGGTGGCAGGAGGATCAGCTGGACGCCCTCGCCGTGCGCCGCGAGCATCGCCAGCGATATCTCGCACACCCCCTTGTCCTGCCAACCGCCGTCGAGCGTCGCCATCCGCCCGGCCGAGATCAGCCGGCACAAGCGGCCGTATGCGGCGCGGTCGGTCGGGTAGGCGAGGAAGGCGAGGCCTTCGACGGTCTCGATCCGGCAGCCGATCACCGGTCGCAGCTTGAGTGCCTTGGCTTCGGTGTGAAACCGCACCACCCCGGCCATCGAGTTGACGTCGGCGACGCCGATCGCGTCGTAGCCCAGCGCCCGCGCCGTCAGCACGAGATCGACCGCGTCCGATGCGCCGCGCAAGAATGAGAAGCAGGTGACGAGGCCGAGCTCGACGAATGCGGCGCGTGCTGGCGGCGCCAGCGTGTCCGGATCGAACGCGATCCGGCGGCGGTCAGGAGTGGTCGGGCTTTCCGGCATCGGTAATCATGAGGGCGGTTCAGGGAGCCAGCTCCGCCATCCGCGCAGCGAGCTTGCGCAAGTCGGCGGCGAAGCGCTGCTCCTCGGTCCGCCGCCCTTCGTCCTTGAGCCGCAGCAGGTACGAGGGATGCGCGGTCACCCATACTTCCGGGCCGCCGGCGAGCGGGTGGGGACGGCCGCGCTCCTTCTGGATGGTGACGGTCTTGCCGAGCATCCCGCGCGCGGCGCTGCCGCCCAGCGCGAGGACCAGCTGCGGCTGGATCAGCTCGAGCTCGCCCTCGATCCACCAGCGGCAGATGTCGATCTCCTTGGCGGTCGGCGACTGGTGCAGCCGGCGCTTGCCGCGCTGGACGAACTTGAAATGCTTGACCGCGTTGGTGACATAAGTCCGCGCGCGGTCGATCCCGGCGTCCTCGAGGTGCGAATTCAGCAGCCGTCCAGCCGGGCCGACGAACGGGTGCCCCTCGCGCTCCTCGACATCACCGGGCTGCTCGCCGACGATCACCAGCGTGGCGTCGCGCGGTCCCTCGCCCATCACCGCGTGAGTGCCGTTGAAGCCGATCGGGCAGCGCCGGCAGGCCTCGATCGCCGCGCCGATCCCGGCCAGGCTGTGAGGCCGCTCGGGCTCGGCGAGCGGGACGTCCGGAGTGATCATCGCCGTGTCTCCTTCGCGCCCAATCTCCCCTTGCAACGCGTGGCAGCGGGATCGGTTCGCGACTCGATGTTCATTATATGTTCTGCAGCACTCCGTGAGGAGTCCTTTCGAGCGCGCGAAACAAAACCGCGCCGCGGCGGTTGCGCAAGTGGTGGGCCGCGGCACGAAAGGACCTTGGCGATGATCCTGATCGAGACCCGCGACGGGACCAGGCTCTACCTCAAGAGCTGGGGCGAAGGACGCCCGGTGGTGCTGATCCACGGCTGGCCGCTGTCCGCCGACAGCTGGGACCCGGTCGCGCTGACCCTGGCCGAGAACGGCTACCGCGCCATCGCTTACGACCGCCGCGGCTTCGGCCGCTCCGAACAGCCGTGGCACGGCTACGACTACGACACGTTCGCCGACGACCTCGCCGACGTGATGGCCGCCACCGGCACCAGCGACAACGCCGCGCTGGTCGGCTTCTCGATGGGCGGCGGCGAAGTCGCGCGCTACCTCTCGCGCCATCACGGCCGCGACGTCAGCCAGGCGGTGCTGGTCAGCTCGGTGGTCCCATTGATGCTGCGCGGGGACGACAACCCGCACGGCGTGCCGCAATCGACGTTCGCGCAGATGAGCGAAGCCATGCGCCACGACCGTGCGCATTTCTTCCGCGGATTCTTCAACGATTTCTACGGCGTCGGCTGGGTCACCAGTCCGGTCAGCGACGAAGTCCTCGACCTGTCGTGGGTCACCGCAATGCAGGCCGGGCTGCATCCGACCCTCGCCGCCGCGCAGGCGTTCGCAACGACCGACTTCCGCGCCGACCTCGCCGCCTTTACGATGCCGACACTCGTGATCCACGGCACCGCCGACAAGACCGTGCCGATCGACGCCACCGCCCGCGCCGTCGCGGCCGCCGTGCCGCACGCTCAGCTGATCGAATACCCGGGCGACCCCCACGGGGTGTTCGCCACCCGCGCCGAGCGCCTGGCAAGCGACCTGCTCGCGTTCCTCGGCGGCAGTTCGAGCGCCTTCGCCGATCTCGACGCCGCCCCGCCCGAGGAACGCCAGGACCTGATTGACGAAGTCACTCGCGAATCGCTGGTCGCGCCGAAGCTGTAGGCCTCACCCTCACAACCTCTGCAGGAGCCACTCGGCAGCCCGCCGCGGTAAATCGGTAGCGGCGGCCGGTGCCGTCCTCGACCCGCTGATCGCGCCGAAATACGGCCGGTCATCGGCACAGCGCCTTCGGCACGGTCGGGAAGCGCTTGCAGTCGAAGCGCATGACGTCGGCGCTCGTCCCCGGCTCCCGCCGGAACTCGAAGATGGCGCTCGCCCGCGCCTGCGGCGGGATCGGAAAAGCCGGCGGGATCTGGTCGGCCTGGTCCCAGGCGTCGACGGTGCAGGTGCCCGCGCCGGGACACAGCCCAAGCGCCGTGTTGACCAGCTTGGCCGGCGTTACGCCCGGCGGAGTTAGCAGGCCGTAAGCTCCCCCGCGCGGATCGGCGAGGCGGATGTGGCTGCCGAACAGCATCCCCGCGGTCATGCCCACAGGCGGCGGCTTGTCGAACTTTTCAGCTTCATCGGCCGCAGCCGACGCGGACGCCGTCGGGCTCGACGTCGCCACCGCGGCGAAGCCCGGCTCGCCGCCCTGGTACTTGCGCAGGAACGCGTAGGGCCCGCCCCAGTCTCCCGGCCAGCCGAAGAACAAGTGCGTCTCGACCCGGGCGAGCTTGCGCAGCGACGGGCTCCAGTACGGGTAGACCCAATCGGTATGATAATGCGTGGCGAGGCCGACATCCTCGTCGACCTCACCGGAGAGCGCCCGTTCCGCCACCTCGCGGGCGCGCCGCCACGATCCATCGGGCATCGACCGGCGCAGCGAACCGTCGCAGGTGAAAGTGAACTGGCACCCATTCGAACGCTGAGAACCTTGGTAGACGACGCCGCAGACGGTCGCGGGGAACGCCGCGTGGCGGACTCGGTTGAGCACGACCTGGGCGACCGCCGCCTCGCCCCGTGTATCGTCACCCGCTTCGTAAAGCACCGCGCTGGCGAGGCATTCGACCGCCCGCGCCCGGTCCTCCTCGGAGCCGCGGAACTGGAACGGCTTGGCCGTTGCGAGCGGACCGGCGGCGTACGGCACTTTGGAATTGGCCAGACGGGCGGCGTCGGGGGGAAGAACCGAAACCGCAGCGGCCCCGTGCGCCTCGATGTCCGCCGGGCGCGCCGGGAGCTGCGCCAGCCGCCGGGCGTCCGGCAGGTGAGCCGGCGCGCGAAGTGGACCGGCCGGCCACAGTACCGCGGCGATCACCGCCATCAGCAGCGCGGTCGCGGCGATCGCAATGAGCATCAGCCGCACCCCCCGCTCGAGCGGAACGCGGATCGGTACGGGTCGGGCGTCTCCAGCGGTCATGCGGCCGCTCTTACCAGCTTGCTACGCGAGAACAGTAGCATGTTCAATCTTAGAAAAATGTCGTGACCCCCGGCGGATGGCGCGTGGCGGTGGATGCAGTCAGCTGCGAACCGCTCTCCACGGGCAGATTCCCTGTTAAACAGGGAATCTACTGGGAAAATAATCAAGACGAGCCCCCGTGAGGTAAACGATCGAGCGAAATGCCGCAGAAATCCGCCACTCCTGAGCGAAATTCCCTGCGTGTTGGAGCAGGGAAATATTCCTGGCGGAACAGGGAAGCCCGCTTCGGCGATCAGGGAGCCGACCGCCCGAATATGACTAGTTGCGAGCGCGGTACAAGTGCCGCACGCGGGAACCTGCGCTGCCAGCCTTGGCGACGCGCAGGCCCTGATGAACACCCGTGCTTACGCGTTTTCGGAAGGACTCAGGAACACGCGCGCACGCAAGCCGCGTTCCGGCAGGTTCTCCAGAACGATCGAGCCAGCATGGGCCACGGCGGCACTGCGGGCGATCGCAAGGCCGAGCCCGACGCCGCCGGTGCTGCGGCTGCGCGACTTCTCGCCCCGGAAGAACGGCTCAAAGGCACGGGCGAGGTCGTCGGGGGCGAGGCCAGGGCCGACGTCGTCGATTTCGACGATTGCGCAGCCATTCTCGCGGCAGGTTCGGACCCGCGCCGATCCGCCATACTTCAGCGCGTTGTCGATCAGGTTCGTGAACAGACGCCGGAGCAGCAGCGCGTTGCCGCAGATCGTGAGCGGTGCCGTCTCCACCACCTCTACGTCCTTGCCGGCGTCGGCGAAATCGTCGGCAATGCCCTCGACCAGCAGCGAGAGTTCGAGCCGCTCGAATGCCCCGGATCGCGTGTCGGCCTCGACGAAGTCGAGCGTCACTCCGACCAGCTGCTCCATCTCCGCGATCTCGCGCTCAACGGCGGCACGAAGCTTAGGCGGTGCCGAGACCACGTGGAACTTCAGCCGCGAGAGCGGCGCGCGCAAGTCGTGGGCGATTGCCCCGATCATCGAGGTGCGTTCGCGAACGTAGCGGGAGATCCGCTGTTGCATGTGGTTGAGGGCTTCGGCCGCGGCGCGCAACTCGGTCGGTCCGGTGACGGGGATCGGCTCAACCTCGGCGTCGGCGCGGAGCCGTTCGGCCGACGCGGCAAACTGGCGCAGCGGTCCGGCAACCCGGCCACCGAACCACAAGCTGACGCCGATCAGCAGCAGGTTCACCAAAGCACTCAAGGCACCGATGCCGATCACGCCGACGGAGGGGAACCGGTGGGTGGTCAGGTAGAGCCAACGGCCGTCTCTTTGCCTGACCGCGATAGTAAATGGTCCGTGGATCGCCGGATCGGCAGCGGCGCCATAAAGGGCAAGCTCGCGGGCGATCTCGGGGGCGCGGTTGCGGTCCCCTTCGCCCAGGCGCACCCGAACGGCGCCGCCGGGCAGCGAGAGGCGAGCGGCCAGCGCTGCCGAGACGGTTGCCTCGGCGCCGACACCTCATAGACGCTGATCTGGCTGTCGTTGCGGAGACTGCGAAGGTAGAGCAGCGACGTGCTCAGGACCGTGAGCGCCCCGACGGCGGCGAGCATCACGAACAGGAAATAGGCCCGCACCGAGCCGAGGAGTGATCGCGCGCGCATCTCAGGCGCGCCGAACCTCGGGGAGGAACACATAGCCTTCGTTGCGAACCGTGCGGATCATCTCGCCGGGTGCACGGGACAAGAGCTTGCGCCGCAGCCGACTGACTTGGGTATCGATCGCGCGGTCGAATGCATCGCTCTCGCTGCCGCGGGCCAGTTCGAGCAGGAGGTCGCGGCTCAGCACCTTTCCCGGTTGTTCGGCGAAGGCGTGGAGCAGCCGGAACTCGCCGTCGGAAAGCGCGATCACTACGCCCCCGGGATCGCGTAATGTGCGGCGCAGTGGTTCGAGCTGCCAGCCGGCAAACTCGTAAGCGAGCTTCGGCGAAGCGGTCCCAAGATGGAGCGCCTTGCGCCGCAGCAGTGCACGGACGCGCGCGAGCAGCTCGCGCGGAGCGACCGGCTTGGCGAGGTAATCGTCGGCGCCGAGCTCGAGCCCGACGACGCGATCGTTCTCGCTCCCGAGTGCCGAGAGCATGATCACGCCGAGCTCGGCACGGTCCGCCAACGAGCGGGCGAGCGACAGGCCGTCCTCGCCAGGCATCATTACGTCGAGGATGACGATGTCGACCGCATTGGTGGCGAGCTCGCGCCGCATCGCCTGGCCGTCGGGAGCTTCGAGGATGTCGAATCCTTCGGCGGCCAGGTAATCACGGACGAGCGCCCGCAAATCGGTATCGTCGTCGACCACGAGCACGGTCGCAGTGGCCTCGCGCCTCCCGCTCACGATCGCTGCTGAATGCTCAAGCGGAACTGGATTGGACGTCGGGGAGGTCATTCCGCAAGCATACCGCCCAAGAACCCTGCGCAGAAGGTGTCGCCGTGGCCCACTTTCGTTTTTGTCAGTCCAGACAAAATTCACGGCCGGCGTTCCGGTAGGAGGCGCGGACGTCGAATCGGCTCACCGCCGGTGCCTGGCGCCATTCTGGAAAGACCAAGTGGACAAATGCCGTGGTCGCTCTCCACGCGAGCGGCTCCTGGGGAGGGGAAATACACATGCGCAAGATCATCACGCTGCTTTGTGCCGGGACCAGCGTCCTGGCGATGGATCCAGCCGCCTTCGCCCAGGAGGCGCCGCCCGCTCCCGGGTCGCAGGACGTCAGCCAGACGCGACAGACCGAAGAAACGGTCGCCGCTTCCAACGACATCGTCGTCACCGCCCGCCGCCGCGAGGAGACCGTGCAGAACGTCCCACAGGTGGTCAACGCCGTCACCGGCGATTCCATCCAAAAGCTCAACTTGCGCCGGTTCGAAGACCTGACGGCGGTCGTGCCGGGGTTGCAGCTCCGCGCCAACGCCAACGGCATCGGCGCGGTCACGACGATCCGCGGCGTCAACTTCGACGTCAACCAGAGCGGCAACAACGGCACGGTCCAGTTCTACTTCAACGACGCGCCGCTGTCCGCCGGCGTGCTCTATCAGGCATTGTTCGACGTCGGCCAGGTCTCGGTCGAGCGGGGTCCCCAAGGCACGTTGCGCGGCCGGGCGACACCGTCGGGGTCGATCAACTTCGCGATGCGGCGGCCCGACATGACCGAGGTCGGCGGCTACCTCAGCGGCACCGTCACCGACCTCAAGGGCTACAACGTCAACGGCGCCCTCAATATTCCGCTGCTCGCCGGCAAACTTGCGGTGCGGCTCGCCGGAGTGAAGAGCGAGGACCAGGGCAACCGCGTCCGCTACTATGCTCCCGGCGCCGAGAACCCCGACAATGACGCCAAGTCCGGCCGCGTCAGCGTCCGCGCCGACCCATTCGACGGCAAGTTCATCGTCCAGTACACGTACCAGGCGACCGAGCGCGACAGCGTCCAGTTCGATCCGGTGCAGTCGATGAGCCTGTTCCCGGCGACCGCAACGACCGCGGCGAGCCCGGTGACGATCCGCGCCGAAGACCGGCTCGCCGTCAACGCCATGCCGCAGCGGTTCCATCAGAACTTTTTCATCTACAACTGGAACGCCGAGCTCAACCTGGCTGGCCAGAAGCTCAGCTATATCCGCCTGCGCCTCAAGCAGAACCTAGTTTCGACCGGGTCTGCGGACAACGCCGGGATCTTCGGTCTGAACGCGCTTCAGACCGTCCCCGGGGTCGCCTTCAACAACACTACGTGCCCGTTCACGGCGGCAAACCCCGTGCCTGCGACCTGCTATCCGCTGGGGAACCGGGTGCTTGGGCAGCCGACCAACCCCACCCTGTCGAACGACCTCTCCCAGGAAATCCGGCTGCAGAACAACGAGCGCATCGCCGGCCTGCTAGACTACGTCGTCGGCTATCTGCGCTACGCCGGCGGCTCGAACACGCTGTTCGATTCCGTAGTGACGGCGCGTGCGGCCGTGCGGCCGACCACGACCGCGCAGCTACCCGGGACGCTCGCGCGGGTCGACTTCTCGCCGAACTTGCGCTTCGCGAAATTCAAGGAGGAGTCGGTCTTCGGCAACATCGCCCTGCACGTCGGCAATGCCGAGCTTTCCGGTGGCGTCCGGCACATCTGGTACTCGGCGGATTCGGGGCTGAGCACGTTCAACACCACGAGCCAGACCTACGTCGAAAACCCGCTGCTGCACGTGACCGACAAAAGCGAGGCGACGATCTACATCGCGTCGGCCAAGTACAACTTCAGCCGGGACCTGATGGCCTACGTCAGCTACGGCACGTCCTGGCGGCCTCAGACCGTGGTGATCGGCGGACCCAACCAGCCGACTGCGTTCCAGAACTCGTTCCTGCACACAGTGCCCGAAACGTCGCGGAACTGGGAGGCCGGGTTCAAGTCCACATGGCTCGACGGCCGGGGGAATTTGAACCTCAGTGCCTATTGGCAGAAGTATAAGAACTACCCGTATCGCACCGGTTCGGTGTTCTACTTCAACCAGCAGACCTCCGGCATCTCTTCGACGGCGTTCGTCACCGGGGCCGATGTCCAGGTCAAGGGCTTTGAGGTCGAAGCGTCGCTGCGGCCGATCGCAAACTGGTCCATCGGCGGGATCGTCAGCTATGCCGATGGTCACCTCAAGAATGCGGTCGTGCCGTGCAACACGATCCCCGGCACGACCACCCCGACCGTTTCCCAGTTCCAGGCCGCCGGGCTGATCAACCGGCCGACGACCAACGAGCCGGGGTTGGGCACCTGCATCTCCAACCAGCGCTCGAGCAGCGCCTCGCCGTGGAGCGCGAGCCTGCAGAGCGAGTTCAAGCAGCCGTTCAGCCCTGCGATGGAGGGCTTCGTGCGTGGGCTGTTCTCGTGGCAAGGCAACTCGATCAACGATCCGAACAACCCTTTCGACGACGTCAGGTCCTACGGCATCCTCAACCTCTACCTCGGGGTTCGCGATCCCAAGGGGGCGTGGGAGGTCACTGCCTACGGCAAGAACCTCACCAACACCTTCCGCGTGCTCAACCGCGGTGCCACCGCGCTGTCGACCAACATCAATCTCACGCCGACCAGCTTCACCAACTACTTCGGCATCGGCACGACCGATCCGCGCGAGTTCGGCCTCACCGCCAGGTTCGCCTTTGGATCACGCTGAGCCTCCCTCAGCGCATCCTCGGCCGGGCGGCACCGCCGTCCGGCCGCTTCGCTTTTCGATGGCGAAGAAGAGTATTCGGCTCTCGGGAGCGTACAGCATGAAAGGTGAGATGCCCGGCCTCCGCTTCTCGACCGTTCACATTGTCGGGCTCCTCACCGGCATCGTCGCGGCGACCGCCTCTGTGGCTGGCACCGGAGCGGCGCTTGCGACAGCGCCGGGCGGACCGGAGCGGTCGATCGCGATCAGCGCCGCGCGCCTGCCGCTGGTCCGCACGATCGACCCCCGGTTCCAGTCTTTCCAGATCGGCTTCTCGCACCTGACCAGCATCGCCTTCATCGCCATGCCGCGCGCCGGCAACGCCGCGTGTCGCTGAACTGGATACAGCCATGACCGCTTTCGCGAGATCGCTCGCGCTCCTCGGCGCTCTCCTGATGGCGACGAGCGCTACGGCCCAATCGCCGGCCCCGCGCAGCGGCGCGCCCGAAGACAACCTGCCAGCCAACATCACCCAGCTGACCTGGTTCGGCGAGCGGCCGTCGTGGTCGCCCGACGGCAAGCGCATCGCTTTCATGAGCAAGAGCTTCGGCGATGCGTTCGAGATCGACCTCGCCAACCGCCACATCCGCCTGCTGACCCACTATCCGCACCCGGGCTACTTGCGCGTCCAGTACCTGCCCAATGGCGACTACCTGCTGATCGGCGCGCGCAAGTTCGAGGACATCGAGAACACCCGCTTCTCCGATCAGGAGTTCTGGGTTCTCAAGGCCGGCACCAGCGGCCCACCGATCCCGCTCAACCAGAAGGTCTCCGAAGGGGTGGCGATCTCGCGCAAGGCGCTGAAGATCGCCTGGGCCGAAGACTCTCGGACGACACCGAGCACCTTCGCCCCGAACGAATCGGCGATCTACACCGGCGACATCGTTTACGAGAACGGCCAGCCGCGGCTGGTCAACAAGAGGATGGCGGTCCGCGCCAAAGGTCCCGATTGCCACCTCGAGGCGCAGGACTTCCGCAACGACGACACCGAGCTGACGTACGTCTGCTATCGCCAGACGCCCACGGTTCTGCTCGCCGATGCCTATGGGGTGGACCTGCGGACCGGCAAGACCACTGTCTATCGGCGGATCGAGAACGAATACAACGAGATCGAGGGCATCTTCCCCGACGGGCGCTACGCCCTAGTGGAATCGAGCAGAGAGCAGGCCAACCCCAACGGCTCAAAGACCATCGACCTCTGGCGGCTGCGGCTGGAGCCGAACAGCACCGATTTCGTGCGGATGACCCGCTTCGGCGAATACCCCGGCTACAAGACCTCGAACCCGGTGGTCAGCCCCGACGGGCGGATGTTCGCATTCCAGGAAGGCCGCAGCGCGGACGCTGCTGGTGTCGGGTACGGCATCTTCGTGTTCAAGATGAAGTGATCGGGTGGAAGGGTTGAGCGTGAATCGATCGATAAGACGCCACATGGCGTTTGGAATCGTGCTTGCGATAGCGGTCCTCGCATGCGGCTCGGCGGCCGTCGAGGCGAAGGACCACGTCCCTGCAATCGCGCGGACCTTGTACATCGACTGTGAGCGGGGTGAGGGCGGCGATGGCAGTCTCGCACGGCCGCTCACCACGCTGGCGGCGGCGAACGAGCGGACGCTCGGTGCCGGCGACCGGCTGCTGCTGCGGCGGGGAACGCGCTGCACCGGGACGCTCGCGCCGCATGGCAACGGCGCCCCGGGCAAGCCGATCCTGATCGGCGCCTATGGCGATGCGCACGCGCCGCTGCCGCGGATCGACGCCGGCGGAGCCAACGCCGCCGTCGCGCTCGCCGATCAGTCGCACGTCATCGTCGAGGACCTCGAGCTAACCAACGCCGGCAACCCGCAAGGGCTGCACCGCGGCGTCCATCTCGCGTCGGTTGCGGGCATCGCCGCCGACATTACCCTGCGCCGGCTCAACATCCACGATGTCGAGGGCGACAACTCGTTTGCCAAGGGCAAGCCCGGCGGCGGGATCATCGGCGACGCGACGAATGGCGGCCGCTTCGCCGACGTGCTGATCGAGGGCAACACGATCCGCGATGTCTCGCGCAGCGGCATTTTCTTCACCGGTACGACATCGCGCGACCGCCCCGCTGCCGGGCAGCCGTGGCCCGCGGCCTCGACCGGCGTCGTCATCCGCGGCAACAGCGCCGAGCGCATACAGGGTGACGGGATCGTTGCCCTCGGCACGATTGGCGCCCTGCTCGAGCGCAATGTCGTCCGCCACGCCAACCTTGGCGGGTTCGACTTCCACAGCCCCAAGCGCAACTGCGCGGCCGGCATCTGGGCGTGGAACGCCAACCGCACGGTGATCCAGTACAACGAGGTCAGCGACACCCACTTCGGTCCCGGCGGCAAAGGCTGTGACGGAACCGGGTTCGACATCGATTTCAACCAGGACGAGACGATCGTGCAGTACAACACCTCGTTCCACAACGAGGGCGGATTCGTCCTGCTGTGCGCCGCGGACGCGCCGCGCCGGGCGGTCGTGCGCTACAATCTCAGTATCGAGGATGGCTCGGCGTTCAGTGGCGTGCCGTGCAGCTTCAGCGGCTCGATGAACCCGGCGACGATGAACCTCAACGGGGTGCTGCTGTACAACAACACCTTCGTGGGCTCGGCGCCGCGGATCGTGCCCGAGGGTGACCCGGCATTCGCCGAACGGGTGCGGCCGTTCCTCGGCACGCTCGAGTTCCGCAACAACATCGTTTTTGCGACGAGCCCCGCCGGCCCGCCGCAGCCGTTCGACTGCGGCGATCGCTGCAGGAACAACCTGTTCTTCAACATGGCCCCGCACGGCACCGCGGCCATGGTCGGCGATCCGCGCTTCCTCGACCCGACCCGGCGCGGCACCGGCCTGCGCGTTGCCGAGGGCTACCGTGTGCAAGCCAGCTCGCCAGTGGCGCGCGCCGGCGTTCCGGTCGCGGCCGGCGCTTTCGCCGTGGTGACGACGGACTTTTTCGGAAAACGGATATCCACCCCGCCGTCGCTCGGCTTTGCCGAGCCCGGACGCTGATCGAGAGGGAAAGAGGACATGTTTGCAAAGATCGGTAGCGTTGCCGCCATGGCAGTGGTTCTGACCGCGGCAATGCCCGCCGCGGCCGCGCCGTACATGATCGTCGGGATGGACCAGAAGCTGACCTGGGATGACCG
Organism: Novosphingobium sp.; assembly: GCA_019510335.1. GTDB lineage: Bacteria > Pseudomonadota > Alphaproteobacteria > Sphingomonadales > Sphingomonadaceae > Novosphingobium. The sequence goes on along the minus strand of JAEKKO010000100.1, from coordinate 5,485 downwards.
CGGCGACAAGGTGCTGACTGCATCCGGGCACGACCTCGTGGCGATCGTCGATCTGGCCAAGCCGGAAGCACCGCGGGTCATCGCCACGCTGCCTCTCGAGAACTCGATCGGCGGACCGCCGGTGAACGTCGCGATCTCGCCCGACGATCGCCTGGCATTGGTCGCGGATTCCTACACGAACGTGCCGAAGGGCAGCGGCTTCGACCAAGTCCCGACGAACAAATTGTTCGTCATCGATCTGACGGGCGGGCGGCCTCGGGTGGTGCAGACGCTGACTGTCGGCAGTCAACCCTCGGGCCTCAGCATCAATCGCGCCGGAACCCTCGCGCTGGTAGCCTACCGCGACGGGCACGCCGTCGGCGTGTTCCGCATCGCTCGTGGCCGCCTCAGGGAGATTGGTCGCGTTCCGTTGGAGGGCGACATCTCGCATGTCGTCTTCACCCCCGATGGGCGCCACGCCCTGGCCGTCCACCACGACACCAACAAGGTGTCGGTCCTCGACGTCGCCGGCGAAAAGGTCAGCCTTTCCGGCATCCAGATTCCCGCGACCGAGGGCGTCTACAACATCGACGTCTCGCCCGATGGGCGGCTGGCGATGACCGGAGACGCCCGTTTCTCCACGGTGATCGAGCTTTCGGCGCGGCCGTCGCGAGCCATTGGCAAAGTAGCGATCCCCGTGGGCGGCGAGGGCCTCGCGATCAGCCCGCGCGGCGACCTCGCCGCCATCGCTTCCCTGCGCGGCTCGAACGGTCCCCACAATGCGCCCTGGTTTCAGAAGACCGGCGCGGTGACGATCGTGCGGATCGCCGGGACGACCGTGACGCCGGTCAAGACGATCGAGGTCGGCCGAGTGCCGGAAGCGATCGGGTTCAGTCCCGACGGGCGGTACCTCTACGTTGGCGACTTTCTCGACAACGACTTCCGGATCCTGCGGGTCAACGGCACCGACGTGGTCGACACCGGCAAGCGCCTGATGCTGCCCGGCCGCCCCGCGTCGGCGCGGATCACGCCCGGGCCTCAGCCGATGAGGGCGAGCAAGTGATGGATAGCGTCACCCGCCGCGATTTCCTCGGCCGAACCAGCGCCGCTGCAGTCGGCGCCTCGCTGGTCGCGGCCGGAGCCTGGCCGACCTCCTCGACCGCGGCGGAAGCGGGGCGAGCGATGCTCCGGTTCGCCCAGGCGGAAATCGTCGCGGCTGCGCAAGCCACGCGTCTTGCACCGCCGCCGGTCCGCTTCGCCACCGACCGCGCGTTGGGCGAGCAGGCCTACCGGATCGAACGCAACGGCGCGAACGGCTTCGTCGTTACCGGGGGCGACGAGGCGGGCGCGATGTACGGCGGGCTCGATCTCGCCGAGGCGCTGCGGCTCGGTCCGGCGGCAATGGCGCGCGCGACGGCGCCCCGCGTCCACCGCCCGCGTGTGCTGCGCCGGGGGATCAAATTCAACGTGCCGCTGGATTTGCGCACGCCAAGCTACGGCGACGGATCGACCTCGGCGCAGCTCAACCTCCCCGAGGTGTGGACCCACGCCTTCTGGGCGCAGACCTTCGACGAGCTGGCGCGGCACCGCTACAACACGATGTCGCTGTGGAACCTCCACCCGTTTCCCTCGCTGGTGAAGGTGCCGGAGTTTCCCGATGTCGCGCTCGACGACGTCTGGCGCAGCACGCATCCGCTCAGTCCGATCCCGCGCAACCTCGCCGGCCGCGACGCGGTCCCGCCCGAGTTCCTCGCCGAGCACGAGGTCGTGCGGCGGATGCCCATCCAGCAGAAGATCGCCTTCTGGCGCGAGGTCATGCAGATGGCCGCCGACCGCGGGATCGACGTCTACCTCGTCACCTGGAACGTCTTCACGTACGGGACCAACGGCAAGTACGGGATCGACGACCGGATGGAGAACCCGGCCACGGTCGCCTACATGCGCGCTAGCGTGCGCGAGACGATCCGCACTTATCCGCTGCTCAAGGGCATCGGCATCACCGCCGGCGAGAACATGCCCACGCCTTCCGCCGCGGCCAAGGAATCGTGGCTGTGGTCGACCTATGGAGAGGGTGTGCGCGACGCTCTCCGAGCCGAGCCCAACCGCGACTTTCGCCTGATCCACCGCTTCTGGCAGACCTCGGGCGATGATATCCGCAAGAGCTGGGCCAAACCGCCAATCTGGCCCGACCGGTTCGAGTTCAGCTTCAAGTACTCGTGGGCGCACATGTATTCGGACCCCAAGCCGCGGTTCGTGGACACGGTCATGCCGCTGCTCAAGGACACGGGCATGAAGACCTGGCTCGAGGTCCGCAACGACGACGTGCTGTCGCTGCGCTGGGGCGACCCCGACTACGTCCGCGAGTACGTCGAGAATATGCCGGCCGCGGACAAGCTGATCGGGTTCTTCATGGGCCCGGACGGCTTCACCTGGGGCCGCGATTTCCTCGACCGCGACACGGCCGGCCAGGACCTCGGGCCGGCCCGGCGGCTGGTTATGCAAAAGCACTGGTACTCGTTCATGCTGTGGGGGCGGCTGAGCTACGATCCCACTTTGCCCGACGCGCACTTCGTCGAGACCTTCCGCGCCCGCTACCCAGACGCGGATGCGCCGCGACTGTATGCGGCGACGGCGGCGGCTTCGAAGATCATCCCGCAGATGACGCGGTTCTTCTGGCACCCCGAGGACCTCAACTGGCTGCCGGAGGCGGACGCCCATGTCGCCCGCGTGCCGGGCACCAGGGACGACTATTTCGGCAGCCGCCATTACACCGTCGCCGACCTGATGAGCGGGTTGTCGATGCCCAACTCGAACATCCTCAACATCCGGCAATGGCGCTACCGCAAGCTCAACGGGCGCCCCATGGAAGCGACGACGCCGCTCCAGGTCGCCGATGCGCTGGCCGGGTTCGCCAGCGAGACGCTGCGCGTCGTCGGCGAGCTCAAGTTCGATCCCGCGAACCTCGCGACCAAGGACTTGCGCCAGATCGTCGGCGACAACGAAGCGATGGCGGACCTCGGTCTATACTACGCCGAGAAGATCCGCGGCGCCTGTGACCTCGCGCTGTTCGATGCGACCGCTCACGAGGACGATCGCCGCGCGGCGCTCGCCCACCTCGAAGCGGCGCTCGCGGCGTGGAAGCGCTATGCCGCGGCGCGCGACGCGCAGTACCTGCCCAACCTGTTCCCGCGGATCGGCTGGATCGATCTTACCGCAATGACAAGTCAGGTTGCGGCCGATCTCGATCTGGTGCGGCATTGGACTCCGGGGCAGCTGAAATTCGATCCCAACAATCCCGCCGACCAGCAGATCGGCGAGACGTTGCGGACAGTGTAATGCGACTGCGCCGAACAGCCGCGCTAATGCACGTCCGACGCTCGCGGGGCCTACCCGTTTCCAATTTTTGTTTCACGAAACCGCTTTTTGACCGCCCGCCTATGGCTTCAGCCTCTATTGATCTCGCCAGAGATCTGCCTCCGTCCAGCTCAAGAGACCGATTCCGCAATGGCTGCCCGGAAGGCCTCTAGTGGCCCCGAGAAAGTTCGCTGGAAAGCGGGCACCCTCTTGGGAAGTGGGACTGAGTCATTGGGGCCGTTGGACTATGTTTGACGAGCGGCGTTCACTCTTTGATCTGACCGACCGCGTGGTTCTCGCGACCGGCGGGAACAGCGGCATCGGGCTCGGCTTCCTCACCGGCTGTGCCCGCCAGGGCGCCGACGTGGTGATCTGGGACAAGGAGGTGGGCCGGCAAAAGGCCGCTCTCGCCACGCTCGACGACGCCGGGGGCGGCCGCGCGACCGCGCTCACCGTCGACGTCTCCGACGAAGCGGCGGTGATCGAGGCCTTCCGCCACGGTGCGGGAGATGGGCCGGGTCGATTGCATCCTCGCCAACGCCGGCTTCAGTTCGCGCCCGCCGTCATTTCCGGACATGACCAGCGAGACCTACCACCGGCTGCTGGCAGTCAACCTGCATGGCACCTTCTACATGTTGCGCGAGGCCGCCCGACATATGCGCGAACGCGCGCAAGCCGGGAATCCGGGTGGGTCGATCGTCATCACCGGCAGCCTGTCGATCTTCCATGGCCGGCAGGGGATGGAACACTATGTGGGCGCCAGGGGCGCGCTGCCGGCGATGGTCAAGGGCATGGCAGTCGAGCTCGGCCAGTACGGCGTGCGCGTCAACATGCTGGCGCCGGGGATCATCCTCACCGGCATGACCGGCGACAGCCCCCAGGCGAAGCCGGTGATCGAGCGCATGTCGGCGATCACGCCGCTCGGCCGCCCGGGCAACCTCGGCGACATCGAAGGACCGGCCGCTTACCTAGCCTCCGACGCCTCGCGTTTTCAGACGGGCGACATCCTCGTCATCGACGGCGGTCGGCTCGTCAAATCGCATTAGAACGAAATGCCTACCCGGCGCATGGCCTCGGGAGAGCGTCTTTGACCGGCAGGTCCAGTTGGCCGCGTTCCACACCGCGCCCGGCACGTTCACCTTCGCGCGGTCGAACACCGAAACCAATGGGAACGGGCAGACGAGGAAATCGCGCGACGGCCCAGCGGCCGCGCTGACGCCGACGCCGATCGTGCGAGAGGTGTCCGCCGCGAACAGCTTGTGCGCCCGGTCTGCGCCGCGGTGCATGACCAGCCCGCCGGCGGGCTTGCCCCTCTCGACCCAGTCGATCAGCGCCTGCAGCATGACGTCGGTGCCGTCCGACGGACCGCTGCCGCCGCCGCAATGGCCCCAGCCCGGCACCTGATAGAGCCGCGCCATCTTATTGACCCGCGCGGCGCCGATCTTCTCGTTCCAGATGCGGTACCAGTTCTCCATCCCGACGTGCGGGAAGGCCGGATCGCCGACCCCGACGTAGAAGATCGCCTTGCCGCCGGTCCGCTCGTAGCCGCTTAGGTCCCAATAGCCGCCGGGATAGGCGAAGTCGCTGTGCTGCCGGGCGTCGATGTACTGGATCTCGGCCTCGGTCAGCGGCTGCTTGATCACGTCCCGGGTCGGCTGGTGCAGATAGGTCCGCGCCCAGCCGTTGAGGATCACGTAGCCGCTGGCGGTCTTGGCCGCGTTCTCGCGCGACGGCGACGGGTCCCAGGGCGGCGACACGTTGCCCATGTACGCCCAGCTCGAGATGTTCGAGATGGGCCACGGTGTCTCCGCCAGAATTTTCGTGACAGTCGTGAGCTCGGGCTGCGTCAGGCACTCCGGGCCATCGGCGCGGCTGCACTCGAGCTTGCGGAAATCGAAGCTGCACTGGCGGGTGTCCCAGATCATCTGGTCGAGCGCTCCGTCGGCGGCATCGCACGACTTCATTATCTCGCGGTCGAGGAACGTGCGCTTGGCCGGCGACAGCCAGGCGCCGGGCTCGCGCGTCACCTCGCGGATCATGTTCGAATAGCTGCGGACCGTGCCGTCGCGCTTGGGGTCGGGGAACGGGCCGCCGATCCACCCGAGCAGCACGCCGTCGTAATCGTTGGGGTAGAACTGCATGGCGCGCATGC